>DBUL01000214.1 GCA_002307905.1 Rhizobiaceae bacterium UBA1291
AAACGTCCGAGCAGGCTCGCCGCCGTGCGGCCCGCCGCCAGGTTGTCGATGCCGGCATAATGGACGCGTCGCGAAGCCGGCAGGTCGGAAACCAGCGTCACGACCGGAATGCCCGCCTCGACCACCCGATCGACGGCGGCCACCACTTCGGGCGCATCGACGGCGACCAACGCCACGCCGGCCGGTTTTTCGTCCACAAGCGCGTCGAGCACCGCGACAAGCGCCGCCGCATCGAAGGGCGGCACCTCGAGGATGCGGATGTCGGTACGCTCCGAGGGCGAGCGCGCCACGGCATCGTGCACCGCCGCTTCAAGCTCGCGCATGAAGGAATTGTCGTTGGCGGGCAGGATGAAGGTCAGCGGATAGACACGCCCCTTGGCGAGATTGGCCGCTGCCACGTCCCGTACGAAACCGAGCGTAGCAACGGCAGCCTCCACCTTGTCGCGGGTGCGCGCACTGACCCCCGGTCGCCGGTTCAACACGCGGTCGACGGTGGCAAGGCTCACGCCCGCGGCAGATGCGATGTCGTGGACTGTCGGCTTCATTTTTCCTCCGAGCGGACTCCTAGCGCAGGTTCTGAGGTACGTAAATCGCTTTTTGATGTACGTACCTCATATTTCAGTGAGTACCAAAGCGACGAAGACCGCCTCCCTGCTGGGGGAGACGGTCCTTGGCGCTGCGGTGGATTAACGGAGCGGGGAAGGTCGGGATCAGTGGCCGGAGCCAGCGGGCGCCGGCGCGCCGGGCTTCTTGANNTTGATCAGCAGCGCGAGGAAGACCAGCCCGAAGAACAGCACCGTCAGACCCATGAAAACATCGATGAAGGACAGCATCCATGACTGCTGGGTTATGACGCCCGAGAGTTTCTTGATTGCCACCGCCGTTCCGTCGAGGCCGTAAGCGTCATAGTTGGCCCCGACGCTCGCCAGCCAGTCAAGCGCGGCGGCATTGCCCCAGTGGGCCTGTTCGGCAAGCCGGCCATAGTGCTCGTCCGAGCGCTGGGTCAGCATGGTGTTGATCACCGCAAGCCCGACCGCACCGCCGAGGTTGCGGGTCAGGTTGAACAGGCCCGACGCATTCTTCATCCGGTCGGGCGAAAGCGTACCGAGCGCAATATTGTTGATCGGCACCATGCACAGCATCAGCGAGCAGCCGCGCAGGATCTGCGGAACGAGCAACTCGTAGAAGTCCCAGTCCGCGGTCATGAAGGTCATGGTGTAGGTGCCGGCGGCGAAACCGGCGAAACCGATCATCATCATCACCCGCGGATCGAGCTTGTTCGACAGTGCCCCGGCAACCGGAGCGGTGAGGAACATCGCCGCGCCCGAGACGAACATGGTCTCGCCGATCATCATCGAGTCATAGCCGCGGATGCGACCGAGATAGACCGGATAGAGATAGGTCAGGCCATAGAGCCCCACCCCCATGACGAAGGAGAACAGCGAGCCAAAGGCGAAATTACGATTGGCGAAGGCCCGCAGATCGACGACCGGGAAATCCACACGGAACACCCGGTGGAAGAAGAAGAAGCCGCCGACCACCATGGCCACGGTGCCCATGACGATGTGTTCGTCGTTGAACCAGTCCTTGTTGTTGCCTTCTTCCAGAACGAATTCCATCGTCCCGAGGAAGAGTGCCATCCAGAACAGGCCCCACCAGTCGAACTTCTTGAAGAGCTTGAAGTCGGGCTTGTCGAAATCGATGAGGCTGAAGGTCACCGCGGTCACGATGATGCCGGGGATGACGTTGACCAGGAACAGCCAGTGCCAGGACATGGCGTGGCTGATATAGCCGCCGATGGTCGGGCCGATGGTCGGCGCCAGCGTCGCCACGAGACCGACGATCGGTGAGACGATATTGCGCTTGGACGGCGGGAAGATGGTAAAGGCGGCCGCGAACACCGAGGGGATCATGCCGCCACCGATGAAGCCCTGGATCGCCCGGTAGACGATCATCTGGTCGATATTGGTCGCGGTCGCGGCCAGTGCGCTGGCGAGGGTGAAGCCGGCGGCGGAGAAGGAAAACAGGATGCGCGTCGACACGATGCGCGCCAGCGCTCCCGACAGCGGGATCATGATCACTTCGGCGATCAGATAGGAGGTCTGCACCCAGGCGATCTCGTCGGAGCCCGCGCCGAGGCCGGCCTGGATCTCGGCGAGCGAGGCGGAGACGATCTGGATGTCGAGGATCGACATGAACATGCCGAACACCATCGCGAAGAAGGCGATGACGCGTTTCGGATCCATCCGCTCTTCGCCGGCGGGCAGCGCCGCCGATCCGGCCGGTGTCGCTCCCGTTGCCGCCATGGTCTCGCCCCTCGAACTTTCGCCTACTGAGCCGCCAGGGCGGCGCCGGCAGGCGCCGTGCGCGTATCAACGTCGACCACGACGCTCAGGCCCGCCCGCAGGTGGCCGGCCTTGAGCACGTCCTTCGGGATCTCGATGCGGACAGGAACCCGCTGAACGACCTTGGTGAAATTGCCCGTGGCGTTTTCCGCCGGTAGCATGGAGAAGACCGAGCCGGACGCAGGGGCGATCGACGTCACCGTGCCCTCGATCGTCTCGTCACCATAGGCGTCGACATGGATCGCGACCTTGGAGCCGGGAACCAGCTTGGCGATCTGGGTCTCCTTGAAGTTCGCCTCGATATAGAGTTCCTCGACCGGAACGAGCGCTGCCAGCCGCTTGCCTGTTGAAACGAGATCGCCCGCCTGAACCGAGAGGTTGCCGACGATGCCGTCATAGGGCGCCTTGAGGACGGTGAAGGCAAGATCGCGTTCGGCCTTTTCCAGCGCCAGTTCGGTCGAGCGCATGCCGGCATCGGCTTCCGCACGCTGCGCTCTCAGCACGGCTATGCTGGCTTCGGCGGCAGCAATATTGGCGTCGGCCGCGGCGAGGCTGGCCTTTGCCTGCTCGAACTGGGTCTTTGCATTGTCAAGATCGGCGGTCGAAACCACCTTCTGCTCCTGCAGGCCGCTGACGCGTTTGAAAGAAAGCTCGGCAAGACTGAGCGATGCCTGGGCCGACAGCTTCTGCGCCGCGGCTTGGGCAAGCGCGGCGTCCCCGCCCTTGATCTGCGCGTCGATCCGCTCGAGCGTCAGCCGCTGCACCGCGATCTGTGCCTTGGCCTGCTCAACGGCGATGCGATAGTCGCCACCATCAAGTGTCACCAGCGGATCGCCCGCCTTGACGCGCTGGTTGCCGGCAACCTCGACCGATTTCACATAGCCGGAGACTTTCGGCGAGATGATCGCGATGTCACCTTCGACATAGGCGTCTTCCGTCGAGACCATGAACCGGCCCTCGGTCCACCAGCCATATCCATACCATGTAGCACCCGCGACCAATGCCGCGAATATGACCGGCAGGACAGGGCTGCGGCGCTTCTTCACGACAGCGGGTTCTGCAGCCAAAACTGGCGCAACCTCGTGTTCGGCAGTGGCGCCGGGACGCACCTCCAGAACGCTGACGTCGTTGGCGGGCGCCTGCTCGTCGGCGGTATTGGCGGCGCGGGCGGCACCCGTCCTTTGGGATACTGGCATGATCAAACCATTCGCTGGCAGAGTACGAAATCGAACTGAACCGTTCGGTTCGATTGACATAGAGCCTTTTCTACCACATATCAAGAGGCAGAAAGTCAGCGCCTTCCCTATCTGGCTGGTTGCAGTTAATTTTCGGATAGCCATGACCCGCAAGCCCAAGAAGGTCGAAGAGACCAACTCGACCGAGTTCCCTTACCCCGTCATTCCCAGCCGTTTCCCGGCCGGAGGAGACCCGGTGAAGCGCGAGCAGATACTCGACGGCGCAAGACAGGTCTTCATGAAAATGGGCTTCGATGCCGCCAGCATGAACGACGTGACCCGGGAGGCCGGTGTCTCGAAAGGAACGATCTACGTCTATTTCCAGAGCAAGGAAGACCTGTTCGCGGCGCTGATCGAGCGACAAAAAGGGCGTTTCACGGACGCGCTGCGGGATATTCTCGCCGACAGCGAGGACGCCGAGCAAGGGCTGCGTCGCTTTGCCGAGGCCTTTGTTCACCAGATCGTCGAAACTGACATGATCCCCGCCATGCGAACGGTGCTTGGCGTCGTCGACCGCATGCCCGGCCTTTGTCACCGATTCCTGTCGAATGCCCCATCCAATGCCCGCAGCGTGCTGGAGGCCTTCATCCGCCACCAGATCGACCGGGGCGCGGTGGCAACCGAGGATCCCGATCTCGCCGCCCGCCAGTTCATCGACCTTGCAACCGGCACCTTTTTCAAACAGCGTCTGTTCGGCGAGATGCGCGAGGTGCCGGCGCGGGAGGAACTCGATCGCGTCATTGAAAGTGCCGTCCGCGTTTTCCTTTGCGCCTATGGCACCGGAACCTGCCAAAAGCCGCTCTAAAAGGAGCGCCAAACACACTTTTCCCAAATGCTTTTTCACGGCCTCTTGCCGTTGTGCGGGCCATACTCCATTTGTTGCAGCTATCTGCTGCTGCAAACCGGAATGAGCCCATGCAGGAAATCCTCCTCCTCCTTCAAAGTCCAGCCGCCTGGATCGGCCTGATCACCCTTGTGGTCATGGAAATCGTCCTCGGCATCGATAACCTCGTCTTTATCTCCATCCTGACCAACAAGCTTCCTGCGGACCAGCGCGAGAACGCGCGTCGACTCGGTATAGGCCTGGCACTGGTCCTGCGCCTCGTCCTGCTCGGCACCGTCGCCTGGATCGTCCAGCTCACCACGCCACTGTTTGAACTCTTCGGCCACGGCTTCTCGTGGAAGGACCTGATCCTGATCGCCGGCGGCCTGTTCCTGGTGTGGAAGGCGACGAAGGAAATCCACCACAATGTCGATCCGGTGGACCATGAGGAGGATTTCATCGCCTCGTCCGCAACCCACACATTCACGGCCGCCATCGGCCAGATCCTCGTGCTCGACCTCGTCTTCTCGGTCGACAGCATCATCACCGCGGTTGGCATGACGCCGCATCTGCCGATCATGGTCGCCGCCGTCATCATTGCGGTCGCGGTCATGCTGGTAGCAGCAACACCGCTGGCCAATTTCATTGAGAAGAACCCGAGCATCGTCATGCTTGCGTTGAGCTTCCTGCTGATGATCGGCATGACCCTGATCGCCGAAGGCACGGGATTCCATGTGCCGAAGGGTTATGTCTATGCTGCCATGGCCTTCTCCGGCCTCGTCGAGGTGCTGAACATGTTCGCCCGGCGCAAGCGGGAGGCAGAACGGATAGCAAAAGCCCGGTTGCACTGAGCAGGCGACCTTCGCCTCCCAGTGATGCTGTCATTGACCCGCGACCTCGTCGCGGGCCAAATTTTCTAGGCCCCGCCGTGGCGAGGAACAAAGACAATGCGGCGGGCATTGATTGTCCGACTGCCTGTCCTTCAAGATCTCTTCGATACAACTTATCCGGAGTCCTATGACCACCGAGCAGATTCTTGCCTTCGCCGTCATCGGCGCGATGATGGCTGCCTTCATCTGGGACCGGCTGCGCTATGACGTGGTTGCCTGCGTCACGCTGATCATTGCCGTCGCTCTTGGCCTTGTCCCCGCGGGCGAGGCCTTTTCCGGCTTCAGCGACGATATCGTCATCATCGTCGGCAGCGCATTGGTGGTCAGCGCCGGGGTCGCACGGTCCGGCATCGTGGACTACGCCATAAAGAGGTTCTTCCCCTCGCTCACATCGATCCGCGCCCAGATGCTGCTGCTGGTCGTAACGGTGACCGTGCTATCAGCCTTCATCAAGAACATCGGCGCGCTGGCAATCATGATGCCGGTTGCCTTCCAGTTCGCCCGCCGCTCCGGAACGCCGGCATCGACATTTCTGATGCCTATGGCCTTCGGCGCGCTGCTCGGCGGGCTGATGACCCAGGTCGGCACCTCACCGAACATCGTCGTGTCGCGCCTGCGCGCCGAGATCACCGGCGAAGCCTTCACCATGTTCGACTTCACCCCGGTCGGTGCAACGCTCGCCCTGACCGGCACCGTCTTCCTGATGTTCTTCTACTGGCTGGTACCGAAGCGCGAGAACCAGACCCCCTCCTTGCAGGATGCCCTGGAGAACTCGACCTTTTCCACAGAGGCGACCGTGAGCAAGCAGTCGCCCTTTCTCGGCAAATCGCTGAACGAGCTTCTGCAGATTGCCACGGGCGAGGTGATCGCCACGGCAATCCTGCGCGGCCATACCCGTATCTCCCCCTTTCCCGACATCGTCCTCAAGGAAAGTGACGTGATCCTCCTCGAGGGCGCCTCCGAACCGCTAGACCGGATCGTCTCCCAGGCCAAGCTTTCGCTCTCCGCCAAGGCGGACGGCAAAAGCGAGGTGAAACCCAGTGGCGAGATTGCGGCGATCGAGGCGGTGATCAGCCGCGATTCCGCCCTCGTCGGTCTCTCCGCGCGCGAACTCTCACTTTACAATACCTATGGCGTCAATCTCCTTGCGGTCAGCCGCAAGGGCAAGCGGATCCGCGAGCGCCTCGGCGAACTGACACTGCGTGCCGGTGACGTGGTGGTACTTCAGGGGCAACGCCCGGCTCTTCCCGGCCTGCTGATGGAACTCGGCTGCTTGCCTCTTGCCGAACGCGAAATCCTGCTCGGCACGAGCCGAAGCGCCATCGTGCCGCTGGGGATCCTCGTTGCCGCCATGGGCGCGACGGCGCTGGGGCTTGCCCCTGTCGCCGTCGCCTTCTTCGCCGCGGCGCTGGCCATGGTCATCCTCAAGGTCATCCCGCTCAGCGAGATTTACCGCGCCGTGGACGGACCGATCCTCGTTATGCTGGCTGCCCTGATCCCCGTGAGCGACACCTTGCGCACCACCGGAGGCAGCGAGGTGATCGCCAGCTGGCTGGGCGCGGCCGCACAAGGATTGCCGGCCTTTGCGGCACTTGCTTTGATACTGGTGACCGCAATGGCAGTCACCCCCTTTCTCAACAATGCCGCGACCGTTCTGGTCATGGCCCCGATCGCCGCGAGCTTCGCCGCCGGCCTCGGCTACAGGCCGGACGCATTTTTGATGGCGGTGGCGATCGGTGCCGGTTCGGACTTTCTTACCCCGATCGGCCACCAGTGCAACACGCTGGTCATGGGTCCCGGAGGCTACCGCTTCAGCGACTATCCGCGCCTCGGCCTACCCCTGTCGATCCTCATCGTGCTGGTGTCTATTCCCATGCTGCTGATGGTCTGGCCGGTCAACTGATCCGCCAGGCACACAGCCCAGTTCGACGCCAGCATCACGAAGGCACAAAGCAGAAAAGCCTGCATCGGCGGATGCAGGCTTTTCCGGGCGGGGACTAGGAATGAACGCGGGCCGGACGGGTAAGGGGCTCGTCTGCCGTTTCGTTGGCTACGGAGAGAAACCGGAAAAATCTCCGCATTCCCCATTTCCCGTCGCGTCCGGTTGGCGCGGCCTGCGCTCTGCCTGTAAAACACCGGTCGCGGCGTTTGGTTCCCGCGCTTTGCGAATTTCTCTACAAGTTTCGTCTGAGCAGGGCAGCCACGCCGCCAGAGCCAGCAGTTTTCCTTGACGCATGCGGCTGAATATGGCCTAAGGCCAGCCAGCGGAAATGACAGGATCGGCGCATGCATCGGGCCTTTTCCCGTCTTTCCACACGATTGTTTTCCCTTTTTCGCTGATCCTGCGGCATCCGCTCGATCGCCCCGCACGTCACTACGAGCAAGATTCCATGAGCACTTCCGGCGTCCGCGTCCGCATCGCACCCTCCCCGACCGGCGAGCCCCATGTCGGCACCGTCTACATTGCGCTGTTCAACTACCTCTTCGCCAAAAAGATGGGCGGCGAGTTCATCCTGCGCATCGAGGACACCGACGCAACCCGTTCAACTCCGGAATTCGAACAGAAGGTGCTCGATGCGCTGAAATGGACCGGTCTGACCTGGTCGGAAGGCCCGGACATTGGCGGCTCCTACGGCCCCTACCGTCAGTCCGAACGCAAGGACATCTACCGTCCGTTCGTCGAGCAGATGGTGCGCGACGGCCATGCCTTCCGCTGCTTCTGCACGCCGGAGCGCCTGGAAATGATGCGCGACGCCCAGCGCGCCAAGGGCCTGCCGCCGAAATATGACGGCCATTGCCTGAACCTCAAGGCCGAGGAAGTCACCGAGCGCATGGAAGAGGGCGAACCCTCGGTCGTGCGCCTGAAGATCCCGACCGAAGGCTCCTGCGATTTCCATGACGGCGTCTATGGCGATGTCTCCATCCCGTGGGATGCCGTCGACATGCAGGTGCTGCTCAAGGCCGATGGCATGCCGACCTATCACATGGCGAACGTCGTCGACGACCACCTGATGAGGATCACCCACGTTGCGCGCGGCGAGGAATGGCTGGCCTCCGTGCCGAAGCACATCCTGATCTACAAGTATCTCGGCCTCGAGCCGCCGAAGTTCATGCACCTGTCGCTGATGCGCAATGCCGACAAGTCGAAGCTGTCGAAGCGCAAGAACCCGACATCGATCTCCTACTATTCGGCCCTCGGCTACCTGCCGGAAGCCCTGATGAACTTCCTCGGCCTGTTCTTCATCCAGATCGCCGAAGGCGAAGAGCTTCTGACCATGGAAGAGCTGGCGGAAAAGTTCGATCCCGACAACCTGTCCAAGGCTGGCGCGATCTTCGACGTTCAGAAGCTCGACTGGCTGAACGGCCGTTGGATGCGCGAGAAGCTGATGCCGGACGAATTCCTCGCCCGCGTCTTCGACTGGGCATCGGAAAATGACCGCCTGACGGAAGGCCTGAAGCTTGCGCAGAGCCGCATTTCCAAATTGGGCGAACTGCCGCAGCTCACCGGCTTCCTGCTCGCCAACGATGTCGGCCTGACGCCTGCCTCGTTTGCCGGCCTCAAGACGGCGCCAGCCGAGACGCTGGAGATTGTCAACACGGTGGCCTTCGATTTGGAAAAGATCCTAGAATGGAACGTCGAGACGATCGAGCAGGAACTGCGCGACATCGCCGATCGCCTCGACAAGAAGCTGCGCGTGGTGACCCCGCCGCTGTTCGTCGCCATGTCCGGCTCGTCCCGCTCGCTGCCGCTGTTCGACAGTATGGCGCTGCTCGGCCGCTCGGTCGTTCGCCAGCGGCTGAAAGTGGCAAGCCAGGTGCTGACCGGAATGGTTGGGGCTGCGAACTGACGATGCAGCGTCGCTCGACCGGCGGCGCATTGAGCTACCCCCCTCTGCCCTG
>DBUL01000250.1 GCA_002307905.1 Rhizobiaceae bacterium UBA1291
TGCTGACGCACCATTTCGGTGCTCGATTTCATCAGCATGGCAGGCGTCCGATCATCATGGTCCTTTGCGATATGACCTTCAGCAAGATCATCAGCACGCGGCGTTTTGCAAGCCCCTCCGGGTGCGTGTTGACAGCTCCGGATTCTTCTGACATTTATTTTCTCGACTGTCGAGAAAAACTCTGAGCCGCTTGGCCAGGGCAGGGCAGTATTCTTCGACGGGCCGCTTTAGAGGGTGAACGGGAGGTTCGCCGGCGTGCCGCGTCTTTCAAAGGGAGGCAATGATGAAATCCGTCTTGAAGCTGATGGCGTGCGNNCCTCGTGGTCGGCGTGTCGTGGTCGAACTTCCAGGAAGAGCGCTGGAAGACCGACGAAGCCGCCATCAAGGCAGCGCTCGAGGCCTCCGGCGACAAGTATATTTCCGCTGACGCCCAGTCGTCTGCCGCCAAGCAGCTGACCGACGTCGAGAGCCTGATCGCCCAGGGCGCCAATGCGCTCATCGTCCTTGCCCAGGACTCGGACGCCATCGGCCCGGCCATCGAAAAGGCCGCCGCCGAAGGCATTCCGGTCGTCGGCTACGACCGCCTGATCGAAAACCCGGCCGCCTTCTACATCACCTTCGACAACAAGGAAGTGGGCCGCATGCAGGCCCGCGAAGTGTTCAAGGTGAAGCCGGAAGGCAATTACGTCTTCATCAAGGGCAATTCCGCCGACCCGAACGCCGACTTCCTGTTCGCCGGCCAGATGGAAGTGCTGAAAGAAGCGATCGACGCCGGCAAGATCAAGAATGTCGGCGAAGCCTATACCGATGGCTGGAAGCCGGAAAATGCCCAGAAGAACATGGAGCAGTTCCTGACCGCCAACGACAACAAGGTCGACGCGGTCGTCGCCTCCAACGACGGCACCGCCGGCGGCGCGATCGCCGCCCTTTCCGCCCAGGGCCTTGCCGGTTCTGTCCCGGTGTCCGGCCAGGATGCCGATTTCGCGGCGCTCAACCGCGTCGCGCTCGGCACCCAGACCGTGTCGGTGTGGAAGGACAGCCGGGAGCTCGGCAAGCGCGCCGCCGAAATCGCCGTCGAGCTTGCCGGTGGCAAGAAGATGACCGAAATCGAAGGCGTGACCGCCTTTGCCGGCGGCCCGAAGGGCGTCGAGATGCAGTCGGTCTTCCTCGCTCCGCTGCCGATCACCAAAGACAACCTGAACGTCGTCATCGACGCCGGCTGGATCGCCAAGGAAGCCGCCTGCCAGGGCGTCACCGCGGGTTCCGTTGCGGCCTGCGATTGACACGGGCCTGACCTGACGGCCTCATGATCCTTGAAGCGTCGCGACCCGGACAGGTCGCGACGCCTCTTTGGATCGGAGGAGGTCGGGCCGCCATTGCCGCACGCTGCGGCAGGCGCCATCGCAAGGGATTATCAAAAGTGGGAGAACGGCACGGCATGGCCGAAATCACGAATACCACGCAGGCCGCGCAGGCCGGCGCGGGCGAAAACCCGGTGAAGCGCTTTTTCCGCGCCACCGAGATCGACACCCGTCTGCTCGGTATGATCGGCGCCATGCTGATCATCTGGATCGGCTTCAACATCCTTTCCGGCGGTCNNGGCATGGTGCTGGTCATCGTCACCCGCAACATCGACCTCTCGGTCGGTTCGGTGCTCGGTTTCGTCGGCATGTTCATGGGCGTGCTGCAGGCCGAACTCCTGCCGCAAATCCTCGGCTTCAATCACCCGCTGACCTGGGTCATCGCGCTTGGATGCGGGCTTCTGCTTGGCGCGGCGATCGGTGCGCTTCACGGCGCCATCATCGCCTTCCTCAATGTGCCGTCCTTCATCGTGACGCTTGGGGGGCTTCTGGTCTGGCGCGGCGCCACCTGGTTCGTCACCTCGGGTCGCACGGTTGCCCCCATGGACGCGACTTTCCGGCTGATGGGCGGCGGCACCGACGGCTCGATCGGCGCGACCGCCAGCTGGATCGTCGGCGTCATCGCCTGCCTGGCCATCCTCGCGACGCTCGTCAATTCGCGCAAGCAGCGCCGCCGCTTCGGCTTTCCGCTGCGTCCGCTCTGGGCCGAGTATTTCCTTGCCGGCGTCAGCTGTTTCCTGGTTCTGGCGACAGTCTATGTCTTCAACAATTATCCCTGGCCGGTGGCGATTGCCCGCCGGTTCGCCGATGCAAACGGCATCGCCTGGCCCGACGGCGGCCTGTTCATCTCGCACGGCATCGCCATTCCGGTGCTGATCGCCATCGGCGTCGGCATCGTCATGACCTTCATCTCGACCCGGCTGCGCTTCGGCCGCTATGTCTTCGCCATTGGCGGCAATCCGGAAGCCGCCGAACTCGCCGGCATCAAGACCCGCTGGGTCACCGTCAAGATCTTCGCGCTGATGGGCATGCTCTGCGCCATTGCCGCCGCGATCTCCACCGCCCGCCTCAACGCCGCGACCAATGCGCAGGGCGAACTCGACGAACTCTACACGATCGCCGCAGCCGTCATCGGCGGCACCTCGCTCTCGGGCGGCATGGGCACGGTCGCCGGCGCCATGCTCGGCGCGCTGGTCATGCAGTCGCTGCAGTCGGGCATGGTGCTGGTCGGCATAGACACGCCGTTCCAGCGCATCGTCGTCGGCGTCGTGCTGGTCGTCGCCGTCTGGCTCGACACGATCTACCGCGCGCGGGCGAGATAAGAGGATTTCATCATGACTGACAAACGCACTCCGCTCGTGGAAATGCACAATGTTTCCATCTCGTTCGGCGGCATTCACGCGGTCGAGAACGCCTCGGTCGATCTCTATGCCGGGGAAGTCGTGGCGCTTCTCGGCCACAACGGCGCCGGCAAGTCGACGCTGATCAAGATCCTGTCGGGCGCCTATCGCCGCGATGCTGGCGAGATCCTGATCGACGGGCAACCGGCCGACATCGCCAATCCGCGCGATGCCAAGAAATACGGCATCGAGACGATCTACCAGACGCTCGCCGTTGCCGATAATGTGGACGCCGCCGCCAACCTCTATCTCGGTCGGGAACTCAGGACCCCCTGGGGTACGCTCGACGACGTGGCGATGGAGGCCAAGGCGCGCGAGGTCATGGGGCGCCTCAACCCCAACTTCCGCCGTTTCAAGGAGCCGGTGAAGGCGCTTTCCGGCGGCCAGCGCCAGTCGGTGGCGATCGCCCGCGCCATCCTGTTCGACGCCCGCATCCTCATCATGGACGAGCCGACGGCAGCGCTGGGCCCTCAGGAAACTGCCCAGGTCGGCGAGCTGATCCAGCAGCTGAAGCGCGAAGGCATCGGCATCTTCCTCATCAGCCACGACATCCACGACGTCTTCGACCTCGCCGACCGCGTCTTCGTCATGAAGAACGGCAAGGTGGTCGGCCAGGCACGAACTGAGGACGTCACCAAGGACGAGGTCCTCGGCATGATCATCCTCGGCAAATGCCCGCCCGGTGCGATCCCGGGCCCGGGGGCGATGCAGGTGGCGTGAGGGCCGGTCAGCTTTTGGCGCAGGCGCAACGTTTGAAACTTTGNNCCCTTCTCCCCGTCTAGACGGCGAGAAGGGACACGCGGCACGGGCGTCGCCCGCCGAAGGTCAGGGACAATGGCCCCTCAAAACTGCGTGATCACGCTGATCCCGAGATCCGTCGAGCGGTCCATGGCAACTAGTGCCGGCACGGCCTCATCCAGCGAGATCTCCCGCCCGATCAGGCGTTTCGGGTCGAGTTTGCCGGCGGCCATCATCGACAGCATGGCGTCGTAGCTCCAGGCCTGCATGCCGTGGCTGCCGTAGATCTCCAGCTCGTGGCCGATCACCTGCGCCATCGGGATCTGTGGCGTCGCATGCGCGCCGAGCATCAGGCCGACCTGCACATGGCGACCGCGGCGGCGGAGATTCTGGATCGAGTTGAAGCAGGTGACGGGCGAGCCGAGCGCATCGATCGAGGCATGCGCGCCGCCTCGGCTGATCTCGCGAACCGCGCCGGCGACATCATCGGTGTCGCGAGCGTTGATCGCGGCCACCGCCCCGAGTGTGCGGGCGAAGGCCAGCTTCTCGTCCGAGATGTCGATGGCGATCGGCAGGGCGCCGAGCGCTGCGGCAATCATGATCGCAGACAGGCCGACGCCGCCGCAGCCATGCACCGCCACCCATTCGCCGCCGCGCACCCGAGCCTGGTCGACAACGGCCCTGAACGAGGTGGCGAAGCGGCAGCCGAGGCTGGCGGTGGTGGCGAAATCCATGTTCTCGGGCAGGTGGACGAGGTTCTGGTCGGCAAAATCGATTGCCACATATTCGGCGAAGGAGCCCCAATCGGTGAAGCCCGGCTGGAACTGCGCCTCGCAGACCTGCTGGTTGCCGGAGCGGCACTCGCCGCAGCGGCCGCAGCCGGACACGAAGGGCACGGTCACCCGGTCGCCGACCTTGTAGCGCATCACCCCGCGCCCGGTGGCGGCGATCACGCCCGCCAGCTCGTGGCCCGGCACATGCGGCAGGCGGATGTCG
>DBUL01000217.1 GCA_002307905.1 Rhizobiaceae bacterium UBA1291
CATCGGCATCCGCGCCATTGCCGCCGTCGCCACCGCCGCCGCCGCCGCTGATGCCTTCATCGGCGTGTGCGTTGCCGCCGCTTGCCGTGGCATTTAGCGTGAACTCGCCTTCGTTGGTGACCTGGGCATTGTCCAGCCGGTCATTGTCCTGAAGGGTTGCGATCTGGTTGAAAACGTTTCCGACGTTGTTGCCATCACCGTTCAGCGCGTCGTTCAGAACGTTGTCGAACTGGACGTTGAACATGCCGTCGATCGAACTGCCGCCGCTCACGTCGATATCTGCGAAGTCATCGTCGTTGGGCATATAGCCTTCGAGCCCGACATCAACCGTGACACCGACGTCGACGGACGAGGTGTTATTGTTGATATTCTCGCTGGCGTTGAGATTCAGGTTGCCGTTGCCGTTGCCATTCAGGTTGCCATTGCCGTTGGCGTTCGCGGACTCGCTATGCTGGGATTGGTCCTGATCAGAATGTTGGCCCTGCTCAGAATGTTGGCCCTGCTCTTGCTCTTGGCCCTGCTCTTGGCCTTGCTCCTGAGCCTGGTCGTCGCCGAAGAGATCATAGTAGTAGTTGGATTTGCCCGACATAGTCGTGGACCTCCGGTTCTAGTTCCGCGACAGCTTGACCGTCATTCATCTTCTGTACGGTCTTGGCCAGGCGGAAGGTTGATCTTGATGCTTCACGTCGAAAGCGGACGGAAATCGCAGGTCCGCTTATTCCTGCGTCCATTGCCTGCTCTGAAAATCGTGTCCTCCCCTGTGTGCCGTTGAAGGCTCGCTTGCTGCCGACTGCTTCACGCGGGCCGCGTCGGACCCAAATGCAGCCGACCTGATCGAAGCGGCGGGAGAAGTGTCTGCGTCTTGTACGGGGAAGATAAGCTGATAAATGGAGCTAGTTCCGATGCACGGGACTAGTCCACCGGCAGCGCCGCGCAGCTCCGTGACGGTGTTTGCGGCGGCTGGCGCGGACGCGCATCGAAGCGGAGATCTTGATGTCTGCGGGGCCGCCAGCGCTGCGACAATGCTGGGACTTTGAGCGCGAGGCGGACCGCGTCTCCGGCTCATGTAACGGGACCGCGGGATGATGACAGGACGGATCGTCCGAACCAGATTAGGGCGCCGGTCGCCGAAAGAGGTAGTTGGCATTCGCGACCGTCGTCTTATTGTGTAGCTGATCCTTACCTGAACCTTCGCCTTTAATTTCTTATTATTTGTCATGGGGATAACGCGGCCGCACACGTTGTCGAGCCTCGCCGTCAGTAGCTCCTTCGGACTATTTCCATCCGAGGTTTCTTGGACTACCGTTTTCCAAAAGAGAGAGCGGAGAGGTATCTACTAGCGCACTCCGCGATGCCAGATCCGGGGAGGCTTGCTAGAATGGAACAGGTAGCGCTTCACGTACAACGCGACGGCGCGGATTGGGCGGCGTCCTCGGAGACCATTCCCGATATGCGCACGCTGCTGTTCGTCGGCCCTTCGAATCTCATGTCCGGAGCCATGGCGGCGGCCATAGAGAAGGAGTTCCCCTGTCTAAGGGTGGAGCGTGCTGCCAGCTTGAGAGCCGCGCTGGACGAATTCGAGATACCCTTGCGCCTTCTGTTGGTAGATCTGCATCTCGCAAACGAGCTGAGCAGTCTCGGCGGCGAGGTGCTGAGACGCCATCCAACCAGCGCCTTCGCCATCGTCACCGACAGTGATTTGAGAGGAAGCGCCGAGCGTTTCCATGCGATCGATACGCGAATCGTCCGCGGCGTCCTACCGATGAATGTCAGCCTCGACGTTCTTCTATCGATGCTGAGGATCATCCTGAGGGGCGGAACATACTTTGCATCCATCGTCTATAGTAACCAGGAGAACCTGTCGGCGCAGACCAATGGCGTTGATCTGCTCGCTGAGCCGAACGCCCAGCTGGCGAAAACCGACCATGGCAAGACAATTCAGCAACTCACGAAACGCGAAAACGAGATTCTCGCCCGCATCGCGCTTGGAAACCAGAACAAGATCATAGCGGCGGCCTTGGGATTGTCCGAGCACACCGTGAAGATTCACATTCACAACATCATTACCAAGCTTGGCGTCCACAACCGTACCGAAGCCGTCGCACTCTATTTCGATCACAAGAACAAGAATGTCGGCGATGCGCCGCTGGAGGCACGCATCGGTTCGGAAGGCGGGACTGCGCAGTGCGACAATGGCTAGGTTTCAAGATGTCCTCCTCCTGCTCGGACAGTTGAACTATACTTGGACGAACACAGAGAGCCTTCTCATTCACATGATCGCCGGGCTCGCCGTGTCTGACAAGGAGACGGCGATCGTCATCTTCCTTACGCTCAACACGCCGCGCGCGCGCATCGATCTGGTGGAGCGCCTGGCGAAGATGCAAAAGACGCCTCCGCAATGCCGAGCCGAAGTTCTTGATGCCACAAAGCGCCTTTCGGAGGAGGCCAGGCTGCGCAACAAGTACAATCATTGTATCTATTCCTTCGATCCGGACAGCGGCCGGGGGATCACCCAGTCGATGCGGATCTTCGAGGGCCGGGACGACATAAAGTACGGCAAAATCGAAGAGCTTGACGATCGGGAAGTCGAACGCATCAGGCAGAGCATCAGAACCCTGGTGAAGATAAACCAGAACTTCTGGCGGATTACCGAGAAATACGGGTTTCCCCGATAGCCTGCCAACGCCGGTTCGTTCACACGGACGAGCCTTGGCGCTCAGGCAGTTTTGACATTCCACACCCCACAACACTAGCCAGAGAATCGAACGCGACTCCAGGAGGACCGCCAAGGTCGAAATCGGCTGTTCGCTAGTCTGGCGATCAAACAGGCAGGATGAAGCTACCTCCTTTGAACTAGGGCCTGCCCATCTATTGAAATTGTAATTCGCGGCATGGACGGGCAGCCTCGGTGATCTGGGAGGTAAGAGAAATGTTTTTGATTTCCGACAACGTTTCACAACATCGCAGCACTGTCAGGTCGGCAGGGATTGGCAAACGCCATCGCAGCAAACGCGTCTTCGACATCTTCTTCTCGCTGGCCGGGCTGATATTCCTTGCCCCTGCCCTGGCTTTGATCGCCGTGGCCCTCCTGATTGTCGATGGCAGGCCGATCATCTACCGCCATGAGCGTATCGGCAGAAACGGACAGCCGTTCGCCTGCCTCAAATTCCGTACGATGCGGAAGGACGCTGACAGGGCGCTGGCGGAATTGCTGGAGCGCGAGCCGGCCAGGTTGGCGGAATGGACGCGGACGCAGAAGCTCATGGACGACCCCCGGGTGCACAGGCTCGGCAGATATCTGCGCATAAGCAGTGCCGACGAGCTCCCCCAGTTCATCAACGTTCTCAAGGGGGCGATGAGCATAGTCGGGCCGCGGCCGATCGTGCTGGAAGAGCTGAACCGCTACGGGCCCCATGTGAGCTGCTACCTGGCAATGACGCCGGGGATCACAGGGCTCTGGCAGATCTCGCGGAGCAAGAACGCTTGTTACGAAGAGCGCGTTCACCTCGATGTCGAGTATTTCCACAAGCGTTCTCTGGCAAGGGATCTCGCAATCATCTGGAAGACCTTCGGGGTCGTCTTCTTTGCGCAGAACGAAAAATGACGCCGATCATCAAATCAACCAGGTGATCAAGACGATCCAGAAGACGAGGCTGCCGAGAATGACGAGCCACCGCAGTATAAACTTGGCATTCCAGACTGCGCGATGGCGCATGGAAAACTTCCCCTGGGTTTCCTCGTCCCCGGCGCAAATCCGGCTCGGTGCTGAGGACCTTCCGGCTTCGCATCATGGCCGCCCGACATGTGCAACCACTCATTTGAGATAGTACGCAAATGTGCGCAGAATTTGATCCGGAAGGCGAGTCGCTCCGGAAAACACGCTCAGTAGCCGAGGTGAGGGGAGAGAATGGTGGGCAGACGTCACGCCGCTCCTTCTCTGTAGGGCTGACCGAAAGCTGGAGGCGGTTGCGCTTGGCGCTTGTGTCGCCGTCACTCGTGAAGTCTGCGATCTGGACGTTCAGCGCCAAGGGCTTTTCCCAACTTGCGCAGCTGGTAGCGTTCATCGTGGCCGCCTGGGTTCTCAGTTCTGCCGAGTTCGGTCTTTTCGCCTNNTTGCGGTTCTCCTCGTCATCTTCGCCGAGGGAGGTTGGGGCGAATTCGTCATGAAAACGCAAAGTGACCCTGATCGGCTGGATCAGGTTGCCAGCGTTTCCATCTTGGCGGGCTTGCTTTCGATGACGCTCGGATTGTGCGGCGCGGCTGTCATCGGCCTCTATTTCGGAAGGAATCAGGAGGCGGTGCTTGTCGCGCTGTTCAGCATTTGGCTTCTGCCGGCCTCTCTTGTCGTCGTCTACGAGGGAATCATGATTGCCGCGGGGCGGTTGCGCGCGCACGCGGCCATCAGGATCGTCGCCGATGCCTGCGGTCTGGGTGTGACGGTTGCAGGGCTGCTGGCGGGATGGGGCGTATTCGCCCTCGTTGCGGGCCGATTGGCGATGCAGGTGATGATGTTGGCGGCCTGCATGGGCGTCGTGCGCTGGTTCCCCAGACCGCGCCTGACGCGGCCGCTGCTTGGGGAATTGTTGGAATTCTCGTGTCACATCGTCTCTAACCGTCTCATCATCTTCGTGCGCTCCTATTCGGGAACGCTTGCCGTGGGGAGTTTCCTTGGTCTTGCGGAAGCGGGTTATTATCGCGCCGCCGAACGGATCGTTGCTGCGTTCTCCGAGATGATCGGGGAACCGGTCCGGATGCTGGGCTGGGTCGTACTTCGGCGGGTGGCCAATCTGTCTGGGCCGGATCGCGGGATTTCGAAAGAGATAGGCACGGCTGCGACGGGGTTCATAGTCTGCGCGATGGCAGTCTCAGTGCCGGTCTATGTTGGCCTGGCATTGATGTCCGGGAGTCTGGTCCACATCGTGCTTGGTGACGCCTGGGCGCCAGCGGCCATTCTCGTTACTTTACTGTCGGTCAAGCAGATCCTCCTCGTTCCGGGCTATCTCACCGAGCCACTGCTTTCGCTTTCCGGAACGATAAGGAAGATGCCCCCCGCAATCGTCACCAACAGCGCGTTGTCCCTGCTGTTCATCCTGGCGCTCGCGCCCTTCGGGATGCTCGCTGCGGCCATCGGACAATGCGCCGCCGCAGTCCTGTCCTTTATCATCAACGTACGTTTGCAGAGCCGTTACGGCGCCGCGGATTGGGCCGGTGTGTTACGTCGATGCGTCCATCCCCTGTTCAGTGTAGCCGCAATGGTGGTTGTCGTCGCTCTCATTGGGGACATTGCCGATGCGTCCGCGACGAGTGGCCTTGCGGTCAATGCTCTACAGGTACTGATGGGAAGTTCAGTCTATGTCGTGACCTTGGCCACCCTGCAGAGACTGAGCGGAAATTCGACGCCGATCTTCGCGTTTGCCCACCGCCCGACGTGAAAGCATCAAAGCCAAGAACCTGCATAGGAGGAACAACATGTACGCTTCTGCCGACTTGGAAAGAATGACGCGATCCCTGCTAAAAAGCTCGATGGCAGGACTTGGCCAATCGCTTTTACCCTTGCGCGTCATGAGGGGCCGGCTGCGCTACCTGACGCCGTTTTCACGCCGTTTCACCGGCGCATATTCCTCGTTTGAGGAAGCTGCCGTCGCGGCCGCTGGAAGAGGCTCCTTGGTCGGCTTCGATCACGAGGAGATTGCGACTTTTGCCTTCGAGCAGATGTGCAGGGTTATGCCCTGGGATTATCCGGTCCTCTTTTGGCTAAGGACGCTTCTGGATGAGATCGATACACTCGTCGACGCGGGTGGCCACATGGGTACGAAGTACCGAGCGTTCCTGAATCTGCTGCCGCCCGAGGCCGGGTTCTCCTGGGTTGTCTACGACGTGCCTGCCATTGTTGCCGCAGGCCGTGAAAGAGCATCAAGGGATGGCCTTGATCGACTGTCGTTCGTCGATCGCCTCGAGGACGTAGCCTCTGCGTCCACATTTCTCGGCTCTGGCCTGCTGCAGTATTTGGACATCCCGCTGTCGTCATTGCTCCAGCGCCTGCAATCACCACCCCGCCATCTTCTTCTCAACAAGGTTGCGTTTCGCCGAGGCGGTCCCGTCGTCACCCTGGAGCGCGCCGGGCGAGCCTATATTCCCTATCAAATGCGTGACGAACAGGCATTTTTGTCCGACCTGGCCTCGATGGGATATGAGGTCGTCGACCGCTGGACGATCAAGGAGCTATCACATGTCATAGATACGCACCCCGAGCTTGGTCCGAGCGAAAGCGCGGGCTTTTACCTTCGTCGGGAAGGCGCGTGATCTCGGGCAAATTTTCAGTAGAACAACGGTGCGCCGCCGATAGTGCCATCGGTCGCAAGGGGCTTAGTGAGGAACCCCGCTGCAGCCCGCTCCAGCACGCGCTCGTAAAGATCCATCAGTGCTTCACTCCAGGAGGCCTCGGTATGAGCCATCGTTGGCGCTGCCTGCAGACAGCGGGCGCTCATGCCGCTGACCAGTTCATCGTCGCTCGCCATGATGCGCAGCGCGTCGGCAAAACCTTCGCCATCACCGGAGTGGAACACCAATCCGCAGCCGCGTGAAGCGATCTCGCTTCCGAGGAGGGCGGAATCCGGCATGATGACGGGTATTCCGCTGGAAACGGCTTCCAGCGCCGCCAGCCCGAACGGCTCTGGAACGCGCGACGAGAAGACGACGGCGCGGGCATCCTTGACGATCGAGCGCAAGTGGCTTGGGTCCTGCCATCCGTGCAGCACGACCTCGGGATAGTGTTGCTCGAGCATCTGGCGTCCCGCTCCGTCCCCGATCACGTGAAGCGTAACGTTGGCAAGGCGGGCGGCTTTTGCCACGTCGTCGAAGCCCTTTTCCGGCTCCAGCCTGCCGATGAAGAAGAACTTCCTGTTTTGCCACGGTGAACCGGGCTCCGTCAGGAAGGGCTGCACGGGATTACGGATCGTGTCTATGTACTTCCCATTCAGCTGCGCGCGCGCGAAATACTCGCGCATCCGTTCGTGAACAATGACGATGTTGGCGGGCATGTCGCGGGTGGTGTAGAAGTTCTCGCGGAGCATATGCCGCGCTGAACGCCAGAGCTTCTCGTGGTAACCACGCTTGTCACACTGGGTGGTAANNGGCATACCTCATGGGAGCGATAGTTCGCGAAACCTCCGTTGGGGCATGCCAGAAAATAGTCGTGCGCGTGGAGAATCGTTCTTTGTCGCACCGAGGCCAAAGCCCGGAAGATAGAGGGGGATAGAATCTTCGACCAGCCGTGCACGTGATAGATCGTCGATGGCGTATCCTTCGCCAGGACGAGATCACGCAGGGCGGTATAGGCTCGCGCATTGTAGATACCGCTGGCCAATGCCGCCAGCCTGCCCTGATCAACGAGGGGCATGCCGCCAAGATTGATTGTATTGGCGACAGGCTTTTCGCTAGGCGCGAGGTCGCCCGCGAAATAGGTCACCCCGACACCGACATCTTCAAGCATTTTCGCCGAAAGGACCGCCAGGTTCGATGCTCCACCGACGCGGCTCGAACGGTCGTTGATGATGACAACGTGCGCGAGGTGCCGGTCCGCCATGACCTAGTCCATATTCTCGATATTGCGAGGAGCCAGGTGGCCAAGCATGAGATCCGCAAGCGCGCGGAAATTTCCCCTGACGCGCCCCTTGCGATCGACCCATGGTTCGGGCCGCCAGACTTTTACGGTGTTGGCTATGACATTGCGTGCCACCTGCAGGCCGGCATGGTGGACCGTCATGGTTCCCTTACGCACGAGGTAGACCGGATTTGCAATTTGCGAGTAGCCGAACCGCGTGCCGGAGGTGCGTCCGACCTTCGTCCCGAGATGCACGCCTTTCAGCCTGGTGGACTTGACCACGCGGCCATAGCGCGCCGCCATGCGGCTGAAGTCGAGGTCTTCCAGCCAGCCGTAGAGCGGCAGCGCTTCGTCGAAGCGCAGGTTGCCGCAGTCGATGGCAGACATCCGCACGGCCATATTGCATCCGTAGCCGCAATAGACGCTGCGCAACGGATCCGGGTCATAGTCCGCCGACAGCTGTGCGGTCTCCAGCCTGGTGGTCCCTTCCTGAACGGAAATGCCAGGCCCGGTAATGCCGTCGGCGATCACGGTTCCGGTCGCAATCACGACGTTGGAATGTTCCGCAAAGAGTTGCTCGACCTGTTCCAAGTAGGACGGGGCCATCAGAAAGTCGTCGTCGAGGAAGATGACGACATCCGCTTGCGAAACGGTATCGAGGATGCGATTGCGCTGGCAGCAGCTGCCGCGCGGTGACATCAAGACGCGGGAGGGACACGTGAGATCCGCCAGGCCGCTCTGGTCGATATCGTCCGTGGACCAGACGCACACGACGACCTCATCAGGCTGCCGGGCCTGGCAGGCGAGATGGCGAAGCGTGGTCGCCAGGATTTCCCGTCTCCCCGTGCTCGCTATCCCAACCACGAGATGGAGCGCGCCAGCCGATGCGGTCCGCTTGTGCGCGCCGGAGACGTTCATCCCCGGGCTCCGGCGCGAACAGTGACCTTGAACCAGTCTTCGGCGTCGCTGCGATTGGCGATGACGCCCAGAAGAGCAAGCCGCGACCGGCCGAACGAGGCCAGCGCGTCGGCAAGGCGTTCGATCGTCATCTTGTTCGAGTTTCCGAGCACCAGGATGACGCCGTCGAGATAAGTGCAGATCGTGCGCGTGTCGGCCGAGTTCTCGAAACCGGACATGTCGACGATGATAACCTTGTACCGTTTGCGCTGTTTGTCGATGGTCTCCTTAAGAGCCGGAAGATGGCCGTATCGCTGATGGGACGCAGCGATCTGCCTCGTCTGGTCAGTGGTCAGTAGGGGAACCGGTATCGTGCCCGGATGGTCGGACGGCATCTCGTCGCAAGGACGCACTATTTGCAGTTCGTTTCGCGCGGTCACGCCGTCGGGTTTCACGAGGTCAACTGGCTGCAATCCAAGTTCCGAAGCCGAATTGGCGGCCAGACGGCTCAGTCGCGCGCTGACGAAATCAGCGTCGATGAGAAGAACGGATTGGCCTTCGTTCTGATAGAGCTGTGCAAGATTGGTCGCGATCGTCGTCTTGCCTTCCCCCGAGCCGACTGACGTGATCCCGACCACCATCGAGCCGTTGGGGGGCAGGACTGCGTCGAGTGAGTTCTTGACGCTGCGCAGAGCTTCGGAGAAGCGGGAGTAAGGCGAGTCCAGCACGGAACGCAGCGGTTGCACCGGCTCCGGCAGGGGGCGGGTCCCCTTGCCGGGATGCGGCGCCGGCCGATAGACCGGAATACGTCCAAGCGATGCAATTCCGAGTTCCCGCTCGAGGCGTGTGCTCGAGCTGGTCCGGCGGTCGAGACCGCTGCGCACGACGGCGACCAGCAGACCACTCGCAAGGCCGAGCATCGCCGAGAAGGGCAGGATGATCGAGGTCTTCGGCCAGGTTTTTCCGAAGGGCGCCGTTGCCGCCGTGACGACACGGGCCTGAGCCGAGGGAAAGGAAAGCGTCTGCAACGTGCCGGACAGCTGCTGCAAAATGCTCTCATAGAGGCGACGATAGGTGTTGGATTTACTCTCCATTTCGCCAAGTTCGACGCGCGAGAGGTTCTTGTCCTCCCCGGTCCGGCTTGCGACTGCAAACTGCTCTTCAACGAGCCTTTCACGCGTGCGGGCTACTTCGAGATCAGCGCGGGAAACGGACGCGATCCGTCGCAGCTCGGCCCCGACTTCTGCCTCCAAACGATCGATTTCGGCCTGGGCTGAGGCGATCGCCGGATTTCCGTGGCTGTAGCGGCCCCTCAGTCCTTCGAGCCGGGTGCGGGCCGTGCGGATGTCCTCGCGAAGCTTCTGGAGCTGGGCGTTGTCGGCGATTTCTTCAAGGTTTCCCTCGATGGCCGTGTCCCCCAGAATCATTCTCGTCAGGATCGTCAGTCTGGCGGATTCCGCAGCCGTCGTGGCCTTTGCGGCAAGCAACTGGTTGCTGATCTCCGAGAGTTGCTGCTGGTCGAGTGTCGAGGTGCTCCCGACTGCGGTGATGCCATGACGGTTGCGGAATTCCTCTGCCGCGATGGCAGCTTCTCTCGCCTTGACGGCGACCTCGGTCAGGCGGCCTTCGAGCCATGCCGCGGCGCGCTTTGCCGCCTCCGCACGCTCGTTGATGCCATTGCGAATATAGGCCTCTGCGAGAGCGTTTGCGGTCGTGGCTGCCTTTTGCGGGTTGTTGGAGCTATAGCCGATCTGGAGCACGTAGGACTGGCCCACGCGATGGACGGTGACGCGCGAAAGGAAGCTGCCCATCACGCGCCTCAATTGTTCCTCTTCGCTGAGTTCTGTCGCATCGTCCGGCGTGGCTCCGGATACCATGTCGACGGTCGAAGCCAGGAGGCCCATGATCATGGATCGGAATGAACTGGTGTTGACGAGTTCAGGGTCGTTAATCAGATCGAGCCGTCGGATCACGTCCAGCGCGATTGCCTCGGATTTGACGATCTCGACCTGACTCGCGATTTCGGCGGCCTCGATGATGACGGTGCCGCTGGACACGTCCTGCGAGATGACGCGGCCCTGTTCCGGATCCATAACCAGTCGTGTCGTGGCCTGGTATATTGGCTGGGCGTTCATAAGATAGGTGCTGCCCAGCACAACACCCGCGAGCGTGAATGCCCCGATAATGAGTGCGTTTCGACGAAGGAACGAGAATACGTCCAGAAAGGATATATACTCCTTCGCGTTGGTTCCTCTTCGCTCGGACTGCGGACCGACCGATATATTTGCGAACTCGTGCAAACCCATTTTCGTCCCCCCTTAATTTTCTGGCTGCCAGAGCGTCGGTCTACCGCAGTGGTCCCGANNGTCGTAACTCACGCTGAGCACGTCACCGGGCTCGAGCATTGCCGCCTGATGGACCTTGAATGGCGAGCGCAAATCGCCCTTGCGCGACAACCAGTATTCGACCGGCTGCAATTCCATGGTTTTCAGTGCCAAGTATTGCGACAGTGATGCCCCAGTCGCCTCCAGGAGCTGCATTGTCGTGACACGTTTCAGCTTTGTGTCTTCGATCTCGGCCTCGACGAGTTGCAGGTCGCGCCCCGCTTCCGTCCGGTACTGGCCCTGAAGGGTGAGGGAATCGCGCTTCGTTTCGCTGACCTTCTGGCGGGCACGCATGGCGGCCACCACCAGATCCAGCTTGTTGCTGCTCAGGTCGGCCACTACCCTTTCGAGGGAGGTTTCGCGGGACTTCGCCAAGGTTCCTTTGCCAACCAGTGAGGAAATGTTGGAAAGCTCCTGCTGCGCAATCGCAATCTGGCGGTCCTGAACGGCCGTCTTTTCCTCCAGAACCTTGATCTCATTTTCGAGGAGGGCTTGCA
Organism: Rhizobiaceae bacterium UBA1291; assembly: GCA_002307905.1. Taxonomy (GTDB): domain Bacteria; phylum Pseudomonadota; class Alphaproteobacteria; order Rhizobiales; family Rhizobiaceae; genus Allorhizobium. Next base: position 11,382 of record DBUL01000217.1, read on the forward strand.
GCTCGTCGAGAGAATCCAGTTGGCGCTTTAGCGCCTCCGCCCTGGCGGCAAAAAGGCTCAACTCGCGCTGAACGATCTGCTGGATGGCGGTGTCTTCAGCTTGCGCCGAAAGCTCCGGGGGCATTTTCACCGCGGAAGCGCTGCTCGCTTCGGCCGCCAGCCGCGCCCGTCGTGCCAAGAGCTGCTTCAGCAGGAGATCACTGCGGTTCAGCTCGCCCAAGTAACGGATCTGTTCCAGCTCCGAATAGCCCAGCGGGTTCGTTCCGCGCTGGCGCCCGCCGGCCATCGCGACCGCCTGCATCACGGTCAGCCCGGGGCGATATTCCTGTTCACCGGGTCGGTCGACGACGCCGGTGACGTAGATTCCCGGATATTTGATCACCTCAACTGTAGCCGTAGGCGCCTGGGCAAGGCCTGTTTTCGTCTTCAACAGCCTCGCGATCCGATCCGCCACTTTTGCGGTCGTGTCGTCCACGACGACAATCTCGCCGATCAGCGGCACCGAGATCGTTCCCGTGGGAGAAACAAGGTACTCGCCATTCAAAGCGCTCCACTCCTTGTATTCGCCCGTGGTTGCGACCCATTCCACAATCATGACCTTCAGGCGCGTTTGAGGACGAAGCAGATAGCTGTCGCTCGCACCGGCCGAAGTGGCGCTGCCAAGGGCGATGAGCCCAGTGAGTGTCAGCAAGGTGCACCAAAAGATCGCTCCTGGGTAACCGGAGGGCCGTGGTCTTCTTCGATGAGAGTAGAATGGCATCGGTCTGGTCCCGCGTTACTTTTGTTCATGAAATGCGATCGTTCCTCAGTTCGCCGAGGTTCGTATGAACGGCAATCATCGACCGAATTCCGAAGGAGTAAATTCCCTGTCCGTGAGTGCGAGCTAGTCCCTTTTGGGGAGGCCGTCTAAACCGCCACTCCGATTGGATGAGCCTTTCTGCCCCATCGCCGGTGATCACACCTTTCCCGGCGCGAATTGCGGTTGCTGGCCTACCATGCTCCCACCTTTGGATGGTNNTGCTTCAGACCGAAGGGGGTCCTGTGTCGGGGCTTCGGCCAGACATAATCTGCAACTCTGAGGTCCGGGCGGAGGGAAGAAAATGCGGGTCGCAATCGTTCATTATTGGCTTGTGTCAATGCGGGGTGGTGAGAAAGTCATCGAGGCCCTCTGCGACATGTATCCGGACGCGGACATCTTCACGCTGGTCTACGACCCTGAGAAAATATCCGACAAGATCCGCCGCCACCGCATCATTCCCTCGTTCCTTCAGCGTATTCCCGGCGCGGTTGCCAACTACCAGTCCATGCTGCCCTTGATGCCCTTTGCGCTCGAGAGCCTGGATTTGAGGGACTACGATCTGATCATTTCGAGCGAGTCCGGTCCTGCAAAGGGAATCATCCCGCCACCGCATGCCGTGCATGTCTGCTACTGCCACTCGCCCATGCGCTATATCTGGGATCACTACCACATCTACCGATCGACTGCGGGGATTGCGGCCCGGATGATGATGCCGGTGCTCGCGCCGATTCTGCGGTCCTGGGACGCAAGTTCGAGCCTGCGCGTCGATCGCTTCGTGGTCAATTCGCATCATGTCGGCGAGCGCGTGCGCAAATACTATCGACGATCGGCCTCGGTCGTGCCGCCTCCGGTATCCGTCGACGACTTTGCTCTGACTGCCGATCTGGGTGATTTTTACCTCTGCGCGGGACAGATCGTCCCCTACAAGCGGATCGATCTCGCGGTCCGCGCTTTCACAGAAATGGGTCGGAATCTGGTTGTCATCGGTGATGGGGCGAAGGGGGATATCTCGGCGCTCAAGCGTCTGGCCGGACCCACCGTGCGCTTCCTGGGCCGCACGTCCTTTCAGGATCTCAAACTAAATCTCGCGCGTTGCCGCGCGCTGGTTTTCCCTGGCGAGGAGGATTTCGGCATCGTACCCGTCGAGGCGATGGCGAGTGGGCGACCGGTGATCGCCTTTGGGCGGGGCGGCGCTTTGGAGACCGTGGTGCACGGGCATACCGGCCTATTGTTCCATGAGCAGTCCGTCGAAGCGCTCATCGACGCCGTTCATCAGTTTGAAGAAAGCGCGCAGTTGTTTCGACCCGACGCCATCCGCGCGCATGCATCGCAGTTTGGCACGCAGAACTTCCAGACGAGCATGCGAAAAATCATAGACGAGGAACTCGAGGCGAAGAGATCCGGTTTGCCGGCGGCAGCCGGCTTCCAGTCGCTGTCCCGGCCCTACAGCGGCGAGATGGCCGTTCCCCTGCATTGACGTTAGCCGTAAAAAGGAAGAAGCGGATGAGCCTGATCATGATGCGCTATGCCCGGCTCGACGATCACGGACTGATCCCATGGAGCAGGCGGACGAGGGGTGTGCGACGAGCTCCACTGTTCGCACTCCATCTCCTGGAATATACGCTGTTCATTGCCTTCGGCCTTGCGGTTCTCGCCACCGTATTGCTGCTGATGTTCGCCAGTTGGCTACTGGGTGTCGAGCGCAATGACTGCGAACCAGTGCGTCGAGAGGTGCCACCCGCGCCTACGCCGTGAAAACCGGTTTTGTGCACGGGCTTGACTTGGTGGCCAAAGCAGGCGTCCGGAAACATGATCCGGCGCCTCTTCTTGCCTCTGAACCGCTTATTTCAGCTTGAACGCGACTTCCGTGCGATTGGTGGCGTGGAGCTTCTTCATGATGTTGCGAATGTGCACCTTCACCGTGCTTTCGCAGAGATTCATCTCATAGGCGATGATCTTGTTCGCTTTTCCGCGACGCAGTGCTTCGGCGACTTCGATTTCGCGAGGCGTGAAAATATCCGAACGGCAGTTGGCCCCATTCACAGCGGAATTGATCGCATCCTTTGCCGCGAGGATGCTACTGGCGGGAATGAAGACTCCCCCAGCCCGCGCCAGAGCAATGGCCTGGGCGGCTACGTTCACGTGGACGCTATTGGGTATGTAACCCCGTGCGCCCATCTCCACAGCCTTCATTATCTCGCTTAGATCATCCGAATCCGCGATCACGATAACGGGAACGCCTGTGAAGGCTCCCACCACATCTCCGATCTTCTCGCAAGTTCCCTGGTCACTGACCTTCGCGCCGCCGAAGACAACAAGTATGGCGGCGGGGTTATCCTTTGGCTGCAGACTTCGCCATTCGCCGATTGATCCTGCCGTTCGGATATGCAAGGCCGGATCACACATGGACAGACTACGTGACAGGCACTCCCGACCGAGTGTGCGAGGGTCGATAATCAGAATAAAGTCTTCGTCTTCATCATCCATATCGATTGTGCTTGCAAAGGCTTGTCCGGCTCGAAATCTGTCGCTCTGAAGTGGAGCGATATTCTCATGGGCAACGATGTGCGTGTTCACAATACTCTCCCTTACCACAGCTCGCACGTTTAACATCACTCTGTTGCGGGCCCCCAGAATTCATGCAAACAGGATACGCCTTCTCAGCCGCAGCGGAGACAGTATTTGATCTAGTTCAAGGGCGTTTCCAGTTATGCCATTATTTCTAAATTTAGTTATATACGCATTAACCTAGGTTAATTGATTGATACTATTTTTGGGTTGGGTACTTACCATTAATGCTGATGTATAGAGAATGCGGCTACTTCGATCGCGCTGGTGCACTGGCAGATATACGCCTCAACAGCCAACCGGTCGCATCTAGTCCGGCACGAGCTTCGCCCGTTTGATCAAGCTCTTCTAGATCATCATAGTACAGTACTGTACCGAAGGCAAAGCACGACGAGAGAGCAGTGGGCGCCGCTCAACCTATATGGGTGGCCAGGTATTCGGGATCGAAATCCACGAGATCCATCAGTTTCCTGCGGTCCAGGAACTCGACGATCCCGTTGCGGAACGAGACGAGCCCGTTCGTCCTCATGTCTTTGAGCACGCGATTGATGTGCACCGTCGACAGGCCCACTGCGTCGCCGATATCGGATTGTTTCAAAGGACAGACGAAGCCATCGAAGTTTGGTCTTGCGATCTCGCTTGCGCGAATGCCCAGTTCCAGAAGCAAATGCCCGGTCCGCTCAAGAGCGTCGCGCCGACCGATGTTTGCGATGCGCTCGGACATGCGCGCCTGGCGCTTGATCATCTCCGTAACAATGATTTTGGTGAACTGGGGAGAAAGGTCCAGTCCGCGCCCGAGGAGCCGACCTGGAAATTCATAGAGGCTGACCGGAGACACGGCTTGGACAGTCTCTTGGGCAAGAGCGCAGGATGTTGTGGAGATCAAGTCACCCCGAAGGGCGAACTCGGTCACGATCCGGGTACCGTTCGGCAGATGCTTGGCNNGATCGTCCAGCCATAGTTGACGAACAGGATGCTCGAATCCTCGCGGCCAGGTTCGAAGACAGTGGCGCCGGCGGGAAAGTTGCGCAGGCAAGCGCCGGCCAACTCATTGGCACGGCGATGCTGAATATTCCCCTCCTGTGTGTTTTTCGGCAAGTCATCGATGCCCATTCAACTACTCCCGGCCCCGCCCTGATCACGGGGCTAAAGTCGATCGCAACAAGATACGCTCCATCAGAATATCGGTCATCTTTTGATGTACTAATTTAGCACAATCCCTCTGACTTAAATTGGATTCTAGCATCCTGGAGTTTTGTATTTCCGGCAGGTTGCAACTAAAGGCTGCTCAGAGGCGCTAGATCTACTTGTGCAGAAGCCGCCTTTTCCTACGTCTACACGTGGAGGACAAGATTTCCACTCATCGCCTCGGGTGCTGTCGCCTCCGACGAAAGCAAACGGCTTTTCAGAGACCGAACCGCGGCAGTCGCCGCAGCCACGTCGACTGCTTGAGCGGTCTTGTCGATCCCACCTGCCGCTGTCTCTTCAAGAAGCATGCAGATGTGCTTCGGCGTGATCTCAGGGCTATCGGCAAAATAGTCTTGCCGCCCCACCGACCGGAAAAAGCTCTCGACTTTCGGGTCCCAGCCCAGGCCCACCTGCGGGATTCCCAAGGCATAGGCCACGATGCAGGCATGCAGCCGATGGGCGAGCACGACCGAGTTCGATCGGATCACGTCCATCAGTTCCTCAGGCGTACCCGGCCGTTCCGCCAGCCGCAGCCTGCCGGCGGCACGACAGGGAGCGAGCCGCCCGTCGAGGAAGACCCGCTCGGCAAAAGCCTGATCTTCGCGCGCGCCATTGCTGAAGAGCTGGACGCGTTCACCGCGCTGGACGAGCAACTGGATGAGTTCCACATATTCCCCGGATGTGCCGAAGCAGATGCCGCGCACGCGCCTGCCGGAATGGCGCGCCAGGATCACCGGGTCGGTTACGCAAATACCGACGACATGTTCGCCTTCGTTCACCAAAGCGCTTGCGGTGAGAAGATCGCCGGCGAAAAGGCCGGGCNNGGGATCCGGTACGACCGCGGGCGCGTGACCCTTGGGGAAATGGTGTCGCCAGTTGTCATGCGACGCAGTATCCCGCACCGACAGGTAGACGAGATTGGTATCCTCGATCTGCCGAAACAGCGCAAGCGCGTGCGACGACCAGGACCTGGTGACGCCGACGGCGTGTATGGCGAACGGTTTACCGCTACGGCGGACGCTGTCCAGTAGTGTGCCGATCTTGAGCGGGAAGTTGAGGTCGTCATCCTGGAAGAGATTGCCCCCACCAAGAACGACACCATCGACGGCGGCGATCTTTCTGTCCCATTCCTCACCCAGGGCGCGCAGCTTGGCGCGCAGAGCATGGGACACAGCCAAACGGCGAGCGAAGATTGGCAGGACATGCAGTAGTCGGACCGCGGAGCGTCGATGTGGCGAGGTCGCACCGAAACGCACACGCCCGGCCAGATCAATGGTCTCCACCTCAATATCGCCATCGCGGCATAGCGCCTTTTCGAGGCACTGTGCCAGAACGCCGTCTCCCAGATTCTCACTGAATTTTACATTGAACACTGCAATTTTCATGAGAAGGCCTCCATGGAATCGGCAGGCCGCAAGGAATGCTGTGACCCGGTCGCCGGGCCGCCTGCGGATGCTGGCACGGCAAAGGCAGCAAGGCTGCCGGTCAGAACGTAGAACATCGTGCCCAGGTCGTAGACGGTGCCGGAAATAGCCGAGGTCGCGACCATGGCCAGAACGCCAGCCTTGCACGCACGCACGACGCAGAGCAATTCGCTATCTGCGTTTCTGGGCGTGCGTGCGCCCAACACTGCAGCCACGAAGATCAGGAAGAAGAGAAAACCGAGAAGACCGACGTTGGAGAGCAGGACAAGGACATAGCTGGAGGCGCGGGCGCTGCCCAGGCCTGCGCCAAGTCCGTAGGTGTCGAGGAAGGTCTTGTAGGCCATCGCATTCCAGAGAGTGCGCTCGCGGCCCGACTGACTGCTGGCCTTCGAAAGCAGCATCTCGTCTATGAAATCCTGCAGGCTTTCCGTGATGCCGGGGAAAAGAACGACAAGTATGAGAACCAGCAACGGAACGACCGCGACCGCGACGACCAGGAAGGTCGGCCGCGCCATCGCGGGGTCCCGAAGACCTGTCGCAATCGCACGAAGCCACAGAAACGGAACCACGACCATGATCCCGACCAGGGCCGTTGCCGAAGTGGATAGCAGCAGAGCTGCCAGCGACAGCGCGCCAAGCACTCCTGTTGTCCACGATCGCATGCGGTCGAGCCACAAGCTGGCCGTCAACGCAAACAGCACCAGCGCGTAGCCGGCAAAGGTTGATGCCTCGGGAAAGGTTCCCGAGATTCGCTTGAGGCCGCCCTTCTCCGATCCCGTCAAGAGGGCGTAGTTCGCCGTCCTGAAGAAGCTCATGATGTGTTCGGTCTGCGTGAAGTATGTGACGACATCGGCTATCGCGAAAGCCAGGTTCATTGTCGCCAGAAGCACGATCGCCCCGATGAGGTGTCGTGGGGTGCCGGCTTTGCGGAAATAGGCGAAGGCAGCGGCGAACGCGACTACGCCGCCGACGGAATAGACCGATTGAGTGATATTGTTAGACGAGAATCGCAGCGGCGTCAGCGAAATGAAATTTCTCCCGTTCGCCACACGCTCGACCGTCATCGTCTCGGTGATGCCTTGGAATATGCGTGGAAAAAACACCGCCGTCAGCAAGCCGAACGAGGTGAGAAGGAGCAGCCAGAATCCGGCTTGAGACGGCTGAAGCGCGGCGAAGAAATAACCTTCGCCAGCGGCCATGAACAGACGCAGGGCGAAGAAAGGCAGGAAGAGGCTGGGGACGAGAACGGTGGCACCACCAAGCATCGGCAAGCTCAAAGCCGCAGCGGCGCCGAACAGCGTCGACAGCACCATCAGGGAAAAGGACCAATGGATCGGCGCGGTCAGAATGACCAGGCCGGCCACGATCGTGATTACTCCCATCAGCTCGAGATTCATATTCCCGGTTCCCCCGCCGGCGTAGATAGGCCACCGTCGGATAGGTTGGCCCCAGCCCTTCTTGCCCATCCGATCCTCTCGTTACTCCATCAAAAATCAGGGGTGAGGGGAAGCTAACCGTATTCATGCCTGCGGCTACGCCTTTTGTGGTAGGCGGCGAAACGAATTCAGCTCTATCCCATCGCGGACCCGACCGGCTACGCAAGTGGCATGTGTCCCTCATATCGTAACCATAACTGCGCCCCACGGCGTTGCGGATTTCGCCGCTGTTCAAGAAGAGCGACCCTGCTTGTGGCCGCACTGCTGCTGAGCCGGGCCGTGAATGCGTACGGCGATGATAATGGCGATACGGGCGATCTGCTTGATACCGGACAGATGACCCTTTCCTTCAGTGAGGAGTTCTCGCAACTCGACGTATCGGAATGGGGACCGGGAACGCGCTGGATTGCGCATACGCCCTGGTCGGGGGATTTCGGTGGTGCGCGTTTTTCCGCACCAGGCCCCGATTTCCCCTTCACGGTAAAGGATGGTGTCCTTCGCATCGAGGCCAGGCGGCACGAGAGTGGAGAATGGCGCTCCGGGCTACTCGCATCCGTCGATACGAAGGGCGAGGGATTTGCCCAGCAATATGGATACTTCGAGATGCGGGCGCGTCTACCGACCGGGCCGGGAGTTTGGCCTGCCTTCTGGCTGATCGGTTTGGATCGATCGCGATACACTGCGGAGATCGACGTGCTCGAGTACTACGGCGACCGGCCGGACGGCTTCTCTACCGTTGTCCATGTCTGGCACCGCGACGGACGGCATTATTCGCAGGGTAAACGTATCGAGGTCTTTCCGGAGGCCGATCCGGCCGAGTTCCACACCTATGGCGTGAAGATCGATGCGTCGCAGATACGCGTATACTTCGATCGCCAACTCGTGTGGAAGACACCAACGCAACCTGAACATCGCCAGCCGATGTATATCCTGTTGAACCTCGCGCTCGTCGAGGAGGAGAGCAGGAACGCCGCCGCCGATCCCTCCTACATGTTCGTCGAACACGTCCGCGCTTACAGCTTCAAGTGATTGCGTTCGCATCGGCTATCCGGGTTAACCGGCCGCGACACCAATCTGTCGCGGAGCCGCATCCTTTGTCGCGCCTTGGGTCAGCCTCGCCGGATGAGCGCCAGCGCGCAGGCCATTAATCGCATCGGTCAAAGGGATTAGGTCCGCTGGTACAATCGGTAAAACGGTTCACCCCAATGATCATCTATTTATTTCTCCCGATCATGGAATTCTGGGCATTCAGGAAGAGCAATCCGAGCCTTGACGGCGAGGAGCCGGGGGCTCCTTGGACGCGACTCCAACGATCCTGGGCAAGGGGGGGCGATGAACAATTCCAAGGTTCACAGCGATGATTGTGCCGGCATGGCGTTGAGTCAGCAGGGGGCGGTCCACTATGACAGGGAACGCAGTGTTCATGACGTCTTTGGTCAACGGGTGCGAAACAATCCCTATTCCAAGGCGGTTGCATTCGGCGCCCAGTCACTGAACTACCACGAACTCGATCGCCTGTCGGACACGCTCGCCGCATATCTGTTGAAGCTTGGCATAAGAAAGGGTGACGTGGTGGGGCTCGCCGTACCGCGCTGCCTTTCCACGGTCGTTGCGAAACTGGCGATCCTCAAGGCGGGCGGCGCCTACCTGCCGATCGACCCGGCCTTTCCTCTCGAGCACCTCAACTACGTGATCGGAGAATGCGCGCCGAGGATCATCTTCATCGATGATGTCCACGGCGAGCATGTGCGCGCGCTGCCCGAGATCCGGGGTGCGACGATCAATCTGGAAGCGCTGCTTCCGACCCTTGCTGTCGAGGCTTCCGTTTCCTTGCCAACGGTTGGTGGCGGCGATGTCGCCTATGTCATGTATACGTCTGGCTCCACAGGACGGCCCAAGGGCGTTGCCATACCCCATCGTGGGATCACGCGGCTGGTCCTCGACCAGAACTACATCGATCTCAGCAGCAACGATGCGGTACTGCACACGGCAACGATATCCTTCGATGCCGCGACCTTTGAGATCTGGAGCGCGCTTCTTAACGGAGCTGCCCTCATCGGCATGCCCATTCCAGACTTCTCGCTTGGCGATCTCTCCAAGGTCATCCGCGAAAATGAAGTGACGGTCGCTTTGCTGACCACAGGCATGTTCAATCTTTTCGCCGATTTCGTCACGGAACCTCTGCCCAGCCTACGCCAAGTTCTATTCGGCGGGGAGGCCGGATCGGCGGAACATGTCCGGCGGTTCCGGGACGGCCATCCGGATTGTCGGCTGACCAATGCCTACGGGCCGACGGAATCATCCTGCATCGCAACCACATTCACCGTTCCCGCCGACTTTGCCGGCGACGACCTGCCCATTGGGCAGGCCATTGCCCATACGAGCATCCTGATACTTGACGAAGATATGCGCCCCGTTGAAGCGGGCGTCGATGGTCAACTCGCGCTCGCCGGCGACGGTCTGGCCCTCGGCTACATGCATCGGCCGGATCTGACTGAAGAAAAGTTCGTGATGGTCGAGACGTGCCAGGGGCCGTTGCGTTGCTATCTGACTGGCGATCTTGCCGTAAAAGACGAGAACGGAATAGTCCTCTTCAGGGGACGTCGTGACCGACAAATCAAAATCAACGGCAAGCGCATCGAACTCGATGAGATCGAGGCAGCAATCCGCCGCGACCCCCGGCTGCTGGACGGCGTGGTCGCCTGCCATTCGCAGGGCGCGTCAATCAAGCGGATCGTCGCCTATCTTCGACCAAAAAATGAAAGCGACATCGGCAATCCAAATTTCGTGCCGGCCTTCATGGAGCGGCTGCGCCATGCGCTTCCGGCCTACATGATCCCGAGCGCGGCGATCGTGCTTGCCGAGTTGCCGCTGACACCGGCCGGCAAGGTCGATCGTTCGAAGCTCCCTGCACCGCCAATCGAGGTCGCCAGACCGGCGGCACCCGAAAGCCGAAGCGAAGAGCTGCTGGCCGGCCTCTGGCGAGAGGTGCTCGGCATCGAGGACATACCGCTTGATCGCAATTTCTTCGATCTCGGAGGCACATCGCTTCAACTGTTGAGGGTTCAGGCTGGGCTGCTGGCCAAACTCAGGCGCGACTTGGACGTGTTTGTACTCTTCAAGCATCCGACCATCCGCGAGCTGGCACGGTTTCTCGATGACAGAATACCAAAGGCATCCCCGTCGATGACCGCCGATCAGCGGGCGGCCTTAAAAAGACGGAGCATGTCCCAATTCCGCAGGAGCGCATCATGAAAGGCAACGGCGAGCTTGTGCAACCCCTTGTCAGCGAACAGGGCTTGGACGAGACCATTGCAGCGGACGGCGTCGCGATTGTCGGCATGTCCGGCCGGTTTCCCGGAGCACCATCGGTGGACGCTCTGTGGTCGCTCGTTGAGGAGGGGAGAAACGCCTTCAGGTCGTTTTCTCCAGGCGAACTCGAAGATGCTTTCACGGATGACGAACGTTCGGGCTCGGACTATGTGGCCTCACGCCCCTGTCTCAGCGACATTGATATGTTCGACGCTGAGTTCTTCGGGATGTTCCCACGCGAGGCGGCCGTCACCGATCCGCAGCACCGCATCTTCCTCGAGATCTGCTGGGAAGCGCTCGAAAGCGCAGGCTATGATCCCTATCGACGTTCTGAAATGGTGGGCGTCTTCGCCGGTTGCTCGATGCCGACCTATCTGCTCAACAATGTGTTGGGAGACCGCGCAAAGGTCGAGGAATTCACGTCGAATTACCAGATCGGCTGCTTCAATCAGATCGTCGGATCGGTCACTGACACACTCGCCACGCGGGTGGCCTACAAGCTCAACCTGCGCGGACCCGCTTTCACCATCCATTCGGCGTGTTCGACATCACTGCTCGCGGTTTCGCAGGCATGCCAGAACCTGCTGACCTATAGCTGCGACATGGCGCTGGCGGGAGGTGTGTCCATCACTATCCCGCAAAAGCGCGGATACATCTACCAGGAAGGTGGCATGGTATCCCGCGACGGGATCTGCCGGCCCTTTGACGCGGAAGCGAGTGGAACTGTGTTCGCCAGTGGGGCGGGCGTGGTGTTGCTCAAGCGGCTCGATGATGCCCTGCGCGACCGGGACAGGATCTATGCCGTTATTCGTGGTTGCGGCGTCAACAACGACGGCTCCGACAGGGTCGGATTCACGGCGCCGAGCGCAGAAGGGCAAGCTGAGGCGATTTCCATTGCCCTTGCCAATGCCGGTGTCGAGCCGGACACGATCGGATATGTGGAATGCCATGGAACGGCGACGCCTCTAGGCGATCCGATCGAATTTTCCGGTCTGCAGCTCGCCTTTTCCCGGATCGCCGAGAAAAGGGGATGCTGCGCGCTGGGTTCACTCAAAGGCAATATCGGCCATATGGATGCGGCCGCCGGAGTGAGCAGCCTGATCAAGGCTGCGCTGGCGCTCTATCACGCGAAAATCCCGGCCATGGCCAACTACGCGCAACCCAATGCGCGCATCCCTCTGAATGACAGCGCCTTTTACATACCGAAAATGACATCGGCGTGGCCGCAAACGTCAGCGCCTCGCCGGGCCGGAGTCAGTTCGTTCGGGGTCGGGGGAACGAACATCCACGTCGTTCTGGAGGAGGCGCCGCCCCCGGGGCCGGATGCGACCAACGACGATGAAGGTCCTTTCATCCTGCCACTGTCGGCGCGCACCGACGACGCGCTGACGGCGGTGCGCCAGAATCTCGTTGCCCATCTGCGAGCGAATCCAGCAATTGCGCTTACCCAGGTCGCCCGTACCTTGCAGACCGGTCGCCACGCGTTCAAGCACCGCGCCGCCGTGGTGGCGAGTAGTGCTGCGCAGGCCGTGGATCTGTTGAGCGCCGAACGGGTGAACGTCGGCCTTGCCGGGGATGCGTCGCCGCCCGTCGTGTTCATGTTCCCGGGACAGGGATCGCAATATGTTGGTATGGGTGCCGAGCTCTATCGACGCGAGCCCGAGTTCGCCCGCTGGATTGATCGCGGCGCCGAAGTGCTGAAGATGAGTTACAGCATCGACGTGCGCGACTACATTTGCCACGCTGGCCAGGTGACCGAGACGATGGCGCAGGAGCAGCGCGAGACGCGGATCGCGCAGCCGTGCCTCTATCTGGTCGAATACGCAATGGCGCGGCTCTGGATGAGCCGTGGTTTGATGCCGGACGCGATGATCGGCCACAGCGTCGGCGAGTTTGTGGCCGCCACGATCGCCAACGCCATCTCGTTCGAGGACGCGCTCAGGCTCGTTGCCATGCGAGGCTGGCTCATGCAGAAGCAGCCACCGGGTGCGATGGCATCGGTTCGCTGCGAAGNNCTGCGCGGAAGCGCCGAGATCGCGGCCATCAACGCGCCGAAGCTGTGTGTCGTCTCCGGGCCGTTCAAGGATATGGACGCGGTCTGCGCTGCGTTGGAAAAGGCCGGGATCGCCTTCAGCCGGTTGCAAACTTCCCACGCGTTCCACTCCGCAATGATGGAGCCGTGCATCGATGAGCTGCGGGAGCTGGCCGCGAAGGTCACCTATGGCACCGCGACGATCCCCTATGTCTCCTGCGTGACCGGCGCATGGCAGACCGACGAGGCGGGTTTCTCGCCCGACTACTGGGCGCGGCATTGCCGCGAAGCCGTGCGTTTCGCTGATGGTCTTGTCACGCTTTGCAGCGACCAGAAACCTGTCCTGCTCGAGGTCGGGCCCGGCCGGACGCTGTCGACGTTTGCTGCGCAAACCATCAGCCGCAGTGGTACGATCGCCATCGTTCAGTCGATGCCGGAGCATGATCGTGCCAGCGCCGCCGCGGACGTTCTGGCGGACGCGCACGGCAGGCTCTGGATGAGCGGCTGCGAGTTGGTCTGGCCACCGCTGTCCACCGGGGCCGAACGCGCCGTCCCGTTGCCAACCTATCCGTTCCAACGTCAGCGTCATTGGATCGACGCGCCTGCGCCTGTCCGGCGAGCCGCAAGTGCGCCCAGTGTCCGCCCCGAAGTGTCCCTTACGAAACCAACAGGCGAGATTGAAACGATGAACGCCATGAACCCCTTGCCAACGTCAGATCGTATTCCGCAGCTGGAGAGCGGGCTCATGGCGCTACTCGGCGATATGTCCGGAGAGGACCTCGACAGCGACAGCAGAACGAGCACGTTCCTGGAGCTTGGTTTCGATTCGCTGTTCATTGGTCAGTTCGCCCAGAAGGTCGAGAAGCAGTTTGGCGTGAAACTGTCGTTTCGTGAATTGTTGAGCACAATTCCGAGCATTGCCGATCTCGCGCGGCACCTGGACCGAGAGATGCCTCAGCCTGCCACGTCAGCCGCAGCGGCGGTCCCGGGGGGCATGACAGTCAGCGCGCCTGGACCGGCTGGTGCCTCACCATCGATCGCACCGGTCGCAGCGCTTGCATCTGCCGCGCAGATAGAGGACGGCGCCGGTCTCGAAGCCATCCTTCAGTCCCAGATCCAGATGACACAGGCCCTTTTCACCCATCAGCTTCAAGTGCTTCAGGCCGCCTCGTCGTCCCCCTTGCTGCCCCCTCGCGGCGCCGAGGTGCCTGTGGCTCCAGTTGCCGCTCCCAAGCCCCCCGCGCCTGGGGGCGGCACTGAGGAACAAGGCGAGATCGGCACCGAACGTGTCCGGCTCTACCGGCCCGGTGCCAAGCCGATCGCTCCCCAACTCTCGCCCGTGAAGCAGAAGTTCTTGACGGAATTCGTCGCGACTTATGCCGATCAAAACCGGAGGTCCAAGGCGTTCACCGAGAAAAACCGGCGCCGTCTTGCCGACCCCAGGACAGCGACGGGTTTCCGGGCCGACTGGAAGGAAATGATCTTTCCAATCGTTTCCGACAGATCCAAGGGCGCCCGCATATGGGACATTGACGGTCACGAATATGTCGACCTGGTCAACGGATTTGGTCAGACGGCCTTCGGCCATGCGCCGGGTTTCATCATCGAAGCGATGAAGACGCAGATCGATGCCGGTTTTGCCATCGGCCCTCAGACGCCGCTGGCAGGCGAAGTTGCCGAGATGATATGCGAGANNAAGCGGTGATGGCGGCGATGCGCGTGGCGCGCACCGTAACAGGGCGCGACTACATCGTGGTGTTCGCCAACGACTATCACGGGCAGTTCGACGAGGTCCTGGTCAAGGGCCGCAATCGGGCCGCCAACCCCGTGGCCCTGCCGATCGCAGCCGGAATCCCCTCGAGTTCCGTTTCGAACATGATGGTGCTTCGCTACGGGGCCCCTGAAAGCCTTGAGTNNATCCCGAATTGCGGCCCGAACAATTTGTTCGCGCCGTTCGGGACATCGCCACGCAGGCGCAGTTCGCGCTTGTCTTCGATGAGGTCGTGACGGGCTTCCGCGTCCATCCGGGTGGGATGCAGGCGGTCTGGGGCATCAAGGGCGACATGGCGACCTATGGCAAGGTGATCGGCGGAGGCATGCCGATCGGCGTGCTCGCCGGCGACGCCAGGTTCATGGATGCGCTCGATGGAGGCCACTGGAACTACGGTGATGATTCCGTGCCGATTTTCGCGCCGACATTCTTTGCCGGGACCTTTGTACGCCATCCTGTTGTGCTGTCAGCGGCCCGGGCGGTCCTGAAGCATATCAAGGACGACGGTGCGGCCCTCTACGATCGCGTCGCCCAGCGCACGGAAGCGCTTGTTAGCGAAATCAACGCCGACCTGGAAAGGCGCGGTGTCGCGCCCCACATCCAAGGGTACAAGAGCTGGTTCGTGACTGATTTCAGCAATCAGGATCCGCTCGGCGGGCTGCTCTATCCATATCTGCGCCTGAATGGCGTGCACATCCAGGATGGCTATCCATGCTTCCTGACCACGGCACACACCGAGGAGGACTTCCGCTTTATCGCCAAGGCCTTCCGGGACGGTGTGGATGCTCTGCAGGCGGTGGGGATCCTCGCTCCGAACGGCGCGGGCGCAGGCGCGATCCTGCAGGCGTCTTCCAAGCTATCCGACAAAGAGATCGTCAGACAGGAAGCGTCCACGAGGCCGGACACGGTGTCATTAACGGAGGCGCAGGCCGAAATCTGGCTTGCGGCCCAGGCGGGTGACGAGGCCTCCTGTTCCTTCAACGAGTCCTTCACCCTCAGGCTGGAGGGCAATCTCGACGAGGCCGCATTCGCCAACGCCTTAAAGACGGTCATCGATCGCCACGACGCCCTGCACATCCGCTTCGGCCGCTCCGGCGAACACTTCAGCTTCATCCCCGATTTCGCCCTCGACATGCCGATCCTGGACATGACGCAGGAGGCCGACTGCGAGGCTACCCTACGGGACCTCGTCAAGTCCGAAGCGGCTATTCCTTTCGATCTGGTCAATGGACCGCTGGCGAGGGCCTTGCTGGTTCGGCTCGCTGGCGACAGGCACGCATTCGTCTTCACGGCCCATCACATTGTCTGCGACGGTTGGTCGATGAACGTGCTGATCGAGGAATTGTCGGCCGCCTATTCGGCCGCAATTCGCGGTGAGACCGTTCAGTTCGAGCCTGCGGTTTCCTTTGCCACCTACGCGGCGGAGTTCGCACCGAAGTCCGAACCGACGGGAGAAACCGCGCGTTTCTGGCTGGACCAGTTCAAGGAGATACCTGAGGTGCTTGAGATGCCGTTCGACCGGCCGCACCCGGAGCACAGGACGTTCGCAGGCGGTAGCTCTACGCAAACAATCGACAAGGAGGTCTACAAGCAGCTTAAGAAGCGTGGCGCTGGCGCGGGCGCAACGCTTTTTTCGACGCTGCTCGCGGCTCTTCAGGTCATGGTCTCGCGCCTTGCCGGGCAATCGGACGTGGTCATCGCGGTTCCCTCAGCCGGCCAGAGCCTTGTGGAGGACAAGATCCTGGTCGGACACTGCGTCAACCTTCTGCCGTTGCGCCAGTCCGTTGATGCCTCATCTTCCTTCAAGGATCATCTCAAGGCCACGCAACAATTGGTATTAAAGGCCTTCGAGCATCAGGATTATACCTATGGCACCCTCGTGCGGGCGCTTAACATTCGCCGCGATCCTCACCGCCTTCCGCTGACGGGCATACAATTCAATCTCGAACGGGTTACGGCCAATGCCGAGTTTTCCGGGCTGACCGCGAAAATCGAACCCAATGCCAAGGCCTTTTCAAACTTCGACATGTTTTTGAACATGATCGAGAGTGCCGACGGCATACGCATTGACGTCGATTACAATGCTGACGTGCTTGACCAGGAGACCGTCGAGCGCTGGATCGATCATTTTATCACGCTCGTTACCGCGCTGGCTAACGACATGGAGCGGCCGGTGGCGGAACTGCCGCTTCTCTCAGAGACGGAACTCGACTGGTTGGCAACCGGTCTGAATGAGAGCGTTGCCGACTACGAGCGTGACCAGACAATTGTCTCGCTCTTCGCGCGGAGGGCCGCGGAGCAGCCCGCCGCCATCGCTGCCATCCACCAGGGCAGAACGATCAGTTACGGCGAACTCGAGGCGCACTCCAACCGACTCGCCCGCCACATCCGCGCCGTTGTGCCGGAAGGGGGGCAGCGCGTCGCAGTCCTGGTCGAGCGTTCGCTCGACATGCTCATCGCGCTTCTGGCGACCATGAAAGCCGGGCACGCCTATGTGCCGCTCGATCCGGAACACCCGGAGGCGCGTTTGCGCCAGACGCTAGAAACCGCGCATCCGGTCGCCATCATCTGCGACAGCGATTCTTCGGCCAGGCTTGCCGGCGACGGCGATCGTGTCGTCCGCCTGGACAAGGAAAGCGGCGCCTTCGCGGATCAGTCCGAAGCGCCGATCGAGGACCTGCCGTCCGATACAATGGCTCCCGCCTATGTCATCTTCACGTCCGGTTCCACGGGTACGCCCAAGGGTGTCGAGGTGTCCCACCGGGCGCTCGTCAATTTCCTGGCGTCGATGGCGCGCGAACCCGGTTTCACGCAGGACGATACGATCGTCGCAGTGACGACGGTTTCCTTCGACATCGCCGGGCTCGAACTCTACCTGCCGCTCGTAACCGGCGGCAAGGTGGTTATCGCTGATCGCGGGCAGGTTCAGGACGGGTTCGCGCTCGTTCGGCTCGTCGAGGAGAGCGGCGCTACGGTGCTGCAGGCGACACCGACGCTCTGGCAGATGCTGGTCGAGGCCGGCATTGGAAAGGTGAGCGGCAGACTGAAGATGTTGTGTGGCGGCGAGCCGCTTCCCAAGGACCTGGCGAAGGCGCTCGTCGCCATCGGCGCGGAATTGTGGAACATGTACGGCCCGACGGAGACGACGATCTGGTCCTCGGTGCAGCGCATTCTCGATGACGATGCTCCGATCACGATCGGTCATCCGATCGCGAACACCGAACTCCACATCATCGACGGCAATGGCAGGCTGGCGCCCGTCGGCGTGGCGGGGGAGCTGCATATCGGTGGTGATGGCCTGGCTCGCGGTTATTTCGAACGGCCGGACCTGACGGAGAAGGCCTTCGTCGAATGTGACATCGGGACCGGTGGCGTTCGCCGGCTCTACAAGACGGGCGATATAGGCAAGCGCCTGACCGATGGCTCGCTTCAGCTGCTAGGTCGCCGAGACAACCAGATCAAACTGCGTGGTTTCCGCATAGAGCTGGGAGACATCGAGTCTGTCGTCTCCCAGGTCGCAGGCGTGCGCCAATGCGCGGTGGTCGGCGTCCGCAACAGCAAAGGTGATCCGGCGCTGGTCTGCTATTTCGTCGCCGAACCGGGTATTGCGGCCCCGCTGGGCGAAACCCTCGCGGCCCACGCACGATCTCAGCTCCCTGCCTATATGGTGCCGACTTACTGGCAACTCGAGGATGCGCTTCCCCAGACCGGGAACGGCAAGCTTGACCGCAACGCGCTGGCGAAGCGCGGCCTGCCTCAGCGTGAGAAAGTGTCGGTCAAGGTCGCGCCCCGGACTGAGATGGAGGAGAAGCTCGCCACGATCTGGAAAACCGTCCTCAACATGGACGACATCGGCGTCGAGGACAATCTCTATGAGCTCGGGGCGGATTCGCTGACGATTTTCCGCATCGCCGCGCGCATGCTGGACGAGGGCCTGCCGCTGGAGGCCAAGCACCTGTTGCGCCATCCTTCAATTGCTGAACTGGCGGCCTACGCGGACGAACAGGAGAAGAGCGGCTTCGAGGCCATGGCCTACCAGATCCCCTCGCTGGCTGATTTTCGTAACGGCGCGCGTCGAGGAATGGGAAACGTGCAATGAACCAGATGGGAAACATCACGCCTGCCCCCAATACGACAACGGCGATCGTCGGAGAATTCCCCTGCACCCAGACCCAACTGCGCTGCTGGGTGCTGGATCAGCTGAAGCCGGGGAACCCGGCACTAAATGTTGCCGTGCGCTGGGAGGTCCGTGGGGAATTCAAAGCATCGACGATCGAAGCGGCGCTGCGCAGGATCATCCAGCGGCACGAAATCCTGCGCACGCGTTTCGTCGAACGCGATGGCCGCCCCTATCAGCAGGTCGTCGAAAGCGTCGACTTCAGGCTGTCGGTCATCGATCTCAGAAGCATGCCGGCCGAGCAGCGCGAGCAGCGGATCCTCTCCATCGGAGAGGAGACGGCATCCGCGCCTTTCGACCTGAGCCGACCGGGTCTCATTCGCGTGTCGCTGCTGATCGTCGAGAACGAGCGTGCCTTCATCCTGATTACCGCGCACCAGAGCTGCTTTGATGGATGGTCGATCCGCGTGCTGGGCAGAGAGGTTGGCGAGATCGCGGCGGCGATCGAAGCGGGGCGGGCGCCGGACCTGCCGGACCTCCCCCTGCAATACGGCGACTTCGCGCTGTGGCAAGAAGCCTATCTCGACAGCTACGGCTTCGATACCGAAAAGACGTTCTGGCGGGAACAACTGGTCGGCGCGCCCTATTTCGAGGTGCCACCCGATCATCCGCGCAAGGCCCAGAAGACGAACAACGGGAATATCCTGTCGGTCGTGAAACCTTTGGAGTTCAGCGAGAGGATCGAGAATGCGGCCCGCGAGAACCGCGTTTCGCTCTACAGCTACGGCGCGGCGGTGATGAGCGCGATGCTCCACCGATACACGGGCGCCGGTGATATCCTGTTTGGAACGCAGATTGCCGGGCGGGACCATTCCGATCTGGAGAACCTGATCGGCGTCTTCATCAACAACCTGGTGCTTCGCTTCCATGTCGCGAAGGATGTATCCTTCCTCGATCATCTGCGGGTCTCGAGCGAAGTCGTAAAAGCGACGCTCAACCACCAGCGCATGCCGTTTAACAAACTGGTCGAACTGATCAATCCGCCGCGGGACCCCTCGCGCAATCCTCTGATCTCGGTGAACTTCAACCTGCAGAAGGCCTTCCTCGAGGATCGGCGCTATGGCTCCTTCGAACTCATCAGCGCTCCGTCGCAATCGCCGGGCGTCATCTACGACCTCAGCTTCATCATGATCGGCCGCCCGTCCGGTTGGCGGATGTCGATCGAGTACAACACAGATCTCTTCGATCGGGCCACCATCGAAAAACTGCTCCAGATGTGGCAGGACGCCTACGAGCTTGCGCTCAGCAGACCGGCAGCCCCCCTGTCACTACTTGTGGCGCCTGGCGAGGGAGGTGATTTCGGCACGTCGGGGAGCCGCGTGACGCAAACACCGGTCGGCGCTCTCTCCGGGATTCGGGCAGGCCGTGTCGAAACCGCGGAGTTGCCAGCGGTGAACTCTCGTGAGCGGATGTCGCCACCCGAGCGGGTCGCGGCGCTCGCGGAGATCTGGGCTCGGGTGCTGGACGTGAAATCGGTGCGGGCCGAAGACGATTTCTTTGCGCTCGGCGGCCATTCGCTGCTGGCGCTGCGCATGCTGATGGCCTTTCCGCTGTTCGCGCTGCTGGCGGTGTGGTCGGCGCGCCGCGCCGCGCCGCNNGACATCAGGCCCAATCTGGAACTCCTTTTCCGTGCGCCGACGCTCGGCGGTTTCACACGCGCGCTTTTCGGCGACGACGCCGTCGCGGAAGTGGCTCTGGCGACTGGTGGTGCCTGGGAGGCGAGCCTCTATAAAGTAGGCAGCGGCCCCTGCACTGTCTTCACGCTGAACCACCCCTTCCTCTACTATCGGCTGGCGAGCGAACTGGCAGACACGGTATCGGTCTACAACGTCAGCATGCTCGGGGCTTCGTCCTCTGGAACAGACCGGTCGTCTCTCGAACAGATTGCAGCGGACGCGATCGCTGCGATGCCGCTCGCCGACGCGAAGGGTCCGATTGCCCTGGTCGGCCTCTGCGTCAATGGGGTCCTGGCGGTGGAAGTCGCTCGCCAGCTCAAGCTGACTGGCACGGATGTGGCGTTCACCGCCGTCATAGACTCTTGGGCCCCGGGTTATTTCCGCTCATTGCCGAAGTCCCGGCAGCTCTGGTGGAACACTGAAAAGCGGATCCGGCGCACCGGCTATTTCACCCGAAAGCTTCTGGCCGGGCGCTTGCGCCCCGTCGCCTTCCTCAAGGAGTTCAATGCTACGCTCAGGCTCATGCGATTGATCGGCGTGGGGGCCGCCGAGCCCTCCAGAGAAGAGCAGGCGAACGCGGATGCGACGGAGATCCTCGTCCAGGCCGCCCGGGACTATCAGGTCCAGGACGCGCGAGACTTGCGGCTCTTTAGAAGCCAGGCCAATCATCGCCGCGCTACCAAGCTGCGGTTTGGCTGGGGAGATGCCATCGACCGGGACGCCGACGTGATCGAACTCAAGGGTTGGCACGAGGGCTCCCTAGCGCTCGACGGCATTCGCAGACTTGCCGCCTCGATCGAAGACCAGCTGCTGACCGGCCGGAAGTGACATGGTGGCGCGCGTGACCACGCAGGAGAACAGCGGCCCCGCGGCGCCGGGTCCATTGCGGATCGGATTTCTGGTCGGGCCAAGTGGCGTCTTTGAAAATTGGGAGCAGCGTGTGTTCGACCGCGTCATGGCCGCACCGGGCCTCGTGCTGGCGGGCTTCCTGGTTCACCCCCGGCCGTTTAGGCCGCAGCCGATATCCCCCGTGTTCAGAAGCCTCGCGCGGCTGGAACGGGCGATGCTGGCGCGTGAGCCTGCCTATGTTAGCAGCCATTTTAGTCCGAACGGGCAGCGCTTCGAGCATTTGCCACCGGCCGTCGACCTTGACAGCAGCGACGCCGAGCGGACCGTCCGGCTCGTATCGGATCTCGGCCTTGACCTCGTCATGCGCCTGACTGGGGTCGGTCTTCCTGACGAGGCCGTTCGCGCGCTTCCTTTCGGGGAATGGAGCTTTTCCTTTTCCGACGAACGCAGCGAGACGGCTGACTGGTTCGGCTATGACAGCGTGGTGCATCACGCGCCTTCCAGTGCGCTGGTGCTTAACGCGCGGTACGGAGCCGCTCCCGAGATTCAGCGCCTCGCGACATCGGCCTTCAACACCAAGTTCAGCGCCCAGCGAAACGCGGGCTTCATCAAGGAGAGAGCGGTCACGCTGCTCATGCGCGAACTGGTGCGTGTCGCGGAGACAGGTAAACTGGATGCCATGCCGAAGCCGTCGCAGCCAAGTGGTCCACGGCCGCCGCCGTCCGGTCGCAATCTTCTGGGCTATTGCGGTTCACTATCCGGCGAGCTCCTGTTTCGCGCCGGCAAGGCGCTATACAGGAAGATGGGCGGCGGATCGGCGGTCTGGACACTCTGCACCGGTTGCGGCGACATCGAGAATTTCGATCCGCGGCAGTCCGTCGAGATCGTCCCCGACCGGGACGAAATACGCGCTGACCCCTTCCTTCTCCAGCATGACGGCGGCTGCTACCTGTTTTACGAGGCCTATGCGAGTGGCGACGCGAAGGCCCACATCGCGGTTGCACGTCTAGTCGGCGACAGGCTGGAGAGACTGGGTGTAGCGCTGAAACGTGACTATCATCTCTCCTATCCCTTCGTCTTCCGCCATGGACGTGAGCTTTTCATGATGCCGGAGACAAGTCAGGCGCGTCGGCTGGAGATCTGGCGTTGCGTGGAATTTCCACAGAAGTGGGAGCTACACTCCACTGCCCTTCACGGCCTATCTCCAGCCGACAGCGTGTTGACGCGCTACAGGGACCGATGGTGGCTCTTCACCAACCTGTCCGACTTCCACGCCTATGAGGACCATTGCAGTGAGCTGCACGTCTTTGAGGTTGATGGCCCGGGTCTGTCCTGGGTCGTTCCGCACAGGCGCAATCCCGTCGTTCTCGATAGCACGACGGCCCGGAATGCCGGGCGGATGTTCGAGAGGAATGGGCGTCTGTATCGTCCCTCCCAGCGCAACGAAAACGGAATCTACGGCTATGGGCTGAACATCATGCTCATTGAGCAGCTTGACCGGGAAAACTATCGCGAGCGGTGCGTGAGAACCATCAATCCCGATTTCAAGCCCAAACTGATTGGCTGTCATCATTTCGATGCGGCAGGTGATCGCTACATCCTGGATGCGCGGCTGAGCCTTTGATGTTGCCAAGCGATAGATCCTCGCCTTGCCAGGCGTGATAGCGCAGCCGTACGGGCGCTCCATCGCTCAAAGCGGAAAGGGCACCCTGGAATCCGGCAGGAACCCTGATGTTGTAAAGCCTCAAGTGGCTGCGCTCAGATGCGTCGCCACTGAGGCGTCCGAGATTGAGCGCCGCTCTGGGCCCGACCGAAACGTCGAAGGAGTCCAGCGCGATCGCAAGACCGCTTCCATGCGCCTTCACGAAGGCTTCCTTGCGGGTCCAGCAACGATAGAAGCCGTTCAGATAGTCGCTTTGCGGCAGCCTCTTCAGGGATGCGCGTTCGCGGCAGGAGAAGAAATACCCGGCAATGTCCTCCTCGAGCGGCTTTGTTTCTTCCACGTCGATGCCGAGAGGGAAACGGTCGCAGATCGCGAGCATTGCAAGCGGCCCGCTGTGGCTAAGGTTGAAATGTGGCGTCGGGGTGGAGTCTCGCGGTGCAAGGTGCGGTTTGCCGAACTCGTTGTAATCAAACGTCAGTTCGTCAGGTGGGACTCCGAGGCGGTTGCCAAGAACGATGCGCAGACTTGCCCGTGCGACGATGTAGCGACGGGCATCACGTGCCAGCACGAAGCGCAAGGCCCGGGCAGTTTCGTCGTGGGAAAGGAGCGTGGCAAGCCTTGCGACCTCGCTCGTCGGCCGCTCCAGCCACCATGTCCAGAGATCGATGACGGCCGGAAGCGATGCCGGCGCACGTTCTTCCATTGCTCAGGTTCCGTAGTCCGGCGTTGTGACATAGGCGTGGACAGGAGCATTGCGGTGCCGCCCCATCCTGCGGGCGAGAAACTTCATTACCGGAAGCGGATAGTTTTCGCCCAGGCTGATGCGGCATGTGCGTCTCAGGATATCGAGGGAGCGCGCACAGGCGTTTGGCGAATAGTCCATCGGACGGGCGGCCCAAGCGAAGGGGCTCATACGCGGATGAGCGGCGCGCTGCTCTAATATGGGCTTCCAGAAGCTGTAGACATGTCTACTCGAGTCATGGACTCGGTGGACGCCTCGCGGGTTTTCGGCCGCGAATGCTTGTGCCTCCTTCTCCGTGTCGAAGATCACGTGAAGGCCGATGGCGTTGGAGCGGTCGTTATGCGGCCCGACGCGCAAATCTGCCGTGGAGGAGAGGATCGTGGCCACGGCATCATAGCGCCGGCGCATGCGATCGATCATCGGATCAAGCTTGCTGAGCTGGACGTTGAGCATCGCGCCCTGGATCTGGCTGGCCTTCAGATTGACACCGCAGAAGGGAGGTTCGTTGGCGTTGTCGAGATGACCGCGAAACACGGAGCCGATGTCGTGATACATCCGGGCTCGCGCAAACAGATGATCGTCGTTGGTCACGATCGCCCCACCTTCGCCGATGCTGATGTTCTTGAACTGGTTGAAGCTGAAGGCCCCGACGTCACCGATCGTTCCGACTCGACGCCCCTTGTAGGTTGCACCAACCGCCTGGCAGGCGTCCTCGACGACGATAAGGCCGTGCTCGCGGGCAATGCGCATGATGCTGTCCATGTCGCAGACCATGTTCGCCATGTGCACGGGTATGATCGCCCGAGTCTGCGGGGTGATCTTGCGTTCGATGTCGAAGGGGTCAATGGTCAGGGTTTCGTCGATGTCGACAAGGACGGGAACAGCGCCGGCCGCAAGTACAGCGCCGGCCGTCGCGATCCAGGTATAGGCGGGCACCAGTACTTCGTCCGAAGGGCCGATACCGGATGCGACAAGCGCCGCGATCAGTGCGGCGGTGCCGTTACAGACCGTCAGCGTGTTGCGAACGTCGAAGGCGGCGCAGAAATCCGCCTCGAACCGCGCAAGCGGTCCGTCCTGTCCGCCGCCGTAGCGGGAAAGCCTGCCGGATGCGATGACCGGAGCAATCGCCAGCCATTCCCTTAAGCCGACCCGCGCCATGACCTGTCTCTCCATTCCAACGAGCATTGCAAGGTAAAGCTTGAATGTAGCTGCTCACAGTCATGCGTTCAAAACGGACATCCGGCCGAACGGAGATCCAATCCGTTACCCCGCGTCCCTACGGAAGCAGTACATCGCGCTCGCGTCTACTCAGATTGGACAGTAGGCATACTTGGAGCCAGATAGCGACTGCGGGTGAGAGTGTTGAGGAACACCGAAGCCGCGAAAACGACCCGAGGCGGCTGCTGTAAACGAGAGAGGCAATATTGGCGGGTGCGCATCAACGTGACAGCATGCTAAATAAGCTATAGTCACAATTTGAGCGCGTGAGCCGTTACCTGCAGTGAGAGCTGTGGGGCGCCTGACGCATAACAATACCGCAAAGTGCGGAAAGGTCTTCATGCCGTTTAGATTCCGAGCCGCCGCCCCAAGCCCCTCCCTGGCATTCCTGACGATGGGCTTCGTTCTGGTCAGCGCAATCATCGGGCTTGTCATGGCCTATGTGCTGATCAACGAGCGGGGCCGCGTCTACGAGAAGGCGCGGCTGACAAATGCCGTCGAGACACGCATGCATGGTGTCCAGACAGCAGTCGCGCAGTCCTTGCACCGTGAATGGCGCAATCTGCTGGCCGTTCGCGATCAATTGTCTTTTTCCCGTCCTCAGGATCTGCAACTGCAGCTCAACGCTCTCGTCGGTGACGGGGACGTCGTATCCTGGGCCGGCTTTGCCCAAACCGACGGCATCGTTCTGGCCGCTTCCAGCGGACTTCTTGTCGGGGAAAGCGTCCAAGCGCGTCCCTGGTTCAAGGCCGGACTCACGGGGACATTTGCGGGAGACGCGCATGAGGCTCTCCTGCTGGCTTCCAAGCTTCCGCCGCACCCAGAAGGCGCGCCTTTGCGGTTTCTCGATTTTGCCACTCCCGTCAAAAGTTCCGACGGATCGACAATAGGCGTGCTCGGTCTTCATCTTAATGTCGATTGGGCCCAACGGCTCCTCAACGAGTTGGCCGAAGCGATGAAGGTGGATATCTTCGTTGTCGGAGCCGATGGTGCACTCGTCGCCACCTCTGTCAGCGAGAAGTCAGCCACGCTCGATCTGCCGAGCTTCCGAATGGCCCGCTCCGGCGCCTCGGGCTCCGGGGTCGAAACCTGGCCGGATGGTCACACCTATTTCACCACAACGGTTGCCGAACTGGCTTATGCAGACCTGCCGCGGTTCGGCTGGAACATGGTCGCCCGGATTGATGGCGATGCGGCCGCCTTGCCTGTGCGTACGATGACGAGAGATCTGCTGCTGCGCCTTTTCGGCTTCGCATTGATCTTGCTTTTGCTCACGCTGCTTTTCATCGTGGCCTTCATCCGGCCATTCGCCGATCTGGCCCGCAATGCCGTGGAGATTGCCGATGGCGCTAACGTCTATCCGATGGAAAGCCACAGGACCCGAGAACTCGCCATGATCGGAGCGGCCTTGGCGCACTTGCAGTCGGAGGCTCATCCACATGAATCGCGGGACACCGGCGCGCACGAGGACCGGTGAGCTAGCGAAGCCCGAGGCGTGCGACGGCCGCGCCCAACACGGCGGATAGGCGGGTCGACGTGACGCTCGGCACAGAGCCTTGCGTATACAATCGCCGGAGCAATGCCTCGTACTGATGTGCAGCCAGTTCCAGCGACAGGACGCCTCCGTCGTTGGTGGCCTCGAGTACAAAAGCCTTCATGTCGCCCAGGTCGCGTATCCTCAGCTCGATTGCCTCCCCCAGCTTGAGGCGGCCGCCACGGATCCGGGCGGTCCCCTCGGTCAGATCGGTGAGCCAGACACGCTTCAGCCGACCGTCTACGAGAATGACGCAGCGCTCGGGATGATCGGCCAGATGCTGCTCCACCCTCGGCAATTCGATACAGACCGTAAGGGTCACGCTCAGGATCAAAAGGTTGTAGACGGTCCAGAACAGAATGATCAACTTGCCGTCGCCGGCATCGCTGAAGGCGAAACGTTCGAAAACGATGCCGATGACAAGGCCGAGGATCGTCAGGACAAGCATGGCGAGAAAGGGCATCATCATGCGCCACTGGATCACGACTTTGGTCCGGTCTCCGCCCTTGGCGGTGACGCTGAAAGGATGCCCCTTCGGCCTGATGAGCCCGGTCACGGCGGCGCGGGTGATCGGTATTGCTCCCAGCAATTGGCTGACGTCGTTGACGATGGGAACGATCAGTCCGGAGGAGATGAAATTGAGGGCGAAGAGGACCCAGAAATAATAGGGCGTGAAGTAGAAAATGATATCGGGCACGCTCGCATCGACGACGATGATGTTGAAGAACCAGTAGAGCAGCGGAAAGGTCATGGTCGCGATGCGGAACGAAAAGCTTGTCAGCCAGAAAAGGACCGAATCGGCGACGCTCCACCGATCGCGCAGTCTCAGGCGATTGCGGGCCAAGGGGCCCACATGGCTGCGCGCGATCTGCATCAATCCAAGGCACCAACGCGCGCGCTGGGTCACATATTCTTTCAAGCCTTCCGGCGCCAGACCCTCGGTCAGCGCCTCGTTCAGATAGACCGTCCGGTAATCCGCTTCCTGAAGCACAAGGGTCAGCATGAAGTCTTCGGTGACGCTTTCTGTCGGGAAGCCGCCGACGGCCTGGATCGCCTGCCAGCGAACGATGGAAGATGTGCCGCAGCAAAACGCGATACCCCAGGCATCGCGGCTCGGCTGCAAGTGATCGAAGAAGAAGCGCTGCTCGTCAGGATAGGACCGGCTGAGACCGAGATTGTGCTGGATGGGATCGGGATTGAAGAAGTGTTGCGGGGTCTGGACGAGACCGACGTCCGGATCGTGAAAGAGCGCCAGCGCACGGGAAACGAAATCGGCATGCGGGACGAAGTCGGCATCAAGGACGGCGACGAAATCCGGCGGCTGAGGATCGGCTGCGAGAATTTCCAGCGCATGATTGATATTGCCGGCCTTGGAGCCCTTGTTGTCCGGCCGTCGCAGATAACGGATCCGCTGGGCTTCGCAATAATCGCGCAGCCAGTCGCGCCGTCCGTCGTCCAGGACCAGAACTTCACAGTTAGGATGATGGCTTGCCCTGGCGCCGACGATTGTCCGCTCGAGCACGTCCCGTTCTTCGTTATAGGTCGCGATCAGGATCGCCACCTTCGGCGGATGCAGATCCCACCAGGCCAGATTCCGGTCCGCTTCTTCCGAGCGTGACCCGGTGCGGCTGAGAATGACAAAGGCGCTGAGCGAGGAGAGGCCGGCGGCGGCCTCCAAGAGGAAGAAGGACCAACTGAAGAGGCAGTCCCAGGTCAGTCCGAAGGGGGCGAGTGTCCCCGTTCCGCGCCACCACAGGTAGCGCAGGGTAAGCACGACCGCGACCGCAAACAGACCAGTGCGGTGCCAGCTGTTTCGAGGATCCAGCACTTCACTGAAGAGAATGGCCGCTCCGACGAAAAGTAGCGCCAGCATTGCCGCTGACTCCAACTCGCTGGCGTAGAAGAGGCTTTCCATGGTCAGGACCAGAGTCGCCGGAGCCAATCCAGCGGGCGTTCCTCAAAGAACACACGACCGGTGCGACCGATAAGGCAGCGTAAACCGCTATCCTCGCGAAGCGCCGGCACGTCAAGCGTTACGTCGAAGCGCGCGAGGTGACGTTCGCTCGGAGCGATCGCAAGGTTTTCGTAGATGGAAGCCGCGCCGGCGCCTGCGACACGGGTGACGGTGCCCTGCAGGATGCGACTGCTGCCGTTCATCCGAAATGCGGCGCTGCTGCCGAGGGTGATTCCGTTGTAGACCCGTTCCGTCACGGACAGCGTGACGATTGCGGAATTGCAGTCGACCAACCGCAGCAAACTCTGTCCCGGCAGGACCACCTCGCCGGTAACCGCCAGATAATCCCAGACAAGGCCGGTAACATTGGCTTCAAGTGTGGTGGAGGTCAGGCGATTGACACGAAGTCGCTCCACGCGAATGCGGCTTTCGAGGGCTTCGAGGTTCGCAAGCTGAGCCTTGCCGTTCGCCTCGATCTCGGCCTTGCGCACTTCGAGTTCTGATATCCGCTGCTGGGAATACGGCGTGTCATTGTAGCCATCCCCGAGAAGAATGCCGTGCTCGGCAGCCGCCAGATTGATCCGGGCGATACGGCTGCTCTCCTGCGCATATCTGACGTCCAGCGCCGCCACCTCTGCCAACGATTGCGACTGTTCGAGCGATTCGCCCGTCCGGACCCCCTGGACGCTCAAGCGCTTGAAACGCTCGAGGCTGAGCTGCGCATAGCGCAAGCGGGCTTCGGCGGCGGCCTTGGCTGCTTCAGCGCCATCCGCCAAGGCTCGCAACTGCTCGATCCTCTCCTTCTTATGAGAAGCGGCACGCTGGCGGAGCTGTTCGATCGTAGTTTGGAGACCTGTTCCTGTCCCGGCCATCCGGTCAACCTCCGCTTGGGCCGCCGCTCTTTGCTGAACGAGGTCGGAAAGCCGGACGTCGTCCACCAATGGATCCGAGATTGTACCCAAGGTGTCGCCCTGGCTGATCCGCGCGCCCACCGGGCGGGCCACGAGCTCGAAGGTGCCCGCGATCGGTGCGCGGGTCGTGGTTATTCTCGCATTGACGAAGGCATCTGCGCTGACACCTGCTGTTTGTTCCTTGAAGATGACGAACACCGCAAGAAATACAAAGACCAAGCCTGCGACGATCTTGATCGCTCTCATTCCCAAAACCCTTCCAGAGCCAACGCGGAAGCGGCGAGAAGGCATATATGGCCATTCAACTGGCAGCGCCCGTTGTAGCCTATTGGCGCTCTGCCCATCATGGACTCCATTATATTCTCCTAATAGATCATAATACGATACATGCAACCATGCAGATCTCTTTTGACTAAGGGTTAATATGCGTCAGCCAGGCGGTTCATGCGGACCCCTCTCGCCAAAACACCAGGGTTTTCGACGGGCCCCGTCTGAGAACCAGCGGGCCATTCCGATCCTTGCGGACACTCGCGACAGCCAAGAAGCTGTGACATAGTGAGAAATCCCTCATGAAAGCGATTCCATGCCGCAGACCCAGAACCGTTTCGATCCCCTCTTCGACAGGCAAGGCGCGGAGAATCCGCTTGACGTTCTGAAGCAGGTCTATGGTTATTCCACCTTCCGCGGCAAACAGGCCGAAGTGGTGGAGCGGGTCGTCTTGGGAGGCGATGCGGTTGTGCTCTTTCCGACCGGTGCCGGCAAGTCGCTGTGTTTCCAGATCCCGGCGCTCTGCCGCGAGGGTTTGGGCATCGTCGTTTCGCCGCTGATCGCGCTGATGCGAGACCAGGTCGAGGCGCTGAAGCAACTTGGCGTGCGAGCGGCGGCGCTCAATTCCTCGCTGTCGCGCGAGAATTATGTCGAGGTGCGGCGGGCGATCGACCAAGGTGCGCTCGATCTTCTTTATGTTACGCCGGAGCGCATCGTCACGCCCGGCTTCAGGGAGATGGTCGCCCATGCGAAGATCGCTCTCTTTGCCATCGACGAGGCGCATTGCGTCTCGCAGTGGGGGCACGATTTCCGCCCGGAATACCGCCAACTCGGGCGGCTCGCCGAGGATTATCCGGGTGTGCCGCGGATCGCGCTGACGGCAACCGCCGATCCGCATACGCGCGAAGACATCATCGACAAGCTGGCCTTGCGCTCGGCCGAGGTCTTCACCACCTCGTTCGACCGGCCGAACATCGCCTATGAGATCGTCGAGCGCGACCAGCCGCGCCAGCAACTCCTGCGGTTTCTGTCGCGCCACAAGGGTTCGAGCGGCATCGTCTACTGCCTGTCGCGCGCCAAGGTCGAGGACACGGCCAAATGGCTGAACACACAAGGGGTACGGGCGCTTGCCTATCATGCCGGCATGGATCGCAGTGTCCGAGACGCCAACCAGGATGCCTTCCTGAAGGAGGAGGACCTGTGCCTGGTCGCGACCGTTGCCTTCGGCATGGGCATCGACAAGCCGAACGTGCGTTATGTCGCCCATCTCGACCTGCCGGGCTCGGTCGAGGCCTATTACCAGGAGACGGGCCGGGCCGGCCGAGACGGGCTGCCGTCCGAGGTGTGGATGGCCTATGGCATGGCCGACGTCATCCAGCGCGGCCGGATGATCGATGAAGGCGCCTCCGAGGATGCGATCAAGCGGGTCGAGCGTGGCAAGCTCAATGCATTGCTGGCGATCTGCGAGACACCCGGCTGCCGCAGACAGGCGATCCTGGCGCATTTCGGCGAGGCGCATGCGGGTGGATGCGGCAACTGCGATACCTGCCTGAAGCCGGTCGAAACCTGGGACGGGACGGAGGCGGCGATCAAGGCGCTGGCAGCGATATACCGGACTGGCGAACGCTTCGGCACCGGCCATTTGATCGATGTCCTGACCGGCACGGAGAATGAAAAGACGATCCGCTTCGGCCATGTCGACATGCCGGTGTTCGGCGCAGGCAAGGATCTTCCGTCAAAGTCCTGGCAATCGGTCTATCGCCAGTTGCTGGCGGCGGGCCTGGTCAGCGTCGACCATACGGCCTTCGGTGCGCTGAAACTCGAGCCGGAGGCGCGCGCCGTGTTCAAGCGCGAGCGCGAGGTGCGTTTCCGCAAGGATAGGCCGACAAAGGGCAAGGCCTCAAAGGGGGCCTCGCCGGCATCGACGGAGGCGCGCTCCTCGCTCCACAGCGACGATGTGGCGCTATTCGAGGCATTGCGCGCCCGTCGCATGACGCTCGCCAAGGAGCTTTCAGTGCCGCCCTATGTGGTGTTCCCCGATACCACGCTTGTCGCTTTTGCGCGCGAGCGGCCGATGGACCGCGAGGCGCTGCTGGATATTTCCGGTGTCGGGCAGTCCAAGCTGGAGCGCTACGGGGAAGCGTTCCTCGAGGTCATCCGCGCGCATAGCGATTGACGTCGTCACTGCCTGCGAAAAAATGGTTCCGACCACCCTCAAGGACGGCCGGAACCTGTGCGCCGTCAGGACAGCTTTTCGCAGGCCGCTGCGATGCGGGTGAGCGCCTCTTTCAGTTCCGATTCGGCGCTCGCATAGGAAATGCGGAAGAAGGGGGAGAGGCCGAAGGCCGAGCCGGGCACCACCGCGACATTGGCGTCTTCCAGCAGATAGGCGCAAAAATCCGTATCGGTTTCGAGGCGCTTGCCGGACGGCGTGGTCTTGCCGAGCACGCCGGCGCAGCCGGAGAAGGTGTAGAAGGCGCCTTCCGGTACCCGGCAATCGAGGCCGTCGATCGCATTGAGGCCGGCGACCACCAGATCGCGCCGGTGCTGGAAGCTCGCCTTGCGCTCGATCAGGAAATCCTGCGGGCCGTTCAGCGCGGCGACCGAGGCGGCCTGGCTGATCGAGGAGGGGCAGGAGGGCGCCTGGCTCTGCACCACGGCCATGGCCTTGATCAGTTCGCGCGGGCCGCCGGCATAGCCGATGCGCCA
>DBUL01000113.1:0-230 GCA_002307905.1 Rhizobiaceae bacterium UBA1291
CCCGGCCTCTATGGCTGCCCGACGACCGCGAACAACGTCGAGTCGATCGCCGTAGTCGGCACCATCCTGCGTCGCGGCGCCGACTGGTTCGCCAGCTTCGGCCGTCCGAACAACGCGGGCACCAAGCTGATGTCCCTGTCGGGCCACGTGAACACGCCCTGCGTGGTCGAAGAGGCCATGTCGATCCCGCTGCGCCAGTTGATCGAGGATCACGGCGGCGGCGTGCGCGG
>DBUL01000113.1:326-5723 GCA_002307905.1 Rhizobiaceae bacterium UBA1291
GTGCCGTGAAGGCACCGGCTGGATGTGGCGCGTGCTGGAACGCATGGCGATCGGCGACGCCGACCCGTCCGAGATCGACCTGCTGCTGGACGTGGCCGGTCAGGTCGAAGGTCACACCATCTGCGCCCTCGGCGACGCCGCCGCCTGGCCCGTTCAGGGCCTGATCCGGCACTTCCGTCACGAGATTGAAGAGCGCATCCACACCTACCGCAGCCGCCGCGCGAACTTCGCCGGCCACGCGATCGCGGCGGAGTAATCGTAATGCCTATCGCCAAGGTCAACGGCGTTGAAGTCGAGTTCGAACCGGGCATGACCGTGCTGCAGGTCGCCGAGCGCGCCGGGCAGGAAATCCCGCGCTTCTGCTACCACGAGCGCCTGTCCATCGCCGGCAACTGCCGCATGTGCCTGGTCGAGGTGAAGCCCGGACCGCCGAAGCCGCAGGCTTCGTGCGCGCTTCCGGCCGCCGACGGTCAGGAAATCTTCACCGACACGGAAAAGGCGCTCAAGTTCCAGCGTTCGGTGATGGAGTTCCTGCTCATCAACCACCCGCTGGACTGCCCGATCTGCGACCAGGGCGGCGAATGCGACCTGCAGGACCAGGCCATCGCTTTCGGCATGGACAGCTCGCGCTACACCGAGAACAAGCGCGCCGTCGAAGACAAGTATATCGGCCCGCTGGTCAAGACCGTGATGAACCGCTGCATCCACTGCACGCGTTGCGTCCGCTTCACCACCGAGGTCGCCGGTATTGCCGAGCTCGGCCTGATCGGCCGTGGCGAAGACGCCGAGATCACCACCTATCTCGAGCAGGCGATGACGTCGGAGCTGCAGGGCAATGTCGTCGACCTCTGCCCGGTTGGCGCGCTAACCTCGAAGCCGTTTGCCTTCACCGCCCGTCCTTGGGAGTTGAACAAGACCGAATCGATCGACGTCATGGACGCGCTTGGGAGCGCGATCCGCGTCGATACCCGCGGCCGCGAAGTGATGCGCATCATGCCGCGCATCAACGATGAGGTGAATGAGGAGTGGATTTCGGACAAGAGCCGCTTCATCTGGGATGGCCTGAAGACCCAGCGTCTTGACCGGCCCTACGTGCGCCGTGACGGCCGCCTGCAGGCTGCAACGTGGGGCGAAGCCTTCGCCGCCATCAAGTCGGCCGTTGCTACAACGTCCGGTGCCAAGATCGGCGCGATCGCCGGCGATCTGGCCTCGGTCGAGGAAATGTACGCGCTGAAGGCGCTCATCAACTCGCTCGGCTCGACCAACACCGACTGTTGCCAGGATGGGGCGGCACTTGATCCGTCGCTCGGTCGCGCAAGCTACCTGTTCAATTCCACCATCGAAGGCATCGAGTTGGCGGACGCGATCCTGATCGTCGGTGCCAATCCGCGCTACGAAGCGGCCGTTCTCAACGCCCGCATCCGCAAGGCCTGGCGCCGCAGCGCCCTGCCGATCGGCGTGATTGGTGAAGGCGGCGAGATGCGCTATCCTTACGAACATCTCGGTGCCGGCACGGATACGCTGAGCGAGTTGGTTTCCGGCAAGAACGCCTTCGTCGAGAAGCTCAAGGCGGCCAAGAATCCGCTGATCATCATCGGCCAGGGTGCACTCGTCGGGGCTGAAGGTTTGGCCGTGCTGGGCAACGCCGCAAAGCTCGCCAGTGCTGTCGGTGCAGTCTCGGATGAGTGGAACGGCTTTGCGGTCCTTCACACCGCCGCTTCGCGCGTCGGTGGCCTCGACCTCGGCTTCGTACCGGGCGAGGGCGGTGTCGCTGCCGCCGATATGCTGACCTCGATGGACGTGCTCTTCCTGCTCGGTGCCGACGAACTCGACTTCACCAGGAAGTCGGCAAAGTTCACCGTTTACATCGGCAGCCATGGCGACAACGGCGCACACCATGCCGACGTCATCCTGCCGGGAGCGACCTATACCGAAAAGTCGGGCACCTGGGTCAACACCGAGGGGCGCGTCCAGATGGGCAACCGGGCGGGCTTCGCGCCTGGCGATGCCCGCGAGGACTGGGCGATCATTCGGGCGCTTTCCGATGTTCTCGGCAAGAAGCTTCCCTTTGATTCGCTTGGCGCTCTGCGGGCCAGGCTCTATGCGGACTACCCGCATTTCGCCGCGCTGGACGAGATTGCACCGGGCGCCGGTGCTGAAATTGCCGCAGTTGCGAAAAAAGCCGGGAAGATGACGAAATCCGCGTTTGCGTCGCCGGTCAAAGACTTCTATTTGACGAACCCGATCGCACGCGCTTCGGCCGTCATGGCTGAGTGCTCGGCGTTGGCCCGCAACAATTTCCAGGCTGCGGCAGAGTAAGGGCAGGGGATCATGGATAGCTTCGTTTCCACTTATGTCTGGCCGGCGGCCATCATGATCGGCCAGTCGCTTCTGCTTCTGGTCGCCCTTCTGGTCTTCATCGCCTATGTTCTGCTCGCCGACCGCAAGATCTGGGCTGCCGTCCAGATGCGCCGCGGTCCGAACGTCGTCGGACCCTGGGGTCTGTTCCAGTCCTTCGCCGACCTTTTGAAGTTCGTCTTCAAGGAACCGGTCATTCCGGCCGGCGCCAACAAGGGCGTCTTCCTGCTCGCCCCGCTGGTTGCCGTGACGCTGGCGCTTGCCACCTGGGCCGTCGTGCCGGTCGCCGACGGCTGGGTGATTGCCAATATCAATGTCGGCATTCTCTATATCTTCGCCATCTCCTCGCTCGAGGTCTACGGCATCATCATGGGCGGC
The DNA here is from genome assembly GCA_002307905.1 of Rhizobiaceae bacterium UBA1291. Lineage (GTDB taxonomy): Bacteria > Pseudomonadota > Alphaproteobacteria > Rhizobiales > Rhizobiaceae > Allorhizobium. Next base: position 3,063 of record DBUL01000113.1, read on the forward strand.
TGGGCGTCGAACTCGAAGTATCCCTTCCTTGGCGCCTTGCGTTCGGCGGCGCAGATGGTTTCGTACGAAGTCTCGATCGGCCTGGTCATCGTCACGGTCCTGCTGTGCGTCGGATCCCTGAACCTCACCGATATCGTCTACGCACAGAAGGATGGTCTCGGCACTATGCTTGGCCTGCCGAACTCCTTCCTCGACTGGCACTGGCTGGCGCTCTTCCCGATGTTCGTGATCTTCTTNATCTCGGCATTGGCAGAAACCAACCGTCCGCCTTTCGACCTTCCGGAAGCGGAATCGGAACTGGTCGCCGGCTTCATGGTCGAATACGGCTCGACCCCGTACATGATGTTCATGCTCGGCGAATATGCCGCCATCGTGCTAATGTGCGCCATGACCACCATCCTGTTCCTTGGTGGCTGGTTGCCCCCGGTGGACGTTTGGTTCCTGAACTGGGTACCGGGCATCGTCTGGTTTGTCTTGAAGTCTTCGATGGTGTTCTTCATGTTCGCCATGGTGAAGGCTTTTGTGCCGCGCTACCGCTATGACCAACTGATGCGCCTCGGCTGGAAGGTCTTCCTTCCGCTTTCGCTCGCCATGGTCATCATCGTTGCATTCGTGCTGAAGATCATGGGGTGGGCATAATCATGGCCATCCGTTCATTCGGCAGATTTGGAGGTTGAGATGGCTGGTCTTTCCCAGGCTGTCAGTTCGCTATTCCTGAAAGAGTTCGTCGGCGCTTTCTTCCTGTCGATGCGCTATTTCTTCGCGCCCAAATCGACGATCAACTATCCGTTCGAAAAGGGCCCGGTTTCTCCGCGCTTTCGCGGCGAACATGCGCTGCGCCGCTATCCGAACGGCGAAGAGCGCTGCATCGCCTGCAAACTGTGCGAGGCGATCTGTCCGGCACAGGCAATCACAATCGAGGCCGGCCCGCGCCGCAATGACGGTACACGCCGCACGGTGCGCTACGACATCGACATGGTGAAGTGCATTTATTGCGGCTTCTGCCAGGAGGCTTGCCCGGTCGATGCAATCGTCGAAGGCCCGAACTTCGAATTCGCGACCGAAACGCGCGAAGAACTCTATTTCGACAAGGCCCGGCTGCTCGACAACGGCGACCGCTGGGAACGCGAAATCGCGCGCAACATCGCGCTGGATTCGCCGTACCGCTGAACCGCGGTATGACGGCGTCATGGCGAGGGACGAGCCCTCGCCACGGCGGAATTTGAAACGGGGCGCTTGATCGGTGGGGATGCCGGTGAAGCGTCATCGGGCGGCAGGGCAGGGCCCGCGCCCGGGGGAAGATGAAAAGGCACCAACATGGGTCTTCAGGCTCTCTTTTTCTATCTCTTCGCCTTTGTCGCGGTGGCGTCGGCGTTCATGGTCATTTCCGCGCGGAACCCGGTCCATTCGGTCCTGTTCCTGATCCTCACCTTCGTGAACGCGTCGGCCCTGTTCATCCTGATCGGCGCAGAGTTCCTGGGGATGATCCTCCTGGTGGTCTATGTCGGGGCCGTTGCGGTTCTTTTCCTCTTCGTCGTCATGATGCTCGACATCGACTTCGCCGAACTGCGCTCTGGTGTATTGAAGTATGCGCCGATCGGCGCGCTGGTCGGTCTGGTCGTGGCGGCCGAACTGGTCATCGTGATTGGCGGCAGCGCNNCGCACCAATACCGCGGCGCTCGGCGACGTGCTCTATACCAACTATGTCTATTTCTTCCAGATCGCCGGACTGGTGCTTCTGGTGGCAATGATCGGCGCGATCGTGCTGACCCTGCGTCACCGTGAGAACATCAAGCGGCAGGACGTCTCCCGCCAGGTTGCCCGCACGCCCGAGACCGCCGTCAAGGTGGTCAAGGTCAAGCCGGGCCAGGGCATCTGACGCAGCTGAGAGGTCAAGGAGCAAGAATTATGGAAATCGGTCTTTCCCACTACCTGACGGTCAGCGCGCTGCTTTTCACGCTCGGCGTCTTCGGCATCTTCCTCAACCGCAAGAACGTCATCGTCATCCTGATGTCGATCGAGCTCATCCTGCTCGCGGTCAACGTCAATATGGTGGCCTTCTCGGTGTTCCTCAACGACTTGGTCGGCCAGGTCTTCGCTCTGTTCATCCTGACGGTGGCGGCCGCGGAAGCGGCGATCGGCCTCGCAATCCTCGTGGTCTTCTATCGTAATCGCGGCTCCATCGCCGTCGAAGACGTCAATGTGATGAAGGGCTGATACGGCTATGCTCATCTATAAGGCTATCGTCTTTCTTCCTCTTATCGGCGCGCTCATCGCCGGCCTGTTCGGTCGCCAGATCGGCGCCAAGGCCTCGGAATACATCACCACCGGCCTGATGATCATCGTTGCGGTTCTGTCCTGGNNGTCTTCATCAATGTCGGCCTTGGTCATGGCGAAGGCGATGAAGTGATCAAGGTTTCGCTTCTGCGTTGGATCCAGTCCGGCGGCATCGACGTGGAATGGTCGCTGCGCATCGACACACTGACCGCCGTCATGCTGGTGGTCGTAAACACCGTGTCGACGCTCGTGCACGTTTACTCGATCGGCTACATGCACCACGACCCGCATCGGCCGCGCTTTTTCTCCTACCTGTCGCTGTTCACCTTCGCCATGCTCATGCTGGTGACCTCCGACAACCTGCTGCAGATGTTCTTCGGCTGG
>DBUL01000113.1:5747-19086 GCA_002307905.1 Rhizobiaceae bacterium UBA1291
GTCGGCGACTTCGGCTTCCTGCTCGGGATTGGCGGCATCTTCGTGCTGTTCGGCTCGATCAACTTCGAGACGATCTTCGCCGCCGCCCAGACCTATCTGCCGGCCGAGGGCGCGGAAAGCACGGAAGCCATCATCAGCCTCTTCGGCCTGAGCCTCGACAAGGGCCATGCGATCACCGCTGTCTGCCTGCTGCTCTTCATGGGCGCGATGGGCAAGTCGGCGCAGTTCCTGCTGCACACCTGGCTGCCGGACGCGATGGAAGGCCCGACCCCGGTCTCGGCCCTCATCCATGCCGCAACCATGGTCACCGCCGGCGTTTTCCTTGTCGCCCGCATGTCACCGCTGTTCGAACTGTCGCCGGATGCGCTGACCTTCGTAACCCTGATCGGTGCGATCACCGCCTTTTTTGCCGCGACTGTCGGTCTGGTGCAAAACGACATCAAGCGCGTCATCGCCTATTCGACCTGTTCGCAGCTCGGTTACATGTTCGTGGCGCTCGGCCTCGGTGCCTATGGTGCGGCCGTATTCCACCTCTTCACGCACGCCTTCTTCAAGGCGCTCCTGTTCTTGGGCGCCGGCTCGGTCATTCATGCCGTCGATGGCGAACAGGACATGCGTTACATGGGCGGCCTGCGCAAGCACATCCCCTATACGTTCTGGGCCATGACGATTGGCACGCTCGCGCTGACCGGCGTGGGCATCCCAGGGACGATGATCGGCTTTGCCGGCTTCTTCTCGAAGGACGTGATCATTGAATCCGCCTATGCCTCGCATTCGAGCGTGGCCGGTTTCGCCTTCACCTTGCTCGTCATTGCCGCGCTGTTCACCAGCTTCTATTCGTGGCGCTTGGCCTTCATGACCTTCTTCGGCAAGCCGCGCGCCTCTGCCGACGTCATGCACCACGTGCATGAATCGCCGATGGTCATGCTGGTCCCGCTCGTCGTGCTGGTACTCGGCGCCGTGTTTGCCGGCGTCATCTTCGAGGGTTACTTCTTCGGCCATGAGTATGCCGAATTCTGGAAGGGTGCTCTGTTCACCGGTCCGCAGAACCAGATCCTCGAAGAGTTCCACCATGTGCCGCTTTGGGTGAAGTGGAGCCCATTTGTGGCCATGCTCACCGGCTTCGTCACGGCCTGGTACATGTACATCAAGTCGCCCTCGACGCCGAAGGTCCTCGCAGAGCAACATCGCGTGCTCTACCAGTTCCTGCTCAACAAGTGGTACTTCGACGAGCTCTACGACTTTCTGTTCGTCCGTTCCTCCAAGGCGCTCGGCCGTTNNTTCCTGTGGAAGAAGGGTGACGTCGGCGTCATCGACGCCTACGGGCCGGATGGCGTCGCAGCTGGCGTTGCCGACCTGACCCAGCGTGTCGTCCGGCTACAGTCTGGCTACCTCTATCACTATGCATTCGCGATGCTGATCGGTATCGCGGCCCTTATTACCTGGATGATGCTCGGGAGTTCATTCTGATGACCGATTGGCCTATTCTCTCGACGGTCACCTTCCTGCCGCTGGTCGGCGTGGCGTTGCTCCTTCTGACGCGCCAGGACACCAGCCTCGGCCGCCGCAACATCCTCAATGTCTCGCTTCTGACGACGGTCTTCACCTTCGTCGTCTCGCTCTTCATCTGGATCGGCTTCGACAATTCGAATGCCGGTTTCCAGATGGTCGAGAAGCATGAATGGCTCGGCACCGGCATCGCCTACCATCTTGGCGTCGACGGCATTTCCATGCTGTTCGTGATCCTGACGACGCTGCTGATGCCGCTCTGCATTCTCGCCAGCTGGGCTTCGATTGAAAAGCGCATCAAGGAATACATGATTGCATTCCTGATCCTTGAAACACTGATGATCGGTGTCTTCGTCTCGCTCGACATCGTCCTCTTCTACGTGTTCTTCGAGGCCGGCCTGATTCCGATGTTCATCATCATCGGTGTCTGGGGTGGCAAGGAACGCGTCTACGCTTCCTACAAGTTCTTCCTCTACACGCTGCTCGGCTCCGTGCTGATGCTGCTCGCCATCATGGCGATGTATTGGAATGCCGGCACGACCGACATCACACAACTCTTGAACCACAAGTTTCCGGCTGAAATGCAGACCTGGTTGTGGCTCGCGTTCTTCGCCTCGTTCGCCGTGAAGATGCCGATGTGGCCGGTCCATACCTGGCTGCCGGACGCGCACGTTCAGGCGCCAACCGCGGGTTCGATGATCCTTGCCGGCATCCTGTTGAAGCTCGGCGGTTACGGCCTGTTGCGCTTCTCGCTGCCGATGTTCCCGCTGGCCTCCGACTACTTCGCGCCAATGGTCTTCACGCTCTCTGTGATCGCCATCATCTACACCTCGCTGGTGGCGCTGATGCAGGACGACATGAAGAAGGTCATTGCCTATTCTTCGATCGCCCATATGGGCTACGTGACGATGGGAACCTTCGCCGCCAATACCCAAGGCGTGCAGGGCGCGATATTCCAGATGATCAGCCACGGCTTCGTCTCGGCCGCGCTCTTCTTCTGCGTTGGCGTCATCTATGACCGCATGCACACCCGCGAGATCGCGGCCTATGGTGGTCTGGCCAACAATATGCCGAAATATGCCGTTGCCTTCATGATTTTCACCATGGCCAATGTCGGCCTTCCGGGCACCTCCGGTTTTGTCGGCGAGTTCCTGACCCTGATCGGCGTCTTCCGCGTCAATACCTGGGTGGCACTCTTCGCGGCCACCGGCGTCATCCTCTCTGCGGCCTATGCGCTCTGGCTCTATCGCCGGGTCGTCTTCGGTGCGCTCGAGAAGGAAAGCCTGAAGGGGCTTCTCGACCTTTCGGTGCGCGAGAAATTCATTCTCTATCCGCTGATTGCGCTGACGATCTTCTTCGGCGTCTATCCGGCCCCGATCTTCGACGCCACGGCCGCCTCGGTCGACCTTCTCGTGAACAACTACGAAGCCGCACTGCAGGCAGCGCAATCCGTTGCGCTCATCGCGAACTGACGACAGGATCCTTTGGACATGACCCCTGAAACACTCCTCGCTAGTCTGCATCTGGTCACGCCGGAACTGATCCTCGCGGTCGGCGCTCTGGTGCTGCTGATGATCGGCGTCTTCTCCGGCGAGAAGTCGGCGACGACCGTCATGGGCCTCGCTGTCGCGCTACTGATCGCGTCGGGTCTGTGGATGATCCTGGTTCCGGCTGAGGGCGAAGCCTTTGGCGGTGCCTACAAGGCGGACGGCTTTGCCCGCTTCATGAAGGTTCTGGCACTCATCGGCTCGATCACTGCCATGATCATGGCCGTTGGCCACGCCCGCCGCGATCATCTCGACAAGTTTGAGTTCCCGGTCCTGCTCGTGCTCGCGACCCTCGGCATCATGCTGATGATCTCGGCCAACGACCTGATCTCGCTCTACCTGTCGCTGGAACTGCAGTCGCTGGCGCTCTACGTGGTTGCTGCCATCAACCGTGACAGCCTGCGCTCGACCGAAGCGGGCCTCAAGTATTTCGTTCTCGGCTCCCTGTCGTCGGGCATGCTGCTCTATGGCATGTCGCTCGTCTACGGTTTCACCGGAAATATCGGATTTGACGAAATCGCCGCGGTCCTGGCCGGTGGCAATGCAGGTCTTGGCGTAATCTTCGGTCTGGTCTTCATTCTTGCGGGCCTAGCCTTCAAGATCTCGGCCGTGCCGTTCCATATGTGGACGCCGGACGTGTACGAGGGCGCGCCGACCCCGGTGACGGCCTTCCTTGCTGCAGCTCCGAAGATCGGCGCGATGGCGATCGTCGTACGTATCGCCATCGACGCCTTCCTTCCTCTCTTCGCCGAATGGCAGCAGATCGTCGTCTTCATCTCGATCGCCTCGATGCTACTCGGATCCTTCGCCGCGATCGGCCAGCGCAACATCAAGCGACTGATGGCCTATTCCTCGATCGGTCATATGGGCTATGCCTTGGTCGGCCTTGCTGCCGGAACAGAGACTGGCGTGACGGGCGTTATCACCTACATGCTGATCTACCTGGTCATGACGCTTGGCACCTTCGCCTGCATCATGGCGATGAAGGATAAGGAAGGTGGCAATGTCGAGAACATCAACGATCTCGCCGGCCTGTCCACGACGAAGCCGTTCATGGCCGTCGTTCTGACCGCACTGATGTTCTCGCTCGCTGGCATCCCGCCACTGGCAGGCTTCTTCGGGAAATACTTCGTCTTCGTCGCTGCCATCGAAGCCAAGCTCTATGCGCTCGCCATCATCGGTGTGCTTGCGTCCGTCGTCGGCGCGTTCTACTACCTGCGCATCGTGAAGGTCATGTGGTTCGATGAAGCGAAGGGCGATTTCTCTCGCATCGCCGGCGAACTGCGCCTCGTCTTCGGCCTCTCTGGACTGTTCGTCGTCGGCTATGTTCTGGTCGGCGGTCCGCTTGGAACGGCAGCCGAGGCAGCCGCCAAGACGCTCTTTAATTGACCAAGGGCGGCGAACATCGCCGGATTTCGCTCGACGATTTCCGCCATGAGGCGCTTGGCGCCGTGGCGTCGACCAATAGTGAATGCCTCGCCCGCGCTCGCGCGGGCGATTTCGGTCTTCTCTGGATCACGGCCGATAGCCAGACGAGCGGCCGCGGCCGTCGTGGCCGGGCATGGGCGTCCGAACCTGGCAATCTCTACGCGTCGCTGCTTCTGATCGACCCGGCTCCGATGGAGCGCCTGGCTTCGCTTCCGCTCGCGGTGGCACTGGCCGTGCATGCGGCGATCCGCGCAATTCTTCCTCTTGAAGCGCTGCCGCTTGAGGTGAAATGGCCGAACGATATCCTGATCGGCCGCAAGAAGGTCTGCGGCATCCTGCTCGAAGGCGAGCGCGTTGCCGACGGACGCAATGCGCTGGTGGTCGGCATCGGGATCAATATTTGCACCAAGCCAGAGGATACGGTCTATCCGGTGACGTCACTGGCGGATCAAGGTGTTTCGGTATCGGCGCCAGAGCTCTTTGCTCATCTGTTCGCCAGTATGGCGGAGATCCTGGCGATCTGGGATGAGGGTAGGGGGATCGCCAGAATCGTCGATTTGTGGCGTGCGGTCGCCTGTGGCATCGGGGAAAAAATTACGGTGAACCTGCCCGACAGGTCGATTTCCGGTTACTTTTGCGGAATCGATGATAAAGGCATGCTGATACTCGACCGCGGCGAAGAAGGCCGCATGGCGATCGCCGCTGGCGACGTCTTCTTCGGGTGAAATGGATTAAGGAAGAATGGCAAAGAACGAAGAACTGGTTTTCGTGCCGCTGGGCGGTGTCGGCGAAATCGGCATGAACCTCGCACTCTACGGCTATGGTGCGCCGTCGAACCGCGAATGGATCATGGTCGATTGCGGCGTGACCTTTCCCGGTCCCGACCTGCCGGGCGTCGATCTCGTGCTTGCCGACGTCAGCTTCATTACCGCCCGCAAGAACAAGCTCAAGGCGATCATCATTACCCATGCGCATGAGGACCACTATGGCGGCCTGAACGACATCTGGCCCGGCCTCAATGTCCCCGTCTACGGGTCCGGCTTCACTGCCGGCATGCTGGAAGCCAAGCGAGACTATGAGGGTAGCAGGGCGAAGATTCCTGTGACCCCGTTCAAGGCCGGCGACGTGATCAATGTCGGCCCCTTCTCGATCGAGGCTGTCGGCGTCAACCACTCGATTCCAGAGCCGATGTCGCTGGTCATCCGCACGCCGCTCGGCAACATCATCCACACCGGCGACTGGAAGATCGATAACGATCCGGTCGTGGGCGAACGCACCGACGNNGACTGGAAGATCGACCACCATCCGTCGCTCGGGCCGTTCACCGACGAGGCGCGGTTCCGGGCACTTGGCGACGAGGGCGTGCTGGCGCTGATGTGCGACAGCACCAATTCCATGCGCGACGGCGTTTCTCCATCGGAGGAACAGGTCTCGGAAGGGCTTCGCCAGATCATCGAGGCGGCCGAAGGCCGTGTCGCGATCACCACCTTTTCCTCGAATGTCGGTCGTATCCGTTCCATCGCCCAGGCGGCCGAGGCGGCCGGCCGCGAAGTGCTGCTGCTAGGCTCATCGCTGAAGCGTGTCTGCGCGGTCGCCGAGGATCTCGGTATCATGGAGGGGTTGAAGCCCTTCATTGCCGAGGATGAGTTCGGTTTTATTCCGCGCAACAAGGTGGTCATCATCCTGACCGGTAGCCAGGGCGAGCCGCGGGCAGCGCTCGCCAAGATCGCGCGCGACGAGATGCGCAATGTGGCACTGACTGCCGGCGATACCGTGGTGTTCTCCTCGCGCACCATTCCGGGCAATGAGAAGGCGATCATCGAGATCAAGAACGGTCTGATGGAGCAGGGCATCCATATTGTCACCGACAGCGAGGCGCTGGTCCACGTCTCCGGCCATCCGCGGCGCAGCGAGCTCGTGCAGATGTACGAGTGGACACGACCCGAAATCCTCGTGCCGGTGCATGGTGAAGCCGCCCATCTGATTTCCCAGGCCGAGCTGGCGGGGCAGGCTGGCATCAAGAGCGTGCCGCGGGTGCGCAACGGCGACATGCTGCGCCTGGCGCCGGGGCCGGCCGAGGTCATTGATCAGGTTCCGCACGGTCGCATCTACAAGGACGGCAAACTGCTCGGTGATCTCGACGAGATGGGCATCGGCAATCGGCGCAAGCTCTCTTATGTGGGGCATGTCTCCGTCAATGTCCTGCTGGACAGCCATCTCGAGTTTCTCGGTGACCCGGATCTCGTGACCTTCGGCCTGCCGAAGTATGATCAGGAGGGTGAGGCCATGGAGGACACCCTCTATGACGCTGTGCTCGGTGCCGTCGAAAGCATTCCGCGCGCTCGGCGCAAGGATCTGGACACGGTGCGTGAGAGCATCCGGCGTGCGGTGCGGGGCACGGCCAACGATGCCTGGGGCAAGAAACCCATCGTCACGGTCTTCGTGACCAAAGTCTGATTGCTGTCTGCGGCGAAGCTTGCATAGCCTCGCCGTGTTTCGTCTCCGAGGGAGTTAGTCATGCTTGGACGCGTCAACCACGTCGCCATCGCCGTGCCGGATCTTGCCGCCGCGACCGCATCCTATCGCGATACGCTAGGGGCACATGTTTCACAGGCTCAGGCCCTGCCGGAACATGGCGTAACGGTCGTTTTCGTTGTACTGCCGAATACCAAGATCGAATTGCTCGAGCCGCTCGGCGACGACTCGCCGATCGCCGCTTTTCTGGCCAAGAACCCATCCGGCGGCATGCATCACATCTGTTATGAGGTCGAGGATATCCTCTCGGCACGTGACAAGTTGGCAGCGACCGGCGCGCGGGTGCTCGGTGGCGGAGAGCCCAAGATCGGTGCTCATGGCAAGCCGGTGCTGTTCCTCCACCCGAAAGACTTCTACGGGACGTTGATCGAGCTTGAGCAGGTCTGAGGTCTGTCTCTCTTGATTTGCGTGAAACAGCCGGTGAACCTATAAGGCGTTCAGGTTCGGCGCATCGCGGCGCGACCCAGTGAGAGGATACCCCGACCTTGTCTATTCTTTCGTTTCTTGCGGTCTACTTCGTCATCTGGTGGCTCACGCTTTTCGTTATTTTGCCGATCGGCATGAAGACACAGGCCGAGGCTGACGACGTGGTTCCGGGCAGTGTCGAAAGCGCCCCGGCCCGCTTCCGTGGTGGCAAGGTCATGCTTATCACCACCCTGGTTTCCGCCGTGATCTACGGCGCCTGGTATGTTGCAACCACATACCTGGGTATCGGACTCGACAGTCTGCCAAGCATTCTCCCAAAGTTCGACTGATCGCTCCATCAAGGCGCCTGCGTGTCGATTCTCATTCGGCACGGGTGATTGATCCTGAGGAACGCAGGCTAAGCCCTTGGTTTTTCAGGGGGGCCGGTGGAGAGTGTCTGTTTGGCACGGATTTCGCAAAATTCGTGGAGGCAAAAAAAAACAAGGTCCGAAGACCTTGTTCAAGTATCGCGTGATCCTTCACCAATTAAGGGGCAGCGAACAAGCGCGCCTAAGATCTGATCCTCCCAAGACTTGACCGCGAAGTCGGCAAGAAATTGAGCTTTCTGCCTGATTTATGGGCTAACGCTAGCCCAACTTGTGCGCTTTGTCACCCCATTTTTTGCATAATTGTAACAGTCGCCCGGAAAAATCGAGATGGTCGGATTTGTCGCAGTCGGTGTGCCGCATGGCGGCATTTTTCGTCCGCGGTGTTTCGATCCACGGGCCAATCGGGATCCGCCTGTGGGTGACGGGATGGCGGGACAGTGGCGGGTTTTCTTCGGGATGGGAAACCGCTATGAACGCTTCGAGAATTACCGTTGTAATGGCTGATTCCGCAGGTCTCGCGGAATCCTTAATTGTTGGAACCTGTTATGCGTCTTTCGCGCTATTTCCTGCCGATCCTCAAGGAAAACCCCAAGGAAGCGGAGATCGTCTCCCACCGTTTGATGCTGCGTGCGGGGATGATCCGTCAGCAGAGCCAAGGCATCTATTCCTGGTTGCCGCTTGGTAAGCGTGTGTTGGACAAGGTCAATGCCATCATTCGCGAAGAGCAGAACCGCGCAGGCGCGATCGAACTCCTGATGCCGACACTGCAATCGGCCGAGCTCTGGCAGGAGAGCGGTCGCTATGAGGACTACGGCAAGGAAATGCTGCGTATCAAGGACCGCCAGGAGCGGCCGATGCTCTACGGTCCGACCAACGAAGAGATGGTCACAGACATCTTCCGTTCCTCGGTCAAGTCCTACAAGGATCTGCCGCTCAACCTCTACCATATCCAGCTGAAGTTTCGCGACGAGATCCGGCCGCGTTTCGGCACCATGCGCTCGCGTGAGTTCCTGATGAAGGATGCCTATTCCTTCGACCTGACCCAGGAAGACGCGATCCATTCCTACAACAAGATGTTCGCCGCCTATCTGCGGACCTTCGCGCGGCTGGGGCTTCGGGCTATTCCGATGCGCGCCGATACAGGCCCGATCGGCGGCAACCACAGCCATGAGTTCATTATCCTTGCCGAGACGGGCGAATCGGAAGTCTTCAGCCACAAGAGCTTCGTCGATTTCGACATTCCCTCCGAAGATACCGATTTCGATGACGTCGCCGGTCTGCAGGCGATCTTCGACAAGTGGACTTCGGTCTATGCCGCAACCTCGGAAATGCATGACGAGGCTGCCTTCAACGCCATTCCAGACGCCGACCGGCTCTCTGCCCGCGGCATTGAGGTCGGCCACATATTCTATTTCGGCACGAAATATTCCGAGCCGATGGGCGCCAAGGTCCAGGGTCCGGACGGCAAGGAGCACCTTGTCCACATGGGATCTTACGGCATCGGCCCGACCCGCCTTGTTCCCGCCATCATCGAAGCCTCGCATGACGAGAACGGCATCATCTGGCCGGATTCGGTTGCGCCGTTCGACTGCGTTGTCATCAACATGAAGACGGGCGATGCTGCTTGCGACGCGGCTTGCGAACGGCTCTACGGCGCTCTGACCAAGGCAGGCAAGGACGTGCTCTATGACGACACCGACGACCGCGCCGGCACGAAGTTCGCCACCGCTGATCTGATCGGCGTTCCGATGCAGGTCATTGNNCGCTCGGTCGCCAATGGCGAGATCGAGATCAAGGACCGCAAGACCGGTGCGCGCGAGACGATGACCATCGAGGCCGCCATCAACAAGCTGGTCGGCTAAGCGACCGAGCGAGGAGACGAGATGACGAGTGCAGCCTTAGCCAACGAGACGGCCGCGCCGGATGCCGGCCGGNNTACCTGCGGGCCCGGCGTAAGGAGGCCTTCATCTCGGTGATCGCCGGCTTCTCGTTCTTCGGAATCATGCTCGGAGTGGCGACGCTGATCATCGTCATGGCGGTGATGAATGGTTTTCGTACCGAGCTCATCTCGCGTATTCTCGGCATCAACGGCCACATGATCGTTCAACCGGTCGATGGTCCGCTGGACAATTACGCGGATCTGGCAACGAAATTCTCCGCCGTTCCGGGCGTTACCATGGCGTTGCCGCTCGTGGAGGGGCAGACGCTTGCCTCCGGCCGTGCGGGCGCTGGAACCGGTGCGCTGGTGCGCGGCATTCGCTCCGAGGACATGACCAAGCTGACGACAGTCTCGAGCAATATTCGCGCAGGCGACCTGGTCGGCTTTGCCGCGGGGCAGGGCGTTCTCGTCGGATCACGCATGGCCGCCAATCTTGGCATTACGGCTGGTGACACGATCACCCTCGTCTCGCCGGAGGGGGACGTCACCCCGCTCGGGGTCAATCCGCGGGTCAAGGCCTATCCGGTCTCCGGCGTCTTCGAGATCGGCATGTCGGAATATGACGCGTCGATCATCTATATGCCGCTCGAGGAGGCGCAGCTCTATTTCAACGCCGAAGGCCTCGTCCAATCGATCGAACTGTTCGTCGCCGATCCGGATGCGATCGACGCAATGCGAGTGAAGATCGAGGAGGCCGCCGGGCGCCAGATCTTTATCACCGACTGGCGCCAGCGCAATCAGACCTTCTTCTCTGCCCTGCAGGTCGAGCGAAACGTCATGTTCATGATCCTGACGCTGATCGTTCTGGTCGCCGCGCTCAACATCATCTCGGGTCTCATCATGCTGGTGAAGGACAAGTCGAGCGACATCGCCATCCTGCGCACCATGGGGGCGAGTGCCAACTCCATCATGCGGATCTTCTTCATGACCGGTGCGGCGATCGGCACGACAGGGACATTCGCCGGCGTTCTGCTCGGGGTGGTCGTCTGTCTCAATATCGAGTCGATCCGCGGTTTCTTCTCGTGGGTTTCGGGCACGGTCCTGTTCGATCCCGAACTCTACTTCCTCAGCAAGCTGCCTGCCGACATGAACGTCGGCGAGACGGTGTCCGTCGTCGTCATGGCGCTCAGCCTTTCCTTCCTGGCGACGATCTTCCCGGCCTGGCGCGCCTCGCGCCTCGATCCAGTCCAGGCCCTGCGCTACGAATAAGGATACCGCTCCATGGCTTCTGATACCGTTCTTTCGCTCTCGGGCATCGACCGCCATTATGGGCAGGGCGAAACCATACTCAGTATCCTCAAGGGCGCCGACTTCAGCCTTAAGAGCGGCGAGACCGTTGCTCTGGTCGCCCCCTCCGGCACAGGCAAGTCCACACTCCTGCATATTGCCGGCTTGCTCGAGCACCCCGATGCCGGCGAAGTGACGCTGGGGGGGGTCGCTTGTCAGGATTTGTCGGATGAGCGACGCACCACCATGCGCCGCCATTCCGTGGGCTTCGTCTACCAGTTCCACCACCTCCTTCCGGAATTCTCGGCACTGGAAAACATCATGATGCCGCAGCTCATCGCGGGCCTGTCGATTGCGGAGGCGCGCGAGCGGGCCTCTCAACTCCTCGACTACATGCGCATCGGTCACCGCGGCCAACATCGTCCGGCGGAGCTTTCCGGCGGCGAACAACAGCGCGTCGCCATCGCCCGTGCGGTGGCCAATGCGCCACTGGTGCTTCTGGCAGACGAGCCGACCGGCNNCCCCCCCCGATCCCGCAAGCCTTGCTGCCGATCTCGTCCGTCCAATCCTCGATCGACACGGTCGTAGGGGCCACGCTTTGCGCGGTTTCGTCCCGCTTGAGCTTGCCGGTCGCCACATTGTAGTCGCAGAAGCCGCTGTCAGCGACATCAAGCGTGTCACGGTAGGCGTAGGTGTAGCCGGCGACGATGAACCGGCCCTCGCGATAGGCAAGCGTCAGTGTCCTTTCCCAGCGGTTGCGGCCAATGGTGGAATTTTGCGACATCACGGCGATGGAGCCGTTGGCAAGCGCGGTGATCGCCGGATCCTGGCCATAGAAGCCGTCCAGTCTGGAATTTCCCCAGACTTTGTCCGGTGCGGATGTCACCAGCTTCAGCAGGCCGCGATCGCTCTCCGTGACATAAAGATAAATGCCGATAACCTCGTCATCGCTGCCGGGGGCAACAAGGAGGGCCAGATCCGTCGCTCCGTCTTTGTTCCAGTCGCCGGACGCCCCGGCGATAATCCGCTCGGCCGGAAACGATTGGGCAAGAACACCCATGGCCGGCAGCAGGCCCACCGACACCCACGAAAAGAACTGCTTGATCACTGTCCATCCCCTGAAAGCCTGTATGCGCAGTCTGTCGGATTACCGGCGCGAAGTCACGCGAGAGGCCGACTTAAAATGGTATTGACGCCAGAACAAAAAAGGAACATAAAGGAAACATAACGAGTAAGGAGAGAGCCATGACCGAAATTCTTCGTGACGTTGCCGCATTCGCCTCGATTTCCATGTTCGTCGCCAGCCTTTCGGTGATCATGCTGGCGCTTTGATTTTCGGCCGCTGATGCCTTTGGCCCTCGCATATCTGTAGAGATCCCGACCTCGGGCCAAACTGTTCTGGACTTCCCCTCGCACACGGCGGAAAATCACGCCTGATTCAGATGCGTGACGAGGATTGAGTTCGATGGCAGACAGGGTTGCGGGCGGGAATGGAAAAGAACCGTTTGGCGCAGGGCCGGGCTTTGTCCATTTGCGCGTACATTCGGCTTATTCGCTGCTTGAAGGGGCCTTGCCGCTCAAGAAGATCCTCGGCAAGGCGGTCGCCGACGATCAGCCGGCAATCGCCATTACCGACACCAACAACCTGTTCGTTGCGCTCGAATTCTCGCAAAAGGCGCTCGGCGATGGGCTTCAGCCGATCATCGGTTGCCAGTTGTCGATCGACATGGAGGATGGCGGCACGGAGAAGCGGGCCGGGCAATCCGGGAACAGCGCCTATCCGGCAATTGTGCTTCTCGCTGCGGATGCGGCCGGTTATGAGCGGCTGGTCGATATGGTCAGTCGCGCCTATCTCGGGGGTGATTCCTCGCAGGCGGTCCACATCTGCATGTCATGGCTCGAGGAGTTGGGGACGGATGGATTGATCGTTCTCACAGGCGCATCCAAGGGNNAAGGAGGGCCATCGCGCCCAGGGCGAGGCGCGCCTGCTCGAGCTGAAGAGGCTGTTCGGCGACAGGCTCTACGTTGAACTGCAGCGGCATGGCGAGTTCGATCGCAGCCATGAGCGTCGCATGGTGGCTCTGGCCTACGAACACGACGTTCCGCTGGTCGCTACCAATGAGGCCTTTTTCCCGTCGCGTGACGACTACGAGGCGCATGATGCGTTGATGGCGGTCGCGCACAATGCGATCGTCTCGGATGACAGCCGCTTCCGTTTGACGCCCGATCATTACCTCAAAAGCCGGGCGGAGATGCAGTCGCTGTTTGCGGATCTGCCTGAGGCCTTGGCCAGCACGGTCGAGATCGCGCGGCGCTGCGCCTTCGTGCTTGATACACGCAAGCCGATCCTGCCGCGCTTC
>DBUL01000199.1 GCA_002307905.1 Rhizobiaceae bacterium UBA1291
GATCGAGGCGACCGAGAAGCCGACGATCTCGAGGTGCTTCATAAGCTTTTCCGCGCCATGCTTGGTGCGCAGGAAGACGATGGAGCGGCCGTCCGGATTGTCGGTGAGGATCTTCTTCAGCATCTCCGTCTTGGCGTTCTGCCCGGCAACGAAGTGCACGTGCTGCTCGACCTTGTCGGCGGCCTTGCCCGGAGGCGAGACTTCGACCTTGGCCGGGTTGTTGAGGAAGGTCGCGGCCAGATCGGCAATGGTCTTCGGCATGGTGGCCGAGAACAGCAGGGTCTGGCGCTTGACCGGAACCATCTTGGAGATCTTGCGCAGGTCGTGGATGAAGCCGAGGTCGAGCATCTGGTCGGCTTCGTCGAGCACCAGATAGGTGACGGCGCGCAGCGAGATGGCGTTACGCGAAATCAGGTCGAGCAGGCGGCCGGGGGTGGCGACGAGGATGTCGGTGCCCTTCTCCAGCTGCAGCTGCTGCTTGCCGATCGAGGCGCCGCCGACGACCTGGTTGATCCTCAGCGGGGTCTTCTTGAGGAATGAGCGCAGGCTGTCGGCGATCTGGTTCACCAGTTCGCGGGTCGGCGCGAGAATAAGCGTACGGGTCGTCCGGTTGTCGGGACGGGTCGGCTTGGCGAGCAGCATTTCGATCAGCGGCAGGCCGAAGGCCGCCGTCTTGCCGGTGCCGGTCTGGGCCAGACCGATCAGGTCGCGGCCTTCCAGCACGATCGGGATCGCCTTCAGCTGGATCGGGGTCGGGGTGTCGTAGCCGAGGCCGGTAACCGTGGCGGCAATGTTCTGCGACAGGCCAAGCTCAAGAAAGTTGGTCAATTCTAATACCTTTTCGGGGCGCCACGCGACATCGGGCGAAATCGCTGTGTGCGATCATGCCTGTCTCGTAGCGTCAAGAACCCCGCGTGAATTGGGAACTTGTAAGTTGGAAAAAACTTTCCAGCGCGTTCGGTTGCATCGAGCAACTATTTGTCGTGCGCTTTGGATCCTTCTTCGCGTCTAGGGTAGATCGCGGGCCGCTCACGCGGCGGCCGGAAGGTGAAAGCTGACCTGCAAATGGGCCTTTCGGCTTGGAAAGTCAAGGAAATGTTTTTGCGTTGCGGCAAAAGCGAGGAGCCGGGATGGTTCCTTCGAAGTGCTCTCTGCGGTTCAGATCCTCAGCGGCTGGCTGTAGAGCAGAGACGAATCCTTGCTGAAGAAGGATGCGGTTCCGCCCCCCGGCTCCAGGCTGACCAGCAGGAAGCCGGGGGTCGGCGAGGCAAACAGGCTTTTCGCGTGCGGCCGGGGCGGACGGCTGCGGCTGCCGCTGCCCGACACGAAATAGCTGACCCGTTTCGAGCGCAGGGCCTCCAGGTGGTGGTCGTGGCCGCACAGATACATGCTGACGCCGTGGCGGTCGAGGATCGGCTTCAGGCGTTCGCCCAACAGTTTGCTGTCGCCGTGGCGGCCGCCGGAAAAGACGGGATGATGGCCGACGACGATCTTCCACGACGCCTGGCTAGCGGCAAGCGACTGATCGAGCCACGAAAGCTGTCTTTCTGCGTCCTGATGCAGCAGGATTTCGAGGAGGTTGTCACCCTTAATTCTCTGTGTGTCGAGGAAGAAAAAATCCGCCTTCGAGCCGGCAAAATCGCGTGTGACCGCGAAATTGTGGTCTGGCATGGTCCAGCGCTGGCTTTTCTTTGAATAGTCGATCTGCGCCTGGGCGCTGCCGCCGTAGTCGTGATTGCCAAGCACCGCGTACCAGGGAACCTGCAGCGATGGCGNNCTGTAGATGTCCTCGAAGCTCGTCCGCCACTTCTTGTCCACGGTGCTGTCGACACCGCTTTCATAGAAGTTGTCGCCGGTGGAAATGACGAAGGAGATCGCGTGCCGCTGGCCGATCACGCCCATGGCCTCGGCGACGGCGCCTGCAGTTGCACGCGACTGGCCATCCCCCCAATCGCCGACCACTAGGAAGGAGAGCGCCTTTGAGGCCTTGCCCGCGGTCTTGCCAGCTGCATGGGCGACGCCACCAAGAGCCAGCGAGGCGAGGGCTCCCTGGATGAAGCTGCGGCGGGTATGAAACATGCACTTGTCCTTCATGATCGTATCTGCGGCGGGTCTTGGCTTGCCGCAGTCCATGCAGCCTGAAAGGCTCGGGCAAGGCAAGAGGACTATTACTACATATTGAGACCCTCGCTTTCCTGCGCAAGGGTCGATCAATGTTCCGTGGTTACCTCGCATTTACCATTCGAGAGCATTTTCTGGGCAGGAGTGCAGTTCTTGAACATGGGTGGCGATTTGCTCAACATAGCCTGCGAGAAGATCGCCGAACTGGAGGCTCCAGCCTTCATCAAGGACAGCGAGCTGCGCTATGTGACCGTCAACGATGCCTATGCGCGGTTCTTCCGGGAAGAGCCCGAGGCTTTCGCCGGCAAGACCGACCGCGAGTTGTTCGGCCACCTCGATGACGGCGCGCGCGACGATCGCGAGCGTCAGGTCGTCGTCTTCGGCGACGAGCAAACGACACTTGTCTTCGACCCGCTTGGCCATGGCCGCTATCCGTTGCGTATCGAACGCTTTTTCGGTGACGACGATTCCATTTATGTGTTCGGCATGTTCGAGGAGGTCCCATCCTCCGAAACGCCGATGGAGCGGCGCGAAGAAAAGCCGACTGCGGCAAGGCTGTCGGCCGAGGCCATGGCCACCACCCACGACAGCGACGAACTCTTCCTGGCCACGTTGGAGGACCTGCCGGTCGCAACCTATGTGCGCGACGCCCGGCATAGGATGGTCTTCGTCAACGCCGCCTTCGTCGACATGGTCGGCTTGCCGAAGGAACGTCTTCTCGGCAAGACCGAGCACGAGTGCTTTCCCGAACGAGGCGATGAATTTCATGCTGCCAACCGTCTGACACTCGAGGAAGGCGTGACCTTCGAGGCGGAGGATGTATTCCATCGCCCCGATGGCATAGTCGTGCCGGTAATTGCGCGCGCCAGCCGCATCGTGACGCCGAGCGGCAGGCGCTACATGGTCGGTTCGATCACCGATATATCGACCTTGAAAACGCGCGAGACCCAGTTGATCGAGGCACAGGACGAGGCCGAGGGCCTGCATCGCCACGTGGAAAGTCTGCTCAGATCGATGCCGGTGGGCGTGTTGATCCTCGCTGTGGACTACACCATCGACTACGCCAACGACGCCTTCTACGACATGCTCGAAGCGGAGACGCCGGTCGACATGGCCGGATGGCACTATCGGGATTTTCTGGCCTACAATCTCCGCCGTATCGGATCGAAGAACGTCGAAGCCGATCTCGATCGGGTTTTCGAGAAACGT
>DBUL01000074.1 GCA_002307905.1 Rhizobiaceae bacterium UBA1291
AGAGCGCCGCACCAAGCGTCTGGTAACCGGCCGCGAGCCCCTTGGCCACGCTCATGATATCCGGGACGATACTGTCGTGTTCGAGTGCCCGCCAGGTGCCCGTCCGGCCCGATCCGCACATCACCTCGTCACCGATCAAAAGGACGCCGTATTTGTCGCACACCGCGCGGATCGCCTTGGCATAGCCTTCCGGCGCCGGCACCACCCCGCCGGCCGCGCCGACCACGGGTTCGAAGATGAAGGCGGCAACCTTGTCCGGCCCGATCTCCAAAANNCCAAAATCTTGTCTTCAAGCTCCTGCGCCAGAAAGGCCGCCAGTCCCTCGGCGCTGACACCCTCCGGCCGACGGTAGGCATTGGCGGCGGAAACGAAGGCGACGTCGAGCAGGCTGCCCTCGAAGGCATCGCGCCGTGTCTTGAAATGCGAGACCGAGAGCGCGCCAAGCGTATTGCCGTGCCAGGAGCGCTCACGCGCGATGAAGCGACGGCGGCTCTTTTCGCCACGGGCCGTGTGGTACTGGAGCGCGATCTTCAGGCAGGATTCGACCGCTTCCGAACCGCTCGACACATAGATGATATTGGGGAAATGCCCGCCGGTATTGTTGGTGATGATCTCGGTCAGCTCTTCCACCGCATCCGAGGAGAAGAGATAGCGATAGGCGTGCGCAATGCGATCGAGCTGCTGCTTGACCGCTTCCGTCACTTCCGGATGCGCGTGCCCGAGACAATAGACCGCCGGCCCGCCAGAACCGTCGAGATAGCGCTTGCCGGTGACATCATAGAGGTAGCTGCCCTTGCCATAGGCAATCTTGGGCAGGGACTGGACACCGTAGCTGCTGCCGGTGCTGGTGGTTTTCGCTGTGGACATGGCGTTTCTCTTGGTTGCCGCATGCGGCGGGCGGATTGGACTTGAACCGGGGAGACGCGACATCGCTCCCTCGGTGGTGGATGATACAGCCCTCCATGCCGCTGACAAGAGAAATTAAACGACTGTTCAGTTTTGTGCCGATCCGCTCAGGCAGAGGTGGCGGCCAGCATGGATTCGGTCCACTGCTCGCACAGCCCGATCGCCTCTTCCGAGGAGAATGTCTGCGGATTGAGGCACCATTCGAGCCAGAGCCCGTCATGGATGGCGACCAACCCGATCGCCGCAAGCCTCAGATCCGGCATGGGTCGCCCCGACGCCCCCCAGAGGTCAGCAAGCAGGGCTTCGAGAAGACGCCGGTATTCAGCATAGGTGCGGTCATGGACCTCCGTCATGATCGGCGAGTGCTCGATCATGCCCCAGAACACCACCCAGGTGCGAAGGATGCTACGCTCCAGAATCGGCGCCGACAGCGAGGCGCGGAAATAGGCGCTGAGCCGCGCCCGGGGATCGGAACCCGCAGCCTCGACTTTGTCGCGCATATTGGCAAGCAGGTCGAGCGAGAGGGTCTCGTAGGCATGGCCGATGAGTTCGTCCTTGCTGGCATAATGATGGTTGATGAGGCCAACGGAAATGCCGGCCTCCTTGCTGATCTTGCGGATGGAAAGCCCCGCATGCCCTTCACGGGCAAGGCAGGCGAGCGTCGCCGCGATCAGCGCCCGGCGACGCTCGTCCGGAGTTTTTCGCTCGAATTTTCCAAGCTCTCCCATTGGGGGCTCCTTGCCGCAGATGGTGTTACTGCGCGGCACCGATGGTAACTGTCACCGGCTGCAGCCCGTCGATTTGACCGTGAACGCGGTCGCCCGGATTGAGCGCCCCGACGCCCGCCGGCGTTCCGGTAAAGATGAGATCACCGGGGACGAGATGATAGAAGCGCGACAGGTGGCTTATCAACTCCGCGACCGACCAGACCAGATCGCTCAAGCGCGCGTCCTGCCGGATGTCGCCATTCACCTCGAGCCAGATGCGCTGGGGGCCGATCTCCGCGAAATCCGAGGCCTTGGTGATCTCGGCGATCGGGGCCGACATCTCGAACGCCTTGCCGAGCGACCATGGACGCTGTTTGGCGCGCTCCGCAAGCTGCAGGTCACGACGGGTCATGTCGAGGCCGGCCGCATAGCCGAAGACGGCCTTGCCGGCCTCTTCGACACCGACCTCGAAGGCAGGCGCGCCGATCGCCACCACCAGCTCCATCTCGTAGTGAAAATTGGATGTGCCCGGCGGATAAGGAATGTCGCTGCCTGTGGCCACGATCGCCGAAGCCGGCTTGGTGAAATAGAACGGCGCTTCGCGGTCCACCTCGTAGCCCATCTCGGCAGCGTGTTCGGCATAGTTGCGCCCGACACCGAATATGCGGTGGACGGGGTATCCGGCCGTCTCGCCGCGAACGGGAACCAGTGGCGTCGACGGGATTTTGAAAAGCGTCTTCATCGTTTTGCTCGCATTCAATTCGGTAATTGCCGCGCATTTTACCGCTACGGCACATAGCCGACATAAATCAGCTAAGGCGGCGCGTCGCCAGTGCCGACATACTCATCCGCCGAAAAAATGCTGAACACAAAGAGAAGCGGGACCTTGCAGCACCGCCGCCGCCTCTCGCCCGAGGCAACCGCGAATAGCGGTTCTTGCATCGCTCTTTTTTGTTGGCGCGATAAGCGCTAAAGAAAACCATAAACTTGCGGGGGGAACGCAATCGTGATGCTTGAAATCTATGAGATGCCCGGCCATCTGGTCCGGCGACTGAACCAGGCCTCGGTCTCCGTGTTCATGGAGGAAGCCAGCAAGAAGGGCTTCGACCTGACGCCCGTGCAATACGCGGCGCNNCCAGCCATATCGCCTATGACCGCGTGACTATCGGCGGAGTCGTCGATCGCCTGGTACAGAAGGAGCTGGTGCGGCGCGAAACCAATCCGAATGATCGCAGGGCCCGCAATCTCTTCGTCACCGAGAAAGGCTCCCAGACGCTCGCCGAAATCCGCCCGATCGTCCAGAACGTGCAGGCGATCCTGCTGGAGGGCCTCGATGCGGCGGAACGCCAGCAGTTCGTGGCC
>DBUL01000075.1:0-7571 GCA_002307905.1 Rhizobiaceae bacterium UBA1291
GATCCACATCTTGGTGCCGTTCAGCACGTAGCGATCACCCTTGTGTTCCGCCTTCAGCCGCATCGACACGACGTCGGACCCGGCTTCGGTCTCGCTCATGGCGAGCGAACCGACGTGCTCGCCGGATATGAGTCTGGGCAGATACCGCCGTTTCTGCTCGGGCGTGCCCCAGCGATGGATCTGGTTGATGCAGAGGTTGGAATGTGCCCCGTAGGACAGGCCGACGGAAGCCGATGCGCGGCTTATTTCTTCCATGGCCACGCAATGGGCGAGATAACCCATCTCGGACCCATCATATTCCTCGGCAACAGTGATGCCGTGCAGGCCAAGTGCACCCATCGCCGGCCAAAGGGCGCGCGGAAAGCGGTCCTCCCTGTCGATATCCGCTGCGATCGGCGCAATCCGGTCACGGGCGAACTTGCGAACACTATCACGCAAGGCGGCGATCTCCTCCCCGAGATCGGCATCGAAAATTGCGGCGAGATCCTGGCCCATCGCTTAAACTCCTCCTCCAGACGGATCGTAACGCAGCCGTCGCCTGCGATTAAAGGCAGCCGACGTCTCCTCCACGCCGGCTGCAGTGTCCTATGCCAGTTCGCCTCCGGTGAAAGCCGCCGAACGGCGCACGAATGTCTTGATCGCAAAATTGGACTGGATGCGCGCTACCCCGGGAACCGTGGTCAGGAAGTCGAGTAGCTGCTGGTAATGAGGCAGGTCGCGGACCATGGCATGGATCAGATAGTCCGTGCTGCCGCTCGTCTGGTAGCCGCCGACCACTTCCGGGAGGGACGCGACGCTCTGCTCGAATATCGTCAGCACATCCTTGATCTGTCGTTCGAGCGTCACGGAGATAAACACGCCCATGGTGCCGAGCAATCGGTTCTCGTCGAAAACGGCGGTGTATCCGCGGATGATCTGCGCGTCCTCCAGCTTGCGCACGCGCCTGAGCGTCGGCGTGAAGGAAAGTCCGATGCGGGATGCCAGATCACGCCAACTTATGCGCCCGTCCTCACTGAGGACGTGGAGGATTTTCCGATCGAAGCTGTCGAGATCTTCCATGGGTCAAATGATCTACAGTTCTTGGCGCCAGTGGATCAAAGATATGAATCTTGAGTTGTCTGTCAATCAAAATAGCTTTGAAATGAATTCTGCATGGTGATACCGTTTATCAATCGCAGGTCGATGGGGTTATTTAATCTCATAATCCGGCGATGTGCAATTCGGGCTTGGAGGAGCCCGAATTCCAGCAAAGTTCTTTCCAAGGAGGTGGGAAGTGGCCGAGCATGATCCTATCGTTATCGTCGGTTTTGGCCGAACACCCATGGGCGGATTTCAGGGCGATCTGAAATCCGCAACAGCGCCCGCTCTCGGAGCNNCCGGCGGCATGGAGAGCATGACCAATGCTCCCTACCTGCTGGATCGCGCCCGTGCCGGCTATCGTCTCGGCCATGGCAAGCTGACGGACCACATGTTCCTTGACGGGCTTGAGGATGCCTATGATCGCGGCCGGTTGATGGGGACCTTCGCCGAGGATTGCGCCGACGCCTATCGGTTCACGCGCGAGATGCAAGATGCCTATGCGGTGGCCTCGCTGACCCGTGCCCGCAAGGCGATAGCCGAAGGTCGGTTCGAACACGAGATCGCTCCCGTCACCGTCGTTAGCGGCAAGACCGAGCAGGTGATCGCGATCGACGAGCAGCCCGGCAAGGCCCAGCCTGACAAGATCCCCACTCTCAAACCTGCCTTTCGCGACGGCGGCACTGTGACGGCGGCCAATTCCAGTTCCATTTCCGATGGCGCGGCTGCGCTGACGCTCATGCGGCGGTCTGAAGCGGAACGACGCGGCATCGTACCCCTTGCCACGATCATGGGGCACGCGACGGACGCACGCGCGCCGGCGCAATTCACCACCGCGCCGGTCGGTGCGCTCACTCGACTTGCAGAAAAGACCGGTTGGCAACTCGCAGATGTCGATCTGTTCGAGATCAACGAGGCCTTTGCGGTGGTCGTCATGACGGCGATGCGCGAACTCGACCTGCCGCATGACAAGGTCAACGTCCATGGTGGCGCTTGTGCACTCGGTCACCCGATCGGGGCTTCGGGGGCGCGGATCATCGTTACGCTGCTTTCCGCGCTTCAGCAGTATGACCTCAGGCGGGGGATGGCTGCGGTCTGCATCGGTGGCGGCGAGGCGACAGCAATCGCCATCGAGCGCGGCTGAAGACCATAGCGACTTGGTTCCCCGCCTGGAGGAGGCGGCGACCGTGAGGAGGAGCATAAGGGCATGACCGAGAGCACGCGTTTGAGCTTGCATGTGCCGGAACCGGCCGTCCGCCCGGGCGACCAGCCGGACTTTTCCAATGTTGAGATCTCAAAGGCGGGATCGGTGCCGAGGCCGGAGATCGACGCCGCGCCGGAGACCATGCGCGAACTCGCCTATTCGATCATCCGGGTGCTCAATCGGGAGGGCGAAGCGGTCGGCCCCTGGGCCGGCCTGCTGTCGGACGAGGAACTGCTTGCCGGGCTGAAGCATATGATGCTGCTGCGCGCCTTCGATGCGCGCATGCTGATGGCGCAGCGGCAGGGAAAGACATCCTTCTACATGCAACACCTTGGCGAGGAGGCGGTCAGTTGCGCCTTCCGCAAAGCCCTTTCCAAGGGCGACATGAATTTTCCGACCTATCGCCAGGCCGGATTGCTGATCGCCGACGACTATCCGCTCGTGACCATGATGAACCAGATTTTCTCCAACAAGGAGGATCCCCTGCACGGAAGGCAAATGCCCGTGCTCCATTCGTCCAAGGAGCATGGCTTCTTCACGGTATCGGGCAATCTCGCCACCCAGTTCGTCCAGGCCGTAGGATGGGCGATGGCCTCGGCGATCAAGGGGGACACGAAGATAGCGGCGGCCTGGATCGGCGATGGATCGACTGCGGAATCCGATTTTCATTCCGCGCTGGTCTTTGCCTCGACCTATAAGGCGCCGGTCGTTCTCAACGTCGTCAACAACCAATGGGCCATTTCGACGTTTCAGGGTATTGCGCGAGGCGGTTCCGGTACCTTTGCCGCACGCGGCCTCGGCTTCGGCATTCCGGCATTGCGGGTCGATGGCAACGACTATCTTGCCGTCCATGCCGTGGCGCGCTGGGCGGTGGAACGGGCACGTCGCAACCTCGGCCCGACACTCATCGAACATGTGACCTACCGTGTCGGTGCCCATTCCTCGTCGGATGATCCCAGCGCCTACCGGCCCAAGACCGAGTCTGAGGCATGGCCGCTCGGCGATCCGGTGTTGCGGCTGAAGAATCATCTCATCGTCCGCGGTGTCTGGTCAAAAGAGCGGCACCTGCAGGCTGAAGCCGAAATCATGGACATGGTGATCAGGGCGCAGAAGGAGGCCGAGAGCCACGGCACCTTGCATGCCGGCGGAAAGCCGTCCCTGCGTGACATCTTTGAAGGTGTTTATGCCGAGATGCCGCCTCACCTCCAACGTCAACACCAGATGGCGGGGTGCTGAGATGACCAGAATGACAATGATCGAAGCTGTCCGTAGCGCCATGGACGTCTCGATGGAGCGCGACGACGATGTCGTCGTCTTTGGCGAGGATGTGGGATATTTTGGCGGCGTCTTCCGTGCCACCCAGGGGCTCCAGGCAAAATACGGCACCACGCGTTGCTTCGATGCACCGATCAATGAATCCGGCATCGTCGGCACGGCGATCGGAATGGCGGCCTATGGGTTGAGGCCCTGCGTCGAGATCCAGTTCGCCGATTACATGTTTCCCGCCTACGACCAGATCACCCAGGAGGCGGCGCGGATCCGTTATCGATCCAATGGTGACTTCACCTGTCCGATCGTGCTCAGGATGCCGACGGGCGGCGGGATTTTCGGCGGTCAGACCCACAGCCAGAGTCCGGAGGCGCTTTTCACCCATGTCTGCGGTCTGAAGGTCGTCGTTCCATCAAACCCCTTCGATGCCAAGGGCCTGCTCATCTCGTCGATCGAGGATCCGGATCCGGGGATCTTCCTCGAGCCGAAACGTCTCTACAACGGTCCGTTTGACGGCCATCATGACCGGCCGGTCGTTCCCTGGTCGGCCCATGCGCTTGGCGAGGTTCCCGACGGGCACTACACGGTGCCGATCGGCAAGGCCGAGATCCGGCGGCCGGGCAACGACGTTACCGTGATTGCCTATGGCACAATGGTTCATGTGGCGCTGGCGGCGGCCGAGGAGACGGGCGTGGATGCAGAGGTCATCGACCTTCGAAGCCTGCTGCCGCTCGATCTCGACACGATCGTACAATCCGTTTCGAAGACCGGCCGCTGCGTGATGGTCCATGAAGCGACGTTGACCTCGGGCTTTGGCGCGGAGGTGACAGCGCTCGTGCAGGAGCACTGTTTCTACCATCTGGAAATGCCCGTGGTCCGCGTCGCCGGCTGGGACACACCTTATCCCCATGCCCAGGAGTGGGACTATTTTCCCGGTCCGCTCCGCATCGGCAGGGCGCTTGAAGAAATCATGAAGGGGTAACCCATGAGCGAATTTGTTCTCAATATGCCCGACGTCGGTGAAGGTGTTGCCGAGGCCGAACTTGTCGAATGGCACGTGAAGGTCGGCGATCCTGTCCGCGAAGACACGGTGTTGGCGGCCGTCATGACCGACAAGGCGACGGTCGAGATACCCTCGCCGGTGGCGGGCGTCGTGACCTGGCTTGGCGCAGAAGTGGGTGACACGGTCGCAGTCAAGGCGCCGCTGGTGCGGATCGAAGTCGCGGACGGCGGGGAGGAGCCCGTGTCCGTGCAGGATGAGCAATCGGCAGTGGAAGCGCAAACTCGTTTGCCGGTTGACGAGGCGCCAGAGCCGGTTTCGTCGCAGGCCGGGTCTCTGGCGGCTCCCGTCGCCGAACCTGTCTCCAAGCCGCTGGCGGCCCCAGCCGTTCGCCAACGCGCCAAGGAGGCAGGCATCGATCTTGCGCAGGTAGGGGGAACCGGGCCAGAGGGTCGCGTCACGCATGAGGATCTGGATCTCGTCCTGTCGTCCGGCGCGCATGCTCCGGCAACCACCGGCCTTACCCGAAGGACCTCCGTCGAGGAGATCAGGATTACCGGAATGCGGCGCAAGATCGCCGAGAGGATGGCGCTTTCCGTCTCGCGTATTCCCCATATCACCTATGTCGAGGAAGTCGACGTCACCGCTCTCGAGGAACTTCGCGCAACGATGAACGGCAGGCGAAAGCAGCATCAGCCGAAGCTGACGATCCTGCCCTTCCTGATGCGGGCGCTGGTCAAGGCGGTGGGTGAGCAGCCGTCGATGAACGCCACATTCGACGGGGATGAGGGCGTCATCACCCGCTACGCGGCGGTGCACATCGGCATCGCCACGCAGACGCCGGCCGGCCTCGCCGTTCCGGTCGTTCGCCATGCCGAGGCCCGCGGCCTATGGGATTGCGCTGGCGAACTGGCGCGCGTTGCCGAGGCCGCGCGAGACGGTAGCGCCCAGCGCGAGGAACTGGCCGGTTCAACGATCACAATCAGTTCACTCGGCTCGCTTGGCGGCATCGTCTCGACGCCGATCATCAACCATCCGGAAGTGGCGATCATCGGCGTCAACAAGATCGCCACGCGGCCCGTCTGGGATGGCAGGAGCCAGTTCGTGCCGCGCAAGGTGATGAACCTGTCTTCCAGCTTCGATCATCGCGTGATCGACGGCTGGGACGCCGCGACCTTCATCCAGCGGCTCAGGATCCTGCTGGAAACGCCTGCGCTGCTCTTAATTGAAGACTGAGGCCGTCTCGGCGGGAGGGGGCTACGCTTTTTTTCGCATCAGTGTCACCGCCACCGACAAGCCACCCTCGGTGCGGTTGCGAAAATCCAGGCTCCCGCCGAGGCGTTCGACGGCCATCTGGACGATGGACAGCCCAAGGCCGCTACCGGAGGCCGCCCCTTGGGAGCCCCTGTAGAACCGGTCGACCGCCCGCTTCTGCTCGGTCGGAGACATGCCGGGTCCCGGGTCGTCGATTTCGATCGTCAGGCGATCATCCGAGAAGCGGATGGCGCAGACGGCTTGCGTTCCCTCAGGGGCATGCTGTAGTGCGTTCTCCAGCAGGTTCCGCAGGGCCAACCGTAATAGTGTTCGGTCGGTTGCGATGCACATCGTCTCTTTTCCGGCATCGGGACGGATTGTGATACGTACATTTCGTTGAACCGCTACGGGCGACAGTTCGGTGGAAAGCTCCTCGATCAGCCGCAGCACATCGACCTCATCCTGCGCGACGGCGTTGTCCCGCGCATCCACCCGCGCCATGTCGATCAACTGCCGGACCATGCGACTGGTGCGGTCTACGCTGTGGAGAATCTGGCCGAGGGCCTGGCGCCGGGTGTCGGGATCCTCGCTGCGAATAGCGATCTGTGCTTGTGTCCTCAGACCGGCGAGCGGCGTTTTCAGTTCATGGGCGGCGTAGGCGGTGAAGTCGCTTTCCCTTGCGCGCACGTCTTCGACCCGCCGGAATAGGCTGTTCAAGGCGACGATCATGGGCCGGATCTCGCGGGGCGCCGGCGCCTCGGAGAGGGGGTGAAGCTCGGTTGCGGAACGCGATGAGAGGCTCGCCGCGATCCGGTTGAGCGGGGCAAGTCCGCGACCGACGCTCAGCCAGATCAGCACTGACAACAAGGGCAGGATCACCAGGGCCGGAAGCAGCAGACCCTTGATTACATCACCCACCAACTTTTCGCGGATTTTCAGGCTGTCGCCGACCAGCACCCGAACGCCAAGCGTCGGATTGATCACGGCAAAGACCCGCCACCGCTCTCCGTTGATCTCTGTTTCGGCGAATCCTTCACGGTGATCGGCCAGAGAGATGGCGGGTGCGCTTTCGGAACGGCTGACAAGCGTTCCCTGCAAGGACCAGATCTGACAGGACAGCTGGCGATTGTAGTCACCCTCTACACGCTCGAACTCGCTGCTTGGCTGGCGGGCATTGGCGGCATCCACGGCGGCAGCCACATCGATATGGTGGTCGGTGATCAGGGAGCTGACCATGCGCGCGGCTTCGGTGAGGCGCGCATCGAGCACCCGCTCGACCTCAGCCTGGGTGTTGACGTAGGTCCAGATCACCGCGAAGAGCCAGACCGCGCCCGTGGTGGCGAGCAGGATGGCAAAGAGCCTGATTCGGATCGAGGTCATGGCGTATCCCTCAGCCGGTAGCCGACGCCGCGGACGGTTTCGATCAGCCCGGGGCCGAGCTTGGCGCGGATCTTGTGCACATGGACCTCGACCGTATTGCTTTCGACATCCTCCTGCCAGCCGTAGAGCTTCTGCTCCAGCGCCGTCCTGGACTGGATTGTGCCGGGATTGTCCATCAAGGCTTGCAGGATGGTGAATTCGCGTCGGGACAGCGGCACGGTCCGGCCGTCCTGCTCGGCGCTCATGCGCGCCGGATCGAGGGTGACACCACGCCATTGCGGCCGGCTTTCCGCCCGCCCTTGCGCCCGGCGGATGATGGCGCGCAGACGCGCGGCCAGTTCGTCGAGGTCGAAGGGCTTGCCGAGATAGTCGTCGGCGCCGGCGTCC
>DBUL01000075.1:7614-13172 GCA_002307905.1 Rhizobiaceae bacterium UBA1291
AACCTCGTCGTCTTCAACCACCAGTAGACGCATCACACCTCCGTGAACCTGACCTTGATGTCCTCAATGCGATGCTCACCTTAAGCCTGCCTTAAGGTAGCGGGCCGATCCCGTTTCTCGAACAAAAAATGGTCCGTCGCCGGAAGGACACAAGGCATGCAATATTCGAAACTCGTCATAGGGCTACTCTTTTCGGCCCTGTTTGCCATCCCGGCCGCGGCGCTCGAGCGGCCGCTCGACATGGACAAGGCATTCGTCTTCAGCGCCGAAAGAAGCGGGGATGGCCGCGTCTCGTTGAATTGGGACATTGGCAAGGGATATTACCTCTATCGCGATTACCTTGCCGCCGTGACGCCGGAGGGCAAACCGGTTGCTCTTGAAACCACGCCGGGCGTCCTCAAGGACGATCCGGGCTTCGGAAAGGTCGAGGTTTACTTCGATCATGCAGTGGCACTCGCATTGGCCGACGCCCCGGTGATCGAAGTCACCTACCAGGGGTGCCAGGACCAGGGGATTTGTTATCCGCCGACGACGCGCAGGATTGACCTTGCGGCGCTGGCGACGGAGCGCGGTAGCGTATGGACGCCGGCCGGCACAACCGGGTCGGCTATTCCCTCCCAAATTGCCGGCGAGACGTCGGCTGCAACAGTCGAAACGCGCCTGGCCGGCAGCGTCACCGGACTTGCAGGCGCTGCCCCACAATCTGGGGGCATGGTCGAGGGCTTCCTCGCCCGCGGCGGCGTGCCGCTACTTCTGGCGGCCTTTCTCGGCCTTGGCATGCTGCTGGCCTTTACGCCTT
The DNA here is from genome assembly GCA_002307905.1 of Rhizobiaceae bacterium UBA1291. Lineage (GTDB taxonomy): Bacteria > Pseudomonadota > Alphaproteobacteria > Rhizobiales > Rhizobiaceae > Allorhizobium. The sequence goes on from DBUL01000075.1 coordinate 8,414, forward strand.
GCGTTTTCCCGATGTATCCCATTCTCGCCGCGACCCTGGCGCGCGAAGGCGAGCGGCTGACGGCGCGGCGCGGCTTCATGCTCTCGCTGACCTACGGGCTGGGGCTTGCGACCGCCTTCGGCATGCTCGGTTTGTTCGCCGCCTGGTCCGGGCAGAACCTTCAGTTCGCCCTGCAGTCGTCGGTGACGATTGCGCTGACTGCCGCGCTCTTCGTCGTGCTCGGCCTTGCCAGCTTCGGCCTGTTTGAATTGCAACTGCCGGCCGCGATCACCCGGCGGTTCGTGGGGGGCAATAGATCTGGCGCCGGATCGGTCGGTTCGGCGGCGGCGCTTGGCTTTACCTCCGCCCTGATCGTCGGGCCTTGTGTCACCGCGCCGCTTGCCGGCGCACTTCTCTATATCGCGCGTTCCGGCGACATGGTTCTTGGAGCCGCGGCCCTCTTCGCGCTCGGGCTCGGCAAATCTGTTCCGCTCATCGTGATGGCCACGTTCGGTTCGGGCATTTTGCCGCGTGCCGGCGCCTGGATGGAACGCATCCGTCAGTTCTTCGGCTTCCTGTTCATTGCCACGGCCATCTGGCTCGCAGAGCCGCTCCTGCCGGGAGCGGTGGTGCTTGGGCTTTGGTCAGCCCTGCTCGTCACCTTCGGCGTGTTCATCGGCGCTTTCGACAGCCTGCGCCCAGAAACCGGCGCGCTCCCACGTCTCGGCAAGTCGGTGGGGCTGCTGTCGGCCCTTTATGGCGCCGTGCTCGCCGTCGGGCTCGCAGCGGGAGCAACCGATCCCCTGGCGCCGCTTGCGTCGTTCTCGGCGGGCAAGGTCGCCTTGTCCCCGGCTGGTGTATCGAAGAAGGATTTTTCCGAAGTGGGATCCTCTCGCGAGCTCGAAGCCCTGCTTGCCGCCAACCCCGAGCGCAAGAGACCTGCCCTCGTCTATGTCACGGCTGACTGGTGTGTCAGCTGCCGGACGATCGAGAGAAAGGTGTTGTCGCGGCCCGAGGTGGCCGACGCACTGGCCGGTTTCGATCGGCTAAGCGTCGACCTTACTGCAAGCAATGCAGATCTCGCTGCCCTGATGAAATCGCTTGATGTCGTAGGTCCGCCGACCATGCTGTTCTTTGACGGTACGGCGGAAGTTCCGGAGACACGGCTTGTTGGAGAGGTCGACAAGGACAATCTGATTCTGTCCGCCAGTCGGGCGGAGGCGGCCCTCCAATGAATGCGGTTTCGATCGGTCCGTTTGCCTTCGACGTCGAAAGACTGGCCGCCATCCTCGGCATCGGTGTCTTCCTTGCCCTGGCAAGTCTTTTGTCCTCGCGCGCCGACAGCCGTCTGGGGCCGTGGTCGACGATGACGCTCGTGCTGGGCCTGATCGGCGCGCGCGCCGGTCATGTCCTGCCACATCTGGAGAGCTTTCTTGCCGAACCATGGCGCATCCTGGCCTTCTGGCAGGGCGGCTTTTCCGCGTCGGGGGCCTTGGCCGGCGTCCTGATTTCAACTGTGGTCCTGCTCAGAAAATCTCCCCGTCTGCTGCCATGGGCTGGAATCACTCTGGCGGTCGGTGCGGTTGCCTGGCTCTCGACCCTTGCCGTCCTGGGAAGCAGCGGGGAGATCGCTGCCCCCGACACACGGCTGGTGACGCTGGATGGCCGCTCCATCGCTCTTTCCGAGCGCGCCGGCCGCCCGCTTGTCATCAACCTCTGGGCAAGCTGGTGTCCGCCCTGCCGGCGCGAAATGCCGATGATGGCGGAAATGGCGCGCAGCCATCCGCAGATCGACTTCGTCTTCGCCAATCAGGGTGAGGCGACAGACCGCGTCGCAGACTATCTGGCTGATGCCGGCATAGTGATCGAGACAGCAATCGTCGACCAGACCTCGCTTCTGTCGCGGCACTACGCGGCGCCGGGCCTGCCCGCGACGCTCTTCATCCACCCCGACGGCACGCTCGCCGCTTCGCATCTCGGCGAAATCTCGCGCGAGAGCCTGTCGGAACAGATCAGTAGAATTGCAACTCCGCTTGCGGAAAAGGACATATGAATGCGAAAATCTAACCAGTTGGGGCTTTTGAGCCGGGTGCGCCTCCTGGCCATGCCTTTGGTCTTGCTGTCCCTGTCGGCCTGTGTCCAGACGACCCGGCCAGCCGTCGAGCCGGACGTGGCGATGGTCGACCCGGCAGTGGCCAGCATGTATTCGGCGATCGACGACGGTGGAAACCTGATACCGGCCGTAGATGTTGCGAAGATCGAGCCGAAGAATGTCCGCCAGGTGGTCGACTACCAGACCAAGGAGCCGCCGGGCACCATCGTCGTCGATCCTTATGCCCGTTTTCTCTATCTCGTCATGGAGAACGGAAAAGCCATGCGCTACGGCGTCGGGGTCGCGAAAGCGGGCCTCGATTTCGTCGGCGAGGCGGATATATCCCGCAAGGCGCAATGGCCCGGCTGGACTCCGACGCCGAACATGATCAAGCGCGAACCGGAGCGCTACGAACCGCTCGCCAAGGGGCTGCCCGGCGGCATCAACAACCCGCTCGGTGCCCGTGCGCTCTATCTCTACAAGGGCGGACAGGACACGCTCTATCGTATCCATGGAACCAACGAGCCCTGGACGATCGGCAGGTCCGTGTCGTCCGGCTGCATCCGCATGTTCAACCAGGACATCATCGATCTGCACCGCCGCGTGCCGAAGGGCTCGCGCGTCGTTGTGCTCGGCCCCGAACAATCTGGAAAGGGAGAAATCTGATGCTCACCCGTAGAATTCTCATCAACGCCACTCTTGGCACCGTAGCCCTGTCGACGCTCATGCCGCGCCTGTCGTTTGCGCAGGACGTCACCAAGGAGGAGATCTATTTCGACAAGGATGCGCCCGTCCTCGGCAATCCGAAAGGCGACGTCACCCTCGTCGAATTCTTCGACTATCAATGCCCTTACTGCAAGAAGTCGCATCCGACGGTGAAGAAGCTCGCCGAAGAGGATGGCAACATCCGGCTCGTGCTGAAGGACTGGCCGGTCTTCGGCGGCGCTTCGATCTTCGCCGCCCAGGCCGTTCTCGGCGCCGCGCAGATCGGCCAGTATGAAAAGGCGATGGAAGCCCTGATGCGCACGTCCGGCAAGCTGACTGAGGAGGTGGTGGAGAAAGCGCTGACGGGTGCCGGCGTGAAGATGCAGGACATCGTCACGGCAGTGAACAAGCATAGTGACAAGATTTCCGGCCTGCTCGACCGCAACTACAACCAGGCACTCGCCTTGAATTTCGTTGGCACGCCATCCTTCGTCATCGGGTCGCATATCTATCCCGGCGTGCTGGACGAAAAGGGGCTGAAGGAAGCCATTGTTACGGCGCGGGGCTGATTCCACAATCCTGGGCCGGAGTTTTTGACAAACTCCGGCTCGAAGCCAGATCACATCGGTTCATTGAGATATTCTCGGGACCGTGCCCCGGGGACGGTCCTGACCCATCTCCGTGAAATGTCACGGGCCTACCGACTGCACGGGAAATGCTGTAATGTCCGAACGGCGGCCAAAGTTTTGGCCGAACGAATATCGGGAGACAGTATGACCCTTGCAGTGCGCGGTTTCGATGGGCTTTCGGATATCCAGCAGCGCCTCACCGTTCGCGCGCCCGCTATGATCGTCACAATCTACGGCGATATCGTCGTGCCGCGTGGCGGTGTATTGTGGATGGGCACGCTGGTGGAAATCTGCGCGCGGCTCGGGATCAGNNAGACGCTGGTGCGCACCGCGGTCTCGCGTCTCGTCGCGGCCGACCAACTGGTCGGGGAGCGTGATGGTCGGCGGTCCTACTATCGCCTGGCCTCTGGCGCACGGACGGAGTTCGCCGCCGCAGCGAGGCTGCTTTACGGTCCGCAGGCCGCCGCCGACGGTTTCCTCATCCACCATGTGCCGGGCCTTTCCGACGAGGTCGCGCGCCGCTTCCGTCTCGGCCGCATGGGGCCGGATCTCTATCTTCGGCCCCGTCATCCGGAGAATGCTCCGCTTTCCGGGCTTACCTTCCGCGCCGACGCGATAAAGGATGGCGGCTTGCTGGCCGATTATGCGGCAACGCTCTGGAACCTGCAGTCCTTCGCCGACGAATACCGCGCGATGATCGATCTGTTCACGCCGTTGATGACGGCCCTGAAGAGGGGCGAAACACTACTTCCGGCCGATGCGGTGAGCGCACGGCTTCTGCTGGTTCAGGTTTACCGTGCCGTGCTGTTGCGAGATCCACGACTGCCGGCGGACGCTCTTCCCAGGGATTGGCCCGGTCTTGCAGCCCGCCGGCTCTTTGGAGGGCTTTACCGGTCGCTTTCACCCTTGGCCGATGCCTATATCGGCACCTTTTGTGAGGGGCGAGATGGCATTTTACCCGCCGAAACCGACGAGACCCTGGCACGGCTGGAGTCGCTTTCGCTGGAGGCTTGTCTTTAAGTAATTGAATATAAGAGATGAAAATGTCTTCTCGTTGCGGACAATCTAAAACATCACGAAAGAATCAACAAAATCCTTTTCAGTGTGATGTTTTGGCGCTATAAGTTGACCGATCGGTTGGCTAATTGGAGACGTGCCGGCCGGACCTGATGCTCGTGGAGGAGTAAATCAATGCAGCAAGCCTTTATCTGCGATGCAGTGCGTACGCCCGTCGGCCGCTATGGCGGTGCTCTCGCATCCGTGCGGGCGGACGACCTCGCTGCTTTGCCGCTTGCCGCGCTGATGCAGCGCAATCCGGGCGTCGATTGGTCCAAGGTCGATGACCTGATCTTCG
>DBUL01000075.1:13198-13420 GCA_002307905.1 Rhizobiaceae bacterium UBA1291
GCCGGCGGCGTCGAGAGCATGACCCGGGCGCCCTTCGTCATGCCGAAAGCGGATGCGGCCTTTTCCCGTTCGAACGCGGTCTACGACACGACGATCGGCTGGCGTTTTCCCAATCCGGCGATGAAAAAAATCTACGGAACCCATTCGATGCCGGAAACCGCCGACAACGTTGCGGCCGATTACAACATAAGTCGCGCAGACCAAGACGCATTTGCCGCGCGG
>DBUL01000075.1:13598-13829 GCA_002307905.1 Rhizobiaceae bacterium UBA1291
AAGCTCAAGGGCGTCAATGGTCCAGATCTCAGCGTCACGGCCGGCAATGCCTCCGGCGTCAACGACGGTGCTGCGGCTCTGGTAATTGCGTCGGAAGCCATGGCCAGGGAGCAGGGCCTTGTGCCGCGGGCCAGGATTGTCGCCATGGCGGCGGCCGGCGTTGAGCCGCGCATCATGGGGGTCGGCCCGGCGCCGGCGGTCCGCAAGGTGCTGGCGCGCGCCGGGATGACG
>DBUL01000076.1 GCA_002307905.1 Rhizobiaceae bacterium UBA1291
ATCGAGGTGGTCACCGAGGGCGTGTTTGCCCGGATGATCCTCGAAGATCCGGAGCTTCCCGGCATTGCCGCCGTGCTGTTCGACGAGTTCCATGAACGCTCGCTTGACGCCGACTTCGGCCTGGCGCTGGCGCTTGACGCGCAATCGGTCCTCAGGCCGGACCTGCGCATCCTGGTCATGTCGGCGACGCTCGACATCGACCGGATAGCCGCCCTGCTCGGCGATGCTCCGATCATTCGCAGCGAGGGGCGGAGTTTTCCGATCGACATCCGTTATCGCGACCGGCCGGGCGGGGAACGCATCGAGGATACGGTGACATCGGCCATCCTGCAGGCGCATGCGACCGAGAGTGGATCGATCCTCGCCTTCCTTCCCGGACAGGCGGAAATCCGCCGGGTCGCAGAGCGGCTGGAAGGGCGTCTCGACGCCGATACGTTGATCGCGCCGCTCTACGGCAATCTCAGCCAGAAGGAACAGGATGCGGCCATCCGCCCGGCGCCGGCCGGAAAACGCAAGGTCGTGCTCGCAACCTCCATCGCCGAAACATCGATCACGATCGACGGCGTTCGGGTGGTGATCGACAGCGGGCTGCAGCGCCTGCCGGTCTTCGAGCCATCGACCGGGATCACCCGCCTGGAGACGGTTCGGGTGTCGCGCGCTTCGGCCGACCNNGGGGAGAACCGAGCCCGGCATCGCCATTCGCCTCTGGCACGCGGGCCAGACGTCGGCGCTGCCGGCCTTTACCCCGCCGGAAATGTTGTCCGGCGACTTGTCCAACCTGGTCCTCGACATGGCGCATTGGGGCGTGCTCGATCCACAAGCCCTGTCTTTCATCGATGCGCCTCCGGCCGCCGCGTGGAACGAGGCGCGTGCGCTGCTTCGGCTGATCGGGGCGCTGGACCCATCCGGCGCGATGACCGCGAGAGGTCGCCGCATGCGTGACCTCGGCCTTCCTGTCCGGCTTTCCGCCATGGTGCTGGCCGGTGCGGACGAGGGCGCAGCCAGGCCGGCGGCCGAAATCGCCGTGCTGCTGACCGAACAGGGGCTCGGCGGCACGGGCATCGACATCGACGAACGGCTGCGCCTTTTCCGCCAGGACCGCGGCGACCGCGCCGTTTCGGCCCGAAAGCTCGCNNTGCCTATCCCGACCGGATCGCGCTCAGGCGCGGCGGGCGAGGCCGCTTCGTGATGGCCAATGGCCGCGGTGCCGAAATCCCGGAGACCGAGCGGCTGGCAGGCGCCGACATGCTGGTGATTGCCGACCTGACCGGCCGCGCGGCGCAGGGCCGCGTGCTTGCGGCAGCGGAGATCCAGCGCGGGCAAATCGAGGCCACGCTTCCCGATGCCATCCAGCGCGGCGACGAGTGCTTCTTCGACCTTGCAAGCCGGCAGGTCCGCGCGCGGCGGATCACCCGTCTCGGTGCCATCGTACTAGACGAAACGCCCCTGGCGCGACCGACAGGCCCTGCCGCGGCCGCAGCACTCGCCGAGGGTATGCGGCAGGTCGGGATCGGTGCCCTGCCCTTTTCCAAGGCTGCCGAGCAGTTGCGCCAGCGGGTCGGTTTTCTTCACCGCACGATCGGCCCACCCTGGCCGGACATGTCGGATGCGGCACTCCTCGAGACCCTCGAGGAATGGTTCACGCCCTATCAGTCCAATGCGCGTGGGCTTGACGACCTGTCGCCCGGCACGCTGTTCGACGGCCTGATGGCGCTGGTGCCCTATGGTTTGCAACGCGATCTCGACCGGCTGGCGCCCACCCATTTCACCGCTCCCACGGGCCAGAACCACCCTATCCGCTATGACGGAACAGAGCCCGTGCTTGCAATCCGCGTGCAGGAACTGTTCGGCCTCAAGACCCATCCGGCGATCGGCGGGGGCAAAATGCCGCTGGTGCTGGAGTTGACCTCACCAGCACACAGGCCCATCCAGACGACGCGCGACCTGCCCGGTTTCTGGGCCGGTTCCTGGAAAGACGTGCGGGCCGACATGCGGGGACGCTATCCGAAGCATCCATGGCCGGAGAATCCGGCTGAAGCCTTGCCGACGACCCGCGCCAAGCCGCGCGGCACCTGACATGACAGCATCAAGGAGGCTGAAGGGATGACCACACCGGACACGGCAATGCCATTCGGGCCATCAAGCCGGAGACTGCGCTTGCAGACTCTGGTTCGGCTGCGTTGGCTTGCGGTCGCAGGACAAGGCGTGACCGTGCTCATCGTCGCATTCGGGTTGAATTTCCCCTTGCCGCTCCTCACCTGCGCCATGCTGATCGGAGCGCTGGCGGTCGCCAACTTCCTGCTTTCCGTTTGGTTTCCGCCGACCTATCGGCTCGAACCGATTGCGGCCTTTGCGGTGCTCGGCCTCGACCTCCTACAACTTGGAGCCTTGCTGTTTATCACCGGGGGCCTGGCCAATCCTTTTGCCCCGCTGATCTGCGTGCCTGTCATCATATCCTTTGCCTCGCAGCCGCTGCGGCATGCGCTGGCGCTCTTTGCGCTGGCCATGATGCTGATTTCGGCTCTCCCCTTCTCGCCCTATCCGCTTCCCTGGTACGCGGGCGACGCCCCGACACTCCAGCCGGTGATGCAGTTGGGCGTGTGGTTCGCCATCGCCTCGATGATGGCCTTTGCCGCGTTCTATGCCTACCGTGTTTCTCAGGAAGCCACGCTGCTTGCCGATGCGCTGTCGGCAACCGAGCTGGTTCTGCAACGGGAAAAGCATCTTTCACAGCTCGACGGGCTTGCCGCCGCCGCCGCACACGAGCTCGGGACGCCGCTGGCCACCATCAGCCTGGTGGCCAAGGAGATGGAGCGCGAACTCGGCAACGACGAACGATTCGGCGAGGACATCCAGCTCCTGCGCAGCCAGAGCGAGCGATGCCGCGACATCCTGAAACGCATCGCGACACTGCCCTCCGAGAGCGAGGAGCACATGCGTCACCTGCCGCTCTCCTCGCTCATCGAGGACGTGCTGGCGCCGCATCGCGAATTCGGCATCAAGCTGGAACTGATCGAAAAGTCGGAGCGCGCCAAGGAACCCGTCGGCATCCGCAATGCTGCCATCCTCTACGGCCTTGGCAATCTGGTCGAGAACGCCGTCGATTTTGCCCGTGAGAAGGTCACGGTGACTGTGGAGCACGATGCGTCCAGGGTGGCGATCACCATCGAGGATGACGGCATCGGCTATTCGCCGGACGTGCTGCAGCGCATCGGCGAACCCTATGTGACGAATCGCCATCGCGACGACAAGGCGGGCGGCCTGGGGCTCGGCCTGTTCATTGCCAAGACGCTGCTCGAGCGCTCCGGGGCACGGCTGCGCTTTGAAAACCGCGGAGCGGAACGGCCGGGTGCCAGGGTCGAGATCGTCTGGCCACGGCATCGGATGGAAGCCTGAATACGGCAAAATGACTTTACCGCCTGGCCAATACTGGCCATAACCACACAGTGACGCTCAAGATCGCCCCGCAGGAATGCTCAGTCATGACAGAAAATACTCCGTCCGACCTCTCGCGCGCACCCGGCGAGGGCGTATTGGGCCCGAACCCGACCCTGCTGATCGTTGACGACGACGCCCCCTTTCTGCGGCGCCTGGCGCGCGCCATGGAATCGCGTGGCTTTGCCGTGGAGATGGCCGCTTCGGTCGCCGAGGGAATCGCCAAGGCGAAGGCAGCACCACCGAAATATGCGGTGGTCGACCTGCGGCTCGGTGACGGCAATGGCCTCGATGTCATCGAGGTGATCCGTCAGCAGAAATCCGATACCCATATCGTCGTGTTGACCGGCTACGGCAATATCGCCACGGCGNNGCGTGTTCGAAAGCTGCGACCGCAACGTCTCCGAGACGGCGCGCCGGCTCAACATGCACCGCAGGACTCTGCAGCGCATTCTCGCCAAGCGCGCTCCAAGATAGGGCTTTAGTCGCGGGCCGGTGCACGCGCGGCCCATTCCGCCATCATCAGCCGCTGGGCGGCGGTGCGTGAAAAATCGAGGGTGACAGACTTGCGGGTGGCGGGTGGCAACTTGTGTTCCGGCGCCTCGCGTAGCAGATGGGCGCCGTAGCCATCCGAGAGCAGAAGGCCGCAATCCGCCGGAAAGATGTCGAGCGGCACGTCCGGATGCGTGGCAAAGAACAGCCGGTCACAATAGGCGCGGTAATCCGGCCATTTGCGGTCGACGCGAAAATCTTCGATCGAGGATTTTATCTCGATGATCCAGATCTCACCCCTTTCCGAAAGCCCGACCAGATCGGCACGGCGGCCGTTGGAGAGCGCCAGTTCGGGCAGCACCGCGAGCCGCATGTCATTGAGCAGGACCTGGACGCCACGGCGCACCAGCATGGCCCGCTCGGACTGGCGGCCATCGATTAATGGATTGTTTACCGCGATAGAGAGAATCGTCATGAATCATGTCCAAGGAAGCAGATCCGCATGTTGCAAAAAAACCATGTGCGGTCATTTTGCAGCGCCGGAGTGACCGGGTGGCTGCCCGCCACTTGCCAAGGCGCTTTTAATCAAAAATAAACCATAATCAAAGATGGTCGAGATCACCATCTCCCAGCCCGAATGAACGAGTTTTTCCCATGCGCCTCCGCAATGCTTTGACTGTGATCGGCCTCGTCGCGACGATCGGCCTCACCGGTTGCACAACCACGACCGATACCGCATCCGGCACGCCCGCAAAGGCCGAAACCACAACCGCCAAGATCTTCACCGATTCCTACGGGGCTGTCACGGACGCGGGCTACGCGCTACCGGCGATCCCGATCAATAAGGTCAACCAAAAGTTCCATCGTCAGATCGTCTCCTACCAGACGAAAGAACGGCCGGGCACGATCGTCGTCAATACGCGCGAGCGCTTCCTCTATTACGTTCTGCCAAACGGCAAGGCAGTTCGCTACGGCATCGGCGTCGGCAAGCAGGGGTTTGCCTGGCAGGGCGAAGCTTATGTCGCCTGGAAACAGGAATGGCCGACCTGGCATCCGCCGAAGGAAATGGCCCAGCGCAAACCGGACATCGCCCAGTATGTCGAAAACGGCATGGGCCCGGGACTTCGCAATCCGCTTGGCGCACGCGCCCTCTATCTGTTCAACGAGAAGGGCCAGGACACGCTCTTCCGCCTGCACGGCACGCCGGAATGGGCCTCGATCGGCACCGCCGCCTCGTCGGGCTGCATCCGCCTGATGAACCAGGACATCATCGACCTCTACAGCCGCGTCCGTCCGGGCAAGGGCGCCCGCGTCGTCGTCCAGCAGTAAGCGCTTCGAAGCGTTCCCATGCAAAAAGCCGCCGGATCGCTCCGGCGGCTTTTTCGTTTGCGCTTTGCTCGGCTCAACCCGCGAGGCTCGCCTTCAGTTCGAGGCGGCGGCGATGCAGAACCGGCTCGGTATAGCCGTTCGGCTGTTCGCGGCCCTTCAGCACCAGGTCGAGCGCGGCCTTGAAGGCGATCGAGCCGTCGAAATTGCCGGCCATCGGCCGATAGGCGGGATCGCCCGCGTTCTGGCCGTCGACGACGACGGCCATCCGCTTCATCGTCTCGAGGATCTGCGCCTCGGTGACAACGCCGTGATGGAGCCAGTTGGCCATGTGCTGGGCGGATATGCGCAGCGTCGCGCGGTCTTCCATCAGGCCGACATTGTTGATGTCGGGAACCTTGGAGCAGCCGACACCCTGGTCGATCCAGCGCACGACATAGCCGAGAATGCCCTGGGCATTGTTGTCGAGTTCGCGCTGGATTTCTTCAGGCGTCCAGTTCGGGCGCACTGCCACCGGCACCGACAGGATGTCACGCAGATTGGCGCGCGGGCGGCTCTTCAGGCCCGCCTGGACGTCCGCAACATTGACGCGGTGGTAGTGCGTGGCATGCAGGGTCGCAGCCGTCGGTGACGGAACCCAGGCGGTGTTCGCCCCAGCCTTCGGATGGGCGATCTTCTGTTCCAGCATAGCCGCCATCAAGTCGGGCATGGCCCACATGCCCTTGCCGATCTG
>DBUL01000073.1:0-3531 GCA_002307905.1 Rhizobiaceae bacterium UBA1291
CCGCCGATCCGCGCCCGGCTGATCGCGCCATCCTTGGTGTCGATGTGCAGATGGATGTAGGAGGGCCGCCCCATCTCCACGCCCTGCTCGACCATCAGCGGATGATGGCCATCGGGAAGTCCATCGAAATGGTGGATCGCGCCGGATAATGCCGCGACCGCCGATCCGGTCGCCGGATCCTCCACGATGCCCATGTCGGTGGAGAACATGCGCGCATGGAATTTCGCGGCATGGTGCACGCCGCCGCGACAATAGACATAGGCCGAGGTCAGCGATCCCTCGCACAGCGGCGCGATGCGTTCCCAAAGCTGCGGGTCGAAATCGAGCGCCTCGATGGTGCGCAGATTGTGCACCGGCACCATCATGAACGGCACGCCAGCGCTCCACACCGACGGGACATGGTTTTCGAAGCCTATGTCGGTCACCTTCAAGGAGAGAGCGTCGGCGATCCCCTGGCGGTCCGCTGCAAGTTCGTAGCGTGCCGAGGAATTCGGCAGGTCGAATTCGGCAAAGCTCGCCTCTCCGTCGCGCAGGCTGACGGCACAGCGCACCGGCCCGACATTCTCCTCCAGCACCGAGACGAGGTCGAGACCGCCGCTGCCGGTGCCGTAGGCCCGCTCGGCGAGCGCGACCGCGGTGCCCACTGTCGGATGTCCGGCGAAGGGCAGCTCACGCACCGGCGTGAAAATGCGAATCCGGGCGGAATGCGCGGGATTGCTGGCCTTTTGCACGAAGACCGTCTCCGAAAGATTCATCTCCGCCGCGATCGCTTGCATCGCCGCCTCTGTCAGATCCTCTCCATCGTAGATCACCGCCAGGGGATTTCCGGCGAGCTTCCGATCGGTGAACACGTCATAGATGGAATAGTGTCGTGCCAAAGGATCCTCCGCCAACATCGATCGATCTGGCCACGAGACTGCCCGACCTTGCGCCCTCGCGCAAGCAAGCGATATCAGCGCCTTCGCTGGAAGAACCAGTCGAGAACCGGCAGCATGGCCGCACTGTAGGAATGCGCGCCAGGATCGGCACTGCGGATGGCGACCGCGCCGGCAATCTCCTTCTCTTCGTCGACCGCCATATGCGCTGCGATACGTTCCAGGATCTCGGCGGCGGCGAGATCGAAACGGTAGAGCCGCACAACGGTCAGCCGCCGCCGACCATAGGTGGCAAAAAATCGCCCGTCGGTCTCAGCCTCGGCAAGATCAAGACCGGTTTCCTCGCGCACCTCGCGCGCCATGTTGCCGGCGATATCGCAATGGCCGTCGACGATGTCGCTCGGATCGAGTGAGCCGGCCGCGCAATAGACCTGGCCGCGATTGACCGTGTGCTCGGCCATCCTGACGGCAATGATGGCGCCATCAGCCGAGACGATGACCGGCAGGCCGATGACATGATAGCCCCCTTCCCCGAGCGGCTGCCTGCGCCACCAGAGGAAGGTCGAATAGGGAACGACATAGCCCTCGCCCGTTACCACCCCTTCGCGCAAGGTCAGCCGGTGCTGGAACACCATTGGGCCGTCGAAGAGCGCCGGATTGGCGGCGATCTCCGCAACCCAGTTGGCCGCGGCGGCCTGCTGGTTCTCAAGATGGAACGGATGGGCGCCATCGAGCACGCGCAGCCGCACATCACGCAAGGGGAAGATCGGTCGTGCAGCAGGCAAACCGGCCGAATCTTCGACGGGCTTTCCAAACATCAGAGATCGAGCTCCATCACGATCGGGCAGTGATCGGAGGCCTTCGGCCGGTCCCAGCCGATGCGCGGATAGCGCTCGACGTCCTGCCCGGGAGGAAAGGGGGTACGAAACGGCTGGCCGCTACGGATGATGTCCGGCGTCTTGCCGGCATTCCGGCGGGCGAGCGCCGGCGACAGCCAGAGATAGTCGAGCTGGCAGAGGTGCTGTTCCTCCGGTCCACGCGCATGGTAGAGCGTCCAGCGGTCGAGCGGTTCGCGCCGCAGCATGACATTTTCGGCGAAACCGTCCGCGGAAAAGACGTCAAGCGCACTTTGCAGCTTGCCGCTGTGCGCAAAACGATAGCCTTGGCGGCGCTCGCCGATCACGTCGATACGCTCCTGATAGTCGTTCATGTCGCCGCAGATCACGAAGTTCTTGTCCGCCGTCTCCCCCTTGCCGAATCGTGCCTCGACGATGTGGCGGATGGCTTTCGTCTCCGCCTCGCGCACCGGCATGCTGTAGCTTCTCCCGTCGACCCCGTCGCGGCCGTTGCTCATCGACTTCAGATGCACGACGTAGAGCGCCAACGGCCGACCGCCGATCTTCAGTTCGAGTTCCAGGCAATCGCGCTTGAAGATCCTGTCGTCGGGCTTGGCGGTGGCGGCAAGCTGCGGGGTGAAGAGCTCGAGGTCGTCATAGGTCAGCGCCGCGTGGCTGCGGATATCGACGATCTCGATCTTCTCCCCGTCATGCGTCTCGTCACGCATCATCACGCCGACGTCGATGCCGCGGCTGTCATTGCCCTCGACCAGATATTTGTGGCGATAGCCGGAGCCGACCATGCGGAACAGATAGCCGTACTCGAACGCCTTCAGCGCCTCCATGCTGTCGACCTCCTGCAGGCAGAGAATGTCGGCAGCGGTATCGGCAATCGCCAGCGCCGAGAGCTGGCGGGTGTCGTCGGTCGAGGCAACGACGCGGGCCGCCTCCAGCCGCTCGTAGTCTTGCTGATTGCGGACATCGAAGAGATGGAGCACCCGGTCCTTGCGCAGCTGGTTGCGAAAGCCGGTGAAGTCGAACCGCGTCATCAGGTTCTCGATATTGAAGCTGCCTAGCCTGAGCGCCATTCTTGTCGTCCCCGTGAAATTGCGCCCCAACCTAGCGGGGCATCGCCCGGCAAGATAGGGCCGCGCGGCAACGGCGTTCTATGCACAGCCCAGAATTCGCCATTCCATAAGATCCCCTTGTCGTCCTATGGTCGCTTAATCAGCATGACCTGGGAGATCTTCATGCGTCGCATCCATTCGTTCCTGGCCGTGGTCGCCATCGCCTTCGCCGTCTCGGCTCCGGCCCTCGCCGACAGCTTCGGCGCCATCGCCTATTCACCCACGACCCGCGCCGATGGCTGGTCGCATTCCTTCCCGACGCGCGCCGATGCCGAACGCCGGGCCATGCGTGAATGCTCGAGTCGCGCCCGCGATTGCCGCGTGGCGATCTGGTTCAAGAATGCCTGCGGCGCCCTTGCCGTCGGCCCAACCGGATGGGGTTCCGGCTGGGGCAACGATCGCCGACGCGCTGAACTCGAGGCGATCGGCGTGTGCAACCGACACAGCGCCGGCTGCACCGTAACACGCTGGGTCTGCTCCGGCGCCCCGTAGTCGCAATCTCAGAGCCGCCAGCCGGCGCTGATCGTCACAGCCACCCGGTCGCCTTCGGCGCAGACGGTCCGGCTGTACGCCCTCAGCAACTGGCCGTCGCCGAGCTTCAGCCTGAGCGCGTAGCGCTCGCCTTCGAACAGCACGCCGATGACATCCGCCGGAATGCCGTCGCCGCCAAGCACGACATCCTGCGGCCGCACC
>DBUL01000073.1:3635-12011 GCA_002307905.1 Rhizobiaceae bacterium UBA1291
GCATCCGTCACCTTCTCCCGGTAGCGCTCGCCGGAGATCCCTCGCACCTTCAGCGGATAGCCGACATTGTCAGCCACCGTCATGTGCGGCCACAAGGCATAGGATTGGAAGACCATGGCCATGTTGCGCCTTTCCGGCGGAACGACACCACTCGCATCGGCCAGAACCCGTTCGCCCAACAGGATCGAACCGTCACTCGGCGTCTCGAACCCGGCGATCATCCGGAGCACGGTCGTCTTGCCGCAGCCCGACGGCCCGAGCAGCGCCAGAAAGCCGCCCTCCCTGATGTCGAGCGAGACATCGTTCACCGCCGGCTTGCCCGTACCATAGTCCTTCGAGAGCATGTGCAGGATCAGTTTCGCCACGGGACGACCCCTTTCGGCAGCCGCGCCGCCATCAGTTCGAGCAGCAGCATCAGCACCACGACCATCAGCACCACCAGCACGGAAAGCGCGGATGCAAGGTCATAGGAACCGCTGTCGTCGAGATTGTAGATCGCAACACCCAGTGTCTGGGTGCCGGCAGACCAGAGAAGGGCCGAAACGGTCAATTCGTTGCAGGCGATGAGGAACACGAGGATCACCGAGGCACCGGCAGCCGGTGCGATCAGCGGCACGATCACGTCGAACAGCCGCCGGTAGAAGCCCGCACCGGACAGCCGCGCCGCCTCCTCGAGTGCGGGATCGAGCTGGCGAAGTGCGCTCACCACCGGCTTCAGCCCGACAGCGAGGAAGCTCGCGAGATAAGCCGCGAGAATGATCCAGATCGTTCCGTAGATCGTCACACCGAGGAAGGGCAAGGGGGCGGCGAAGACGAGCACGAAGGCGACGGAAATGACAATGCCCGGCAGCGCATAGGGGATTTCGATCATCGCCGAGAGCAGTCCCGTCCAGCGGCTTGCGCCGCGCGTCAACGTGTAGCCGGCGAGCACGCCAATGACCAGCAGGACGAAAGATGTCGTGCCCGCGAGGAAGATCGAATTGGCAAAGGCCGTGCGGGTCACGGTCTGGCGGAAGAGAATTTCCTCATAGGCCGACAGCGAGGCTGTCTTGAGCGACAGCACGACACCATAGGCCGGCACCAGAGAGGCGGAGACGAGCGCCGCAAACGGCGCAATCAGCATGATGAGCAGCAAGAGCCAGAGGAATGCCTCGAGGGCTGAGCGCCAACGGCCGAGACGGAAGGTCGCCGATGCGCCGGAGAGCCCGATGACACGGTAGTCCCGGCCCCTGAGCGCCCGTTCCTGAATGTGCAGACCCGCCACCGCCATCAGGCCGATCATCGCCGACAGGACGGCAATGTCGCCGAAGGTATTGCCGCCGAAACTTGCCAGCCGCGAATAGATCAGCGTCGGCAACGTATAGATCTGCGCCGGCAGGCCGAGGATCGCCGGAATGCCGAAATTGCCGACGCCCGAGACGAAGGCGATCGCCGCGCCGGCGACAATGCCGGGCAGCGACAGCGGCAGGATGATGTCCTTCAGGACACGGAAGGGCGAGGCCCCGGCGAGCTTGGCGGCCTCGATGCCGTCGCGCGGCAGCGCCAGAAGGCCGGCCCGCAATGATAGATAGACGAGCGGCGCATGCTGGACGCCATAGAGCAGCGCAATGCCGCCGACCGAATAGAGCGGCTGCGGGCTTCCCATCGGCGGAGCGATGCCCAGTGCTTTCAACAACGGGCTCGACGGACCGGACATACCGACCCAGGCCAGCGCCTGCACCTGCGGCGGGATCATCGTCGGCAGCATGAACAGGAAGCTAAGCAGCCATTTTCCGCGCACGTCGGCCAGCGTCAGAGACAGGGCGAATAGCCCGCCGATCAGGACGGCAGCGACCATGCCGAAAAAGGACGTACTGAGCGTATTGACCGCCGCCGACCACACGGCCGGCTCCTTGAGGAGGTCGAGGGCGCGACCAGACAGCAGTGTGGAAATGCCGGCGGCGACGAGCCGCGCCAGCGGCAGGATACACAGAAGAGCAACGAAGGAGACGACAAAAGGAAACAGCCAGCGGGGCTGGCTGTTCGCTTTGGCAAGGGAATACGCCATTGATCCGTGCGATCAATTGGTGCCGAAGATGCCCGAGAAGGTCTTCAGATCGGCTTCCGTGGCCTTGAGGGCAGAAGCTGCATCGATCGGCAGCACCTTGATGCTCTCGCGGGCCGGGANNAAACCTTCCGGAACAGACATTCCGTTGCGGGCCGGGATATAGCCAAGCTTGAGGAAGCCTTCCTGACCCTTTTCCGACAGAACGTAGTCGACGAACTTCTTCGCGGCTTCGGCGTTCTTGGTCGTGGAGAGGATGGCGACCGGCTCGGTGACGGCGGAGACACCCTCTTCCGGGAATACGAATTCGACCGGAGCGCCCTTGGCCTTTTCGCGGATCGGCATGTAGTCGACGACGACGCCATAGGCCTTCTCGCCCGAGGCGACCGACTTCAGCACGGCACCGTTGCCGCCGGCGGCAACCGCGCCATTGGCCTGCAGCGCCTTGTAGTAATCCCAGCCGAGCCCGGAGACTTCGGCAATCGTCTGCGCATGGATCAGGGCGGCGCCCGAGGTCAGCGGGCTCGGCATGGCGACGAGGCCCTTGGCTTCCGGCTTGGCGAGATCGGCCCAGCTGGTCGGCTTCATCGTGGCGGCGGTATTGTACATGATGCCGGTGGTGATCAGCTTGGTCGCATAAAAGGCGCCGTCGGCGTCGTAGAGGCTGGCGTCGTAATTGGCAGCTTCCGGCGACTTGTAGGCCATCAGCTGGCCGGCTTCCTTCATGCGCTGCAGGGTGACTGTGTCGGCGATCAGCAGGACGTCGGCGGCCGGCGCACCGGCTTCGATTTCCGCCATCAGCTTGGCCATGATCTTCGGTGTGCCGTCGCGGACCCAGTCGACCTTGATGTCAGGATTTTCGGCCATGAAGCCGTCGACGGTCGCCTGTGCGTCCTCGTTCGGCTGGCTGGTATAGAGCACCAGATTGGCGGCATTGGCAGAGGTCGCCAGAATGCCGACGGCAACGAGCGCGGAAAAGGCGGAAAGCAGGTTCTTCATGGAAAGCATCCTCGTTCTTCAAATGAGGCCCGATGCATAACCACACACGCTTGACAGTCATGTGACAGCGGCGGCCCCGCTCTGGGGGCGAAGCCCTCGCGTTTCGCCATCCACCCGCGCATCTTGCCCAATGAAGGACAATTGCCTGACTTTTATCGGTGGGGCTTCGCCTTGTTCCGCGCAGAGCGATTGAAGTCGCAGGCGATTCCTGCAATGGCGGATTTCACACCTTCTTTGATGATGAACCGAGAGTACCAGGATGAACACCGGCGGAAATTGGCGGGCGCGCTTGCGCTATGAGTTCGACAAGAGCATGGCCGGAGGCGCTGTGGCGCTGATCGGCTGGCTCGCCCTGATTTCTCTGGTGGTCATCTCGCTGGCCGGCGCCTTTCTCGCCATTACCGGCATCGCGCCGGAAGGCGGCGAACCGGTCTCCTTCATCGAGGGCACCTGGGCATCGCTGATGCGCACCTTCGACGCCGGCACCATGGGCGGTGACCAGGGATGGGGCTTCCGCCTCGTCGCGCTCGCCGTGACGCTCGCCGGCATCTTTGTCTTCTCCGCCTTGATCGGCGTCATCAGCTCCGGCCTGGAGAACAAGCTCGACGAGCTGCGCAAGGGCCGCTCGCGCGTGCTGGAACAGGATCACACCATCATCCTCAACTGGTCGGCCTCGATCTTCGACGTGATTTCCGAACTGGTGATCGCCAACCAGAGTCGCCGCCGGCCGCGCATCGTCATCATGGCGAACAAGGACAAGGTCGAGATGGAGGATGAGATCGCCACCAAGGTGGCCGATCTGAAGAACACCAAGATCATCTGCCGCAGCGGCGACCCGACCGATCTCTACGACCTGGATATCGTCAATCCGCAAAACTCGCGCTCGATCATCGTACTCTCGCCGGAGGACGAGGATCCGGATTCGCAGGTCATCAAGTCGGTGCTGGCGCTGGTCAACGATCCGAAGCGCCGCCCCGAGCCCTACATGATCGCCGCCGAGATTCGCGACGCGCACAATGCCGAGGTCGCCCGCATCGTCGGCGGCAAGGAATTGCAGATGGTGCTCGCCGACGACCTGATCTCGCGCATCGTCGTCCATACCAGCCGTCAGTCCGGCCTCTCGGCCGTCTATTCGGAACTGCTCGATTTCGACGGCTGCGAGATCTACACGCTGGAACAGCCCGCTCTGGACGGCAAGCCCTTTGCCGCAGCCGTCATGGCCTATGAGAACTGCACGCTGATCGGCCTGTGCGACCGCGCCGGCAAGATCCACCTGAACCCCGCCCCGAACCGGCTGATCGAGCCGGGTGAACGGGTGGTGATCATCGCGGAGGACGATGCCTCGATCAAGACCTGGGGCAACGAGGTCACCCTCGCCAAGGAGGCGATCCTGCCTGCGGTGAAGCGTCCTGTCGGGCCGGAACGGACCTTGGTGCTCGGCTGGAACCGCCGCGGCCCGCTCATCGCCTCCGAACTCTGCCGCTATGTCACCCCCGGCTCGCATCTGACGATCGCCGCGGACACGCCGCAATTCAAGGCGGACATGGCCGTTCTGCGGCTGCCGAACGGCAATATGGCGGTCGAGCACCACCAGATCGACACCAGCAGCCGCACCGCCCTCGATCGCCTGGACATCCCGAGCTACGACCACGTCCTGGTGCTGGGTTACANNCGGCCGATACGCGCACGCTGATCACCCTTCTCCATATCCGCAGGATTGCGGAGCGGGCCGGTTGCCACATCAATGTGGTGAGCGAGATGACCGACGTGCGCAACCGCGAACTGGCCGAAGTCACTCGCGCCGACGACTTCGTCGTCAGCAACAAGCTGGTCAGCCTGATGCTTGCCCAGGCCTCGGAGAACGAGTTCATGGCGGCGATCTTTGCCGAACTGCTCGACGAGGACGGTTCAGAAATCTACATGCGCCCGATGAGCGATTATGTGGCGATCGATCGTCCGGTGAACTTCTTCACAATCGCGCTCGCGGCGCTGCGCCGCGGCGAGATTGCCATCGGCCACCGCCGCCAGCGCGAAGACGACGCCGACACCCGCAATCTTGGCGGCGTAACGGTCAACCCGTCCCGCTCGGTTCCGATCCAGTATTGTCCGGACGACATGGTCATCGTGCTCGCCCGGGACTGAACGGCGGCCGGGCCTAGAGGGTCGCTGCGGTAACCCGCCCCGGTTCGCCGCCGACGGCCGGCCGACGTTTCGCCCAACGGCGGAACAACGCCTGGCCCGGAAGCTCGACGTAACGATAGGTGAAATGGCTGACAAGCACCACGGTTGCGAGGATGGCCAGGGCAAAGAGGTTGGCCGCAAGCGGCGAGAGCGTGAGTTCCAGGTGGCGCGCATCGCCTTCCGCGACGTAAGTGACAAGGTCGAGCCCCGTCAACCGCTCGGTCAGCGCCACCACATTTCCGGCGCGCATGATGATCCAGACATGCACCACGTAGATCGACAGGGAGATCGTACCGAAATAGACGAGCAGCCGGCTGCACATCAGATCTGAGACATGGCCCTTGCCATAGGCGAAGACGACCATCAGCAGCGTGAAGACGAGCGGCAGCGCGACGGCGAAATCCGTGGCGCCGAGTATGACCTGCAGCCCGAACAGACCAGCGAGCCCGGTTATTTCGAGAACCGTGAATACCGGCTTGGGAAGGCTGGAAAAGGCTTCGCGCCCGTTCAAGACTTCAAAGGCGCGATAGGCGATCGCACCCGCCGAAAAGCCGAGGATAGACCGAAACACGCCGTAGTCGTGATAGGACTTCATTCCCTCCGGCGCGACCGTGACCAATACGAAGACGGAAAAGGCAATCCCGGCCACTGCGAAGACGAGAAAGTGCCGGCGCAAGACAAGTAGCGCGATCGCGAAGACGATATAGGCCGCCCACTCCGTCGACAGGCTCCAGGTCGGGAAGTTCCACGTCGGCATCTCGTGGACGTTCCAGGCGTGGGTCAATGTCAGATGGGTGAAGATCGCCTCCACCGCCTTGTCCCCCGCGAAGGGCACCCTACCCTGCTGCCCCAGCGAACCGAGCACGGTTGCGAACGCGATCTCGGTGACGATGAAGACCATCAGCATGACGAAGTGGATGGGATAGATACGCCCGAGCCGCTCGACCAGGAAGCGGCCCGTGCCGTATCCGTCAAGCAGCCGCTTCTCGTAACCGGCGACGATGACGAAGCCGCTGAAGACGAAGAACAGGTCGACGAGCGTGTCGCCCGTCGCGCTCAGGCCGGACTGGCGCAGCACCGTCGCCGCCGGCACGTGCGCCAGAACCACGAGCAGCGAAAACAAGCCTCTCAAGCCGTCGAATGCCAGGAACCGCATGAAATCCCCTCGGTCTCCCATCCTCGCCGTTAGCATGTCACGCAACCCCGTGCCTCTTCAACGCCGGGCTGTGCTCGCCCGGCCGGTTTCTTCGAACAAGGTTAAGCAGCGGCGGCACCGCAGCGGTGCGGACCGGCTGAAAGTCGGCCTGGAAGATGGGGCGCGGACGTGCCAGACGATCAGGCACGGGGGCGGCGTCCATGCCACCGCCGCTGCATGACGACCTCCACGGTCCTCAGGCGGCCACGGCGCTCGCTCCGCTGATGAGCCGACCAAGCCGTCGGATGCCCTCGTCGATCATCTCTTCGTTGGCGCAGGAAAAGGACAGCCGCAGCGTATTGGCGCCCGACCGGTCGGCGAAGAAGGCCTGGCCCGGAACGAAGGCGACCTTTTCGGTCTCGACCGAGCGGGCCAGCAGTTCGGCCCCGTCCATGCCCTCCGGCAGCGTCACCCAGATGAACATGCCGCCTTCCGGCTTGGTCCAGGTCGTGCCGGCCGGCATGTAGGTTGCCAGCGCCTTGAGCATGGCATCGCGGCGCGCACGATAGGCCGTCCGGATCTTGGCGACCTGCGCATCGAAATGCCGCTCGGCGACATGGGCGATGGCGATCTGGTTGATCGACGAGGAATGCAGGTCGGCCGCCTGCTTCATCAGCACCAGCTTGCGGATGACGGTCTGGTTGGCGACGACAAAACCGACGCGCAGGCCCGGTGCGAGCGTCTTGGAGAAGCTGCCGCAATAGACGGTGCGCGTGTCCTCGATCGAGCCTTTTTCGGCGATTTCGAGCGAAAGGATCGGCGGGACCGCCTCGCCGTCATAACGCAGCGTCTGGTAGGCCGCGTCCTCGATAACGGCGATTTCGAGGTCTTCGGCGAGCTCCAGCAGCCGCTCGCGCGCCGCCCTGTCGACCGTTTCGCCGGTCGGATTGGAAAAATCGGCCGAGAGATAGGCGAACTTCACCGCCCCGCCGAGGTTCTCAGCAGCGGCCCTGTAGCTCTCGGGCGTGCGGTTGCCCGTCAGCGTCAGCTGGTCATAGTTCGGCTCGTACGCGTTGAAGGCCTGCAAGGCGCCTAGATAGGTCGGCCAGGTGACGAGGGCCGTGTCCTTCGGCGACAGGAACAGTTTGCCGAGATAGTCGAGCGCCTGCTGCGAGCCGGAGGTGATGAAGATATTGTCGACCGAGCAGGGAATGCCGACCTTCTCCATCTCGACCTTGAGCCATTCGCGCAGCGGCCTGTAGCCTTCGCTGACCGAATATTGCAGCGCGGCCGCTGCCTGGTCGCCGCTGAAAATATCGGCATAGGCCGCCTTGAATGCCTCATCGGGAAATAGCGCCGGATCGGGAATGCCGCCGGCAAACGAAATAATGTCGGGCCGCTCCAAAAGCTTCAGCAGTTCGCGGATTTCGGAGGCGCGCATGTGCGCCATGCGCGTCGCAAAGACATGTTCCCAATTCAGCACGGGGGTTTCCTCGGCATTTTATCGTTGAGGGTCAAAATGACCCACGAGAGAAGATATGTCAATAATGCTGACCTATCGTACCGACCAACGAAAGGGTTTTCCGACCCGCGACGCGATTTCCCCCAATTGCCCAGGCGCCTCGAGCATGTGCCGAACGTCATTTTTTGCACCAAGCGTGCATAGCAAAGGCCGGGAAAGTTGCCCTCCCCGGCCCTCAAATCCTACTGCCTAGTGGCTACTGCCTTAGTTGACCGACTTGTCGACCAGCTGGTTCTTGGCGATCCACGGCATCATGGCGCGCAGCTTGGTGCCGACTTCCTCGATCTGGTGGCTGTCGTTCAGACGACGGATGCCCTTGAAGCGGGCGCCGCCGGCGCGGTATTCCTGCATCCAGTCCGAGGTGAACTTGCCGGTCTGGATGTCGGTGAGAACCCGCTTCATCTCGGCCTTGGTCTCGGCGGTGATGATGCGCGGGCCGGAAACGTATTCACCCCATTCGGCGGTGTTCGAGATCGAGTAGTTCATGGTGGCGAT
>DBUL01000073.1:12024-12622 GCA_002307905.1 Rhizobiaceae bacterium UBA1291
GAAGTTGGTCTCGATGATGCCCGAACGGCCGCCGCCGACGCCGCAGGCGTAGGAAAGCGCCAGTTCGAGCGCATTGCCCGAAGCGTTCTGGTGAACGGCAACGAGGCAGGGAACGCCGCCGCCCTTCTGGTATTCGCCGCGAACCGTGTGGCCCGGGCCCTTCGGCGCGATCATGACGACGTCGAGCGAAGCCTTCGGCTCGATCAGGCCGAAGTGAACGTTGAGGCCGTGGGCAAAGGCGATGGCAGCGCCGTCGCGGATATTGCCGGCGATGTCGGCCTTGTAGATATCGGCCTGCAGTTCGTCCGGGGTCGCCATCATGATCAGGTCGCCCCACTTGGCGGCGTCGGCCACGGTCATGACCTTGAAGCCGTCGGCTTCGGCCTTCTTGATGGTCGGCGAACCGGCCTTGAGCGCGATGGCAACGTTGGCGGCGCCCGAATCCTTGAGGTTCAGCGCATGGGCGCGACCCTGGGAGCCGTAGCCGACGATGACGACATTCTTGGCCTTGATGAGATTGAGATCGGCATCACGATCATAATAGACGCGCATGTTAAGTTCCTTCCCTATGCTTGTCGGTTGTTGTGGCTGTCATTGA
>DBUL01000043.1:0-292 GCA_002307905.1 Rhizobiaceae bacterium UBA1291
CGACGCCTTTCACCGCGGCATCGGTATCCTCGGTAATCATGATCCGCGCGCCGGTCTCGCTGGCGACCGCCCGGGCCTGGTCCTGGATCTCTGGCGAGGGCCAGCACGCCTTCGGCGCGCAAAGCCGCACATCCATGCCCATCTTGGCCCCGCCGATCAGCAGGCTGTCGCCCATATTGTTGCCCGCATCGCCGATGAAGACGTAGGAAACCTGATGCAGCGGCTTTTCAACATGTTCCTGCATCGTCAGGAAGTCCGCGAGGATTTGCGTGGGGTGGAACTCGTTGGTCAG
>DBUL01000043.1:443-14934 GCA_002307905.1 Rhizobiaceae bacterium UBA1291
GGCCCTGAAGCTTGGGAACCTCGGTTCCGGCATATTTGGCGGTCTTGAGGTCGGCGGCGAGCTTCAGCAGGAAGGCGATCTCGCGCGGCGTGTAGTCGCGAAGCGTGAGGAAGCTGCGGTTCTTGAGATTGAAAGCCATGGTGATTACCCCTTGAGATCAGATCGCGTCGCGAATAGTCGGGCAGCTCATGCAATGTCCGCCGCCGCGGCCACGGCCAAGCTCGGCGCCAGGAACAGCCAGAACCTCAATGCCCACGGCCTTCAGCGCGGCGTTGGTGTCGTCGTTGCGGTCGTATCCGATCACCACGCCGGGGCGCAGCGCCAGCACGTTGTTGCCGTCGTTCCACTGCTCGCGCGCACGCTCTTCGTCAGTATTGCCGCCGGTGGGCACGACCTGAAGCTTCTTGTAGCCGAGCACCTCGGCGACGATGTCGAAGATCGGGCGCGGGTCGTGGCGGAAGGACAGCGGCGCCTTACCTTCGCCCGGCCTTATGTCATAGCAGACCAGTTCGTCGGCGACCTCCTTGAAGGTCGTCACGACGTCGCCGCCGCACAGGGTGAACACCGTATCCAGATGCATGGCCGCACGCGACTTCGGAATGCGGAAGGCCAGCACGCGATCGACGACGCCCTTGGCAAACAGCGCCTCGGCGAGTTGCCCGATCCCTTGTGGCGACGATCGTTCTCCCATCCCCACGAGCACGGTGCGGTTGCCGACCGGCATCACGTCGCCGCCTTCCAACGTCGCCAGTCCATGCTCCTTGGTCGGGTCGCCCCAATGGATCTCGACCTTGCCGGCGAATTTCGGATGGAACTTGTAGATCGCGGTGTTGAGCAGCGTCTCCGGCCGACGGGCTGGCCAGTACATCGGATTGACCGTCACACCGCCGTAGATCCAGCACGAGTTGTCCCGGGTAAACAGGGCGTTGGGCAAGGGCGGCAGGATCAGGCCATGATGGCCGAGATAGCTGCCGAACAGGCCAGCCGGCTTGAACGGAAGATCGTTCGCCGCAAGCCCGCCGAGCAGATACTCGGCCAGTTTGGCACCGGGCAGTTCGTCCATCCAGGCGCGCAGTTCCTCCATCATGCCCACGCCGACCTGATCCGCGTTGACGCGTTGGTCCAGCACCCAGGCCCGGCCGTCTTTCAGATCCAGCGTTTCGGCCAAAAGCACGTTGACATCCAGCACCTCGACGCCATCGTCGCGCATCAGGCCGGAAAAGACGTCATGGTCCTTCTGAGCCTGCTTGACCCAGAACACGTCGTCAAACAGCAGTTCCTGGCAATTGGCGGGCGTGAGGCGTCGATGGGCGAGCCCCGGGCGGCAGACGATCACTTGCCGCAGCTTGCCGGTTTCGGAATGCACGCCGAGTTGTGAAGTTGCGTTCATCGTGGTGTTCCCATGCTCGAGACGGTTACAAGGCGCTGATCGCCCCAGTCCACATCAGATAGCCGGCAGCAGCCGCCGCGACCACGATGCCCAGACCTATCAGGGCTTCGATGACGGAGAAGGCCTTTTCGCCGCGTGCATGCCGTGCCCACCAATAGACAGGCACCCCCACGACATAGAGCAGCGCGCACATGAAGAGGTAATTGGGACCGGCCGCATAGATGAGCCAGATGCCATAGACCGTGGCCAGTGCCCCGGTAAACATGTCGCGGCCCCGTCCCTCCCCGGCCCCGTAGCCCTCTCCTGTGATCGCGAGTTTCAACGCATAGGCGCCGGATAGCACATAGGGGACCAGGATGGCCGCCGAGGCGATGTAGAAGAGCGCGAGATAGGTCGAGTTCGCGTAGAAGGTGACGATCAGGAAGAGCTGGACCAGGATATTGGTGATCCACAGCGCCCCGGACGGGGAACCATTCTTGTTTTCGATCGCGAATACGTCCGGCAGAATGCCTTCACGCGCCGCGCGGTATGGAATCTCGGCGGCAAAAAGCGTCCAGCTCAGGAATGCGCCGGCCACGGAGACGACAAGCCCGATCCGCACCACCACCGAGCCCCAGGGCCCGACTACCTGTTCGAGAACATTCGCCATGGAGGCCGCGGCCGGCAGTGCCGCAAGCTCCGGCTGGGTCATGATGCCGAAGGACAGAAGCGAGACAAGCAGATAGGCGGCGAGCGCCACGACAAAGCCGATGATCGTGGCACGGCCGATGTCGGAGCGCTTTGCCGCGCGGCCCGAAACGACGCTGGCACCTTCAATGCCGATGAAGACCCAGAGGGTTACCAGCATCGTGCTCTTGACCTGCGCCATGACGCTGCCGAGGTCGGGCGTGGCTGCGCCCCATAGATCGAAATCGAACTTCGGCAGATTGAAGGCGACCATGACAATGACGATGAAGAGGGCAATCGGCGCCAGCTTCGCGATCGTTGTCACGACGTTGAAGATCGCAGCCTGGCGGATGCCCATGAGGATCAGCGCATGGGTCGCCCACAGCACGATCGACGCGCCGATAATCGCCTGTATGGTATTTCCCTCGGCCCCGAAGGCCGGATAGAAATAGCTGAGCGCGCCGAAGATCAGGACAACATAGGACACGTTGCCGAGCCAGGCGCTCAGCCAGTATCCCCAGGCGCTGTTGAAGCCGACGAAGTCGCCGAAGCCGGCGCGCGCATAGGCGTAGGGACCGGCATCCAGCTTCGGCTTGCGCGTCGACAAGCTCTGATAAACAAAGGCCAACGCCAGCATGCCGATGCCTGTGATCAGCCAGCCGATGATGACAGCCCCCGGAGAAGCTCCCTTCGCCATGTTCTGCGGCAGGCTGAATACGCCACCGCCAATCATCGAGCCAACGACGAGTGCCACAAGCGGCACAAGGCCGAGCTTGCCGGATGCTTTCTCGGTCGCAGAAGAGGAAGTTGCTACGTTCGCAGTAACCATGTCGGCGTTCCTTCAGTTGAAGAATTTAATGCTGGTATGCGATGCTTTGCATGGCAGCCACAGGCGCGTCATCAAGATAGAGCGTCATACCCTTCCAAGGGGAGCCACTATCGCTTCAGCCAATCTGAACTTAATCACCACGCGACCGGAAAGGCTTGATGCATATCAAGAACCCGAAACAACCCGACGCGCAAGAGGCATGCTTCGTTTCGTGGTTTGACCGGGCATTCATAGGCCGAGTTCACGGCTGCCGTTTCAGGGGCCCAAAACACAAAGACCCTTGTGGGCGGCGGCACAAGCACTCCAGCCGCCGTGGTGCGGGGACAACCATCGCCTGCAATTTCGCTCGGAAGCGGATCAGACACTGAAGGGGGCAATCTTCAAGTCATCTGAACCAGATGACAGGCATGCCATCCCCGCACACTAGCGCGGCACTGCCAACAGTTCGCTTCGACAGGCCAATGATGCGCCCGTTCTGAGCAAATCCGCCTCGAACTGCCCCATTATTGTGCACTCAAATATTTGCACAATATTCGTCTTGACGGTCGCCGGAAATCGGCATTCACTGAACCAATCGGAAATTGGTTCGGACCAATCATGCCAGACTCATCGCCCAAGGAAAACTCGAACTACGCTCTTGAAAAGCTGCGGGACCTTATTCGGCACGGTGACGTCGCGGCAGACGGGAAACTCCCGACCGAGCGCACGCTGTCGGAAAAGCTTGGCCTGAGCCGCCGGGCGATCCGCCGCGCACTGGAGGTTCTGGAGGCGGAGGGCGCAATCTGGCGCAAGCAGGGGTCCGGCACCTATGTCGGCCAGAAGCCGCACGAGTGGAACGACCAGCTCGAGACCATCGTGGCCGGAACCAACTTCATGGAAATCATGGAAGTTCGCTTGCGGATCGAGCCGCAGCTTGCGCAATTGGCCGCCCTTCGCGCGAAGGGCAGTGATATCGACCGTATGCGGGAACTCGCCCAGAAGATCCTTGGCAGCGAGGATGCCGATGCCAAGGAGCTCTGGGATGGAGCGCTGCATCGGCAGATTGCCCAGGCGGCAGGCAACCAACTGTTCCTGTCGATCTTCGACGTCATCAACCGGGTCCGTCAGGATGACGCCTGGCAGTCGATCCGCGAGCGCGCCCGCAGCAGCGCCAATACCATGAACATCTCCAGCGCCCAACACACAGCGATCATCGATGCCATTGCATCGCGCAATCCGGCAAAAGCTGGCGAAGCCATGCGCCAGCATCTGCTGATGCTGCAGGAGCGGCTGATCCGCCAGACCTCCATGGACCATCTGGAGGGTGACCCGCTCGGCGAAGTGTCCTGAGACCTGCATTCCGGCCGCGGCCGGACCGACCTGAACGCCGGAGCAATAACCGGCGGCACCCATGAAGAACAGAAAACCAGACCAGAGGATTTTTCGACCATGAAGATACTGTCCCGTCTTTCCACCCTGCTTTTGGCAAGCGCGCTGCTGGCAACGCCTGCCCTCTCCGCCGAACTGCGCATCGGCCTCGCGGACGATGCCGACGTACTTGACCCCGCTCAATCCCGCACCTTTGTCGGCCGCATCGTCTACACCGCCATGTGCGACAAGCTTGTCGATGTCTCGCCGGACCTCAAGATCGTGCCGCAGCTCGCAACCGAGTGGAATTGGTCCGCCGACGGCAAGGAACTCACCATGAAGCTGCGCGAGGGCGTGAAGTTTCATGACGAGACGCCGCTCGACGCAGCCGCTGTCGTCGCCACCATCGAACGCAACATGACGCTTCCGGAATCGCGCCGCAAAAGCGAGCTGAGCTCGGTGGAGAAGGTCGAAGCCACCGCCGATTACGAAGTCAAGTTCACCCTGAAGGCGCCGGACGTCACGCTTCTCGCGCAGCTTTCCGACCGTGCCGGCATGATCGTCTCGCCGACGGCCGCCAAGGAACTGGGCGCCGATTTCGGCTCGAAGCCCGTCTGCGCCGGCCCGTTCAAATTCGTCGAGCGCGTGCAGCAGGACCGTATCGTCCTTGAGAAGTTCGCCGACTACTGGGACAAGGACAAGGTCTTCATCGACAAGGTCACCTATCTGCCGATCCCCGATTCCACCGTGCGTCTCGCCAACCTGCGCTCCGGCGAACTCGACATGATCGAGCGGTTGGCTGCAACCGATGCCGCGTCGGTCAAGAGCGACGCCGCCCTCACCTACGCGGATGCCGTCAGCATCGGTTACATGGCCATGTACGTCAACATCGCCAATGGGCCGCGCGCCGACAACCCGTTTGGCAAGGACAAGCGCCTGCGCCAGGCTTTCTCGCTCGCCATCGACCGCGAGGCGCTGAGCCAGGTGGTTTTCGAGGGAACGGCCATGGCTGGCAACCAGCCCTATCCGCCGACAAGTCCCTGGTTCAACAAGGAGATCCCCGTCCCCGTCCGCGACATCGCCAAGGCCAAGGAGCTGATGAAGGCGGCAGGGCATGAAACGCTCGATATCGAGCTGCAGCACGCGAACAGCCCGGTCGTGACCCAGATGATGCAGGTCGTGCAGTCGATGGTCGCCGAAGCCGGCTTCAAGGTTTCGCTGAAGGCGACCGAATTCGCCACCCTGCTTTCCGAACAGACCGCCGGCAATTTTCAGCTCAGCCGCTCGGATTGGTCCGGCCGCATCGATCCCGATGGCAACCTGCACCAGTTCGTCACCTGCAAGGGCGGTATCAACGACGCCAAGTATTGCAACGCGGAAGTCGACACACTCCTCAATGACGCGCGCGCTTCGACCGACGAAGCGGTCCGCAAGGAAAAATACGATGCTGCCGCCAAGATCCTCGATGAGGATCTGCCGGTCATCTATCTCGGCCATCAGTCCTGGATCTGGGCCATCAAGAAAGACGTCACCGGCTTCGTTCCGTCGCCCGACGGCATGATCCGCCTGCTCGGCGTCAAGAAGGGCTGATTTGTCCAAGCTTGCCTGCGGAGCACCAGTGCTCCGCAGGCGATCCCGCAATCCAGGACCGTGCGCCCATGCATATCTACATCGGAAAACGGCTGCTCGTGGCCATACCGACGCTGCTGATCGTATCGATCTTCGTCTTCTCGCTGCAGAAACTGCTGCCGGGCGACCCGACCCTTGCCATGGCCGGCGAAGAGCGCGATCCGCAGGTCCTAGAATTCCTGCGGGAGAAATACCGCCTCAACGATCCCGTCATCTACCAATACGGCCACTGGATCGCCAATGTGCTGCAGGGCGATTTCGGCATGTCGCTGCGCACCAACCAGCCGGTGCTGGAACTGATCGGCGAGAAGCTGCCGGTCACCATCCAGCTCGCGGTGATGTCGATGATCTTCGCCTTCATTATCGGCGTGCCGATGGGCATCCTGGCGGCTGTCAAGAAGAATACCGTCATCGACTATGTCGCCAACATCATCGCGTTGTCAGGCCTCTCCATCCCGAATTTCTGGCTGGGCATCATGCTGATCCTGCTGGTCTCGGTGAGACTCGGCTGGTTGCCGGCCTCCGGTTACGAATCGATCTTCGTCGACCCCGTGCGCTCGATCCAGACCATGATCATGCCCTCCTTCGTCCTTGGCACGGCGCTTGCCGCCACCTTGATGCGGCATACCCGCTCGGCCATGCTGGGTGTCATGAAGGCGGACTACATTCGCACGGCGCGCGCCAAGGGGCTGTCGGAACGGGTCGTCATCCTCAGCCATACCTTCCGCAACGCGCTGCTGCCGATCGTGACGCTCAGCGCGCTTCTGTTCGGCGAGCTTCTGGCCGGCGCTGTCCTCACAGAGCAGATCTTCACCATTCCCGGATTCGGCAAGCTGATCGTCGATGCCGTGTTCAACCGCGATTACGCCGTCGTCCAGGGCGTGGTTCTGTGCACTGCCATCGGCTTCATCCTGATGAACCTCGTGGCCGACGTGCTCTATGTCCTCCTCAATCCACGCATGAGGGCCAACCTATGACCGCGCTCGACCAGACCGCCCTTGCCGTTGCGGCACCGGCCAAGAGCAGCAATCGCGCCTGGCGGAAACTCAAGGCCAACAGAAGCGCCCTTGTCGGCCTCGCCATCATCGTGTTCTTCACCTCGCTTGCGATCGCCGCCCCGCTTCTGCCGATCGCCGATCCCCTCGCCACCAGCTGGACCGCCATTCGCAAGGCGCCATCCGCCGCCCATTGGATGGGCACCGACGAGATCGGCCGCGATATCCTCTCCCGCATGATCTGGGGGGCGCAAGCCTCGCTCATGGCCGGTATCTTTTCGGTCGCCATCGCCATCGCCATCGGCGTTCCATTCGGCTTGATCTCCGGCTATTTCGGCGGATGGGTCGATCAGGTGATATCACGCGTCACGGAGGCCTTCCTGGCTCTGCCGTTTCTGATCATGGCCATTGCCCTTGCCGCCTTTCTCGGTCCCAGCCTCACCAATGCGATGATCGCGATCGGTCTGTCGGCCATGCCGGTCTTCGTGCGGCTGACGCGCGGCCAGGTGCTCGCGGTCAAGACCGAAGACTATGTCGAAGGCGCGCGCTCGATCGGCCTTGGCCATTTCGACATCATGACGCGATATATTCTGCCGAACATCATGGCGCCGATCATCGTGCAGGCGACCCTGACGGTCGCGACTGCCATCATTGCCGAGGCCAGCCTCTCCTTCCTCGGCCTTGGCCAACAGCCACCGGCTCCAAGCTGGGGTTCCATGCTCAATGTCGCGAAGAATTTCCTCGACCAGGCACCCTGGATGGCCATGTGGCCAGGGGCGGCAATCTTCCTGGTCGTGATCGGTTTCAATCTGCTCGGTGACGGTCTGCGCGATGCGCTCGACCCCCGGGAATCATAAAGAAATATCGAAGGAACAGTTGATGAGTGACTTTACCACCCGCCCGGAGATCCTCGGCACCTTCGGCGTCGTGACTTCCACCCACTGGATCGCCTCGGCCGTCGGCATGAGCATCCTGGAAAAGGGCGGCAATGCCTTCGATGCCGCCGTCGCGACCGGCATGGTGCTTCAGGTTCTGGAGCCGCATCTCAACGGACCCGGCGGCGACATGCCCGCCGTCATCTATTCCGCGAAAAAGGGCAAGGTCGAGGTGATATGCGCACAGGGACCGGCGCCGACCGGAGCCACGATCGAGCACTACAGCAGCGAAGGCCTTTCGCTCATTCCCGGTGACGGCCTGCTCGCAACGGTCATCCCCGGCTCTTTCGATGGCTGGATGCTGATGCTGCGCGACTACGGAACGATGTCTGTCCGCGATGTGCTGGAACCCGCGATCCATTATGCCGAGCACGGCCACCCGGTACTGCCGCGCGTTTCGGCAACCATAAAGGGACTGTCGGACTTCTTCGAAAAGGAGTGGCCGACCTCCCATGAAACCTGGCTGCCCGGCGGAGCGGCACCAGAGCCGCACACCCTGTTCCGAAACCCGGTCCTCGCAGCAACCTGGCAGCGCATCGTCACAGAGGCAGAAAGCGCCAGGGGTCGCGAAAACCAGGTCGAGGCGGCCCGCAACGCGTTTTACCGCGGCTTCGTGGCCGAGGCGATCGACACCTACCTGAAGACCGCCGAAGTCATGGATGCCAGCGGCAGCCGCCACAAGGGCGTGCTGACAGCCAGCGACATGGCCGGCTGGAGCGCCACGGTCGAAGAACCACAGACCTATGACTATCACGGCTGGACCATCGCCAAGACCGGCCCATGGGGCCAGGGTCCGGTGCTTCTACAGTCGCTGGCGCTCCTGAAGGGCATCGATATCGCCGCCATGGACCCCGGCAGCGCCGACTTCGTCCACACGGTCGTCGAGGCGATGAAGCTCGCCTATGCCGACCGTGAGGTCTATTACGGCGATCCGGCTTTCGCCACCGTCCCAATGGACCGGCTGTTGTCTGACAGGTACAACGACGAGCGGCGCAAGCTGATCTCCTCGCAGGCGTCGATGACGCTCCGTCCGGGCAGATTGCCGGGCTACGAGACCCAATACGATCTCACCATGGAAATGCTGGCCGGCATGTCCGGCACCGGCGCGGTCTACGAGCCGACCATGTCGCACCTGACCGAAAAACGCGGCGATACCGTCCATATCGACGTCATCGACCGCGAAGGCAACATGGTGTCCGTGACTCCGTCTGGCGGCTGGCTGCAATCCTCACCCATCGTTCCGGGTCTCGGCTTCTGCCTCAATTCGCGTGCCCAAATGTTCTGGCTGAAGCCCGGATTGCCGACCTCGCTGGCACCCGGCAAGCGCCCGCGCACGACGCTGACGCCGTCGATCGCGCTTTTCGAGGACCGTCCGACGCTCGCCTTCGGCACGCCCGGCGGCGACCAGCAGGATCAGTGGCAGCTCTCCTTCTTCCTGCGCTACGTTCATCACAAGCGGAACCTGCAGGCGGCAATCGACATGCCGCTGTTCCACACGTCGCATTTCCCGGGCTCCTTCTACCCGCGCACAAGCCAGCCCGGAAACCTGATGATTGAAAGTAATATCGGCAGTGACGTGATCTCCAGACTGGCCGCTATGGGCCATCAGATCACAGCAGCCGATCCCTGGACCGTCGGTCGACTGACCGCGGCCAGGAGAGATGCGGACGGTTTGCTGCGTGCAGCAGCGACGCCGCGTCTCATGCAAGCCTATGCAATAGGGAGATAGTCATGACCTGGTCGATTGTCGCACGCGATCCGCAGACGGGCCATCTGGGCGTGGCGGTGGCAAGCCGCTTCTTCGCGGTCGGCGCCACCGTTCCTCATATTCGCGGCCGGGTGGGCGCCATCGCCACCCAGGCCTTCATCAGTCCCCTTTAGNNGCTCGCCGAAGGCCGTTCGCCCGAGGAGATCATTTCATTGTTGACGACCCGCGACGACGGGTGCCAGCAGCGTCAATTGCATTTGATCGACAGGGCGGGGCGCAATGCAGCCTTCACCGGATCCAAGTGCGTCGAATGGGCCGGGCATATTGTCAACGAAAATGTGTCAGTCGCCGGAAATATGCTGGCCGGTCCGCAGGTAATCGCCGAGACGCTGCGCGTCTACAACGCGCTGGCCGATGCGCCTTTTGCCGAGCGCTTGCTGGTGGCCATGGACGCCGGCGAGGCGGCCGGCGGTGACAAGCGCGGCAAGCAGTCGGCTGCGCTCGTGATCTACCGGGACCAGGACTATCCCTGGCTCGACATACGCGCCGACGACCACGCCGATCCCTTGCGCGAATTGCACCGTCTCTATGCCGTGGCGCAGGAGCGCTTCCTGCATGTCGCGGAGACTATGCCGACCCGCGAGAACCCCCACGGACTGACGGACCGCACGGAGATCGACCGCAAGATCGCCGCACTGGAGGCAACCCGCGTTGCTGAAGGGCGTCCCTCACCTTCCTTCGCAACGCCGCTGAAGCCCGTGTGAACCTGAGCCACACGCATGACCGGAGCAGGCAAACCATGAGCCCCATGACGACAGCAGCCGCCACCCATGCCGAGATGCCCCCCGTTCTTTCCGTCGAGGGACTGACAACCTCCTTCCTGGTCGACGGCCAATGGCGCTCCGTGGTGCGCAACATCTCCTTCGACGTGAAGGCCGGCGAAACCGTTGCCATCGTCGGCGAATCCGGATCCGGCAAGAGCGTCACCTCACTGTCGATCATGCGCCTGCTGGCCCCGGACACGAGCCGCGTCGAAGGCCGCGTGTTGTTGAACGGCCGGGATATTCTGGCGCTCTCGGAAAAGGACATGCAGAAAGTCCGCGGCAACGAGGCCGCCATGATCTTCCAGGAGCCGATGACCAGCCTCAACCCGATCTTCACGATCGGGCGGCAGATCTCCGAAGTGCTGACGCGGCACAAGGGCATGTCGAAGACGCAGGCCCGCGCTGAGACGATCCGCATGCTGGAAAAGGTGCGTATTCCCAACGCCGCCGGGCGCTTCGACGACTATCCCCACCAGTATTCCGGCGGCATGCGCCAGCGCGTCATGATCGCCATGGCGCTTGCCTCGCGCCCTAATCTGCTGATCGCCGACGAACCGACGACCGCGCTCGATGTGACAATCCAGGGACAGATTCTCGACCTGATCAAGGAACTGCAGGAAGAGGAAGGCATGTCCGTTCTCTTCATTACCCACGACATGGGCGTCGTGGCCGAAATTGCCGACCGCACCATCGTCATGCTGCGTGGGGACGTGGTCGAAGAGGGCCCGACCGCCGACGTCTTCCATCGCGGTCAGCATCCCTACACGCGCGCGCTGCTGGCCGCCGTACCGAGACTCGGCTCGATGCACACGCATGCCTGGCCCCTGCGATTTCCGATCGTCGATATCGGCTCTGGCGAGGCGAGCGTTCCATTGGAGGTGGCCGATACGGTCGATACCCGGAAAACGCCGGTGCTGTCTGTCAAGAATCTGGTGACGCGGTTCGCGATCCGCAGCGGCCTGTTCGGTCGCCAGACCGGGGCCGTGCATGCCGTTGAGGACGTCTCGTTCGAACTCTTCCAGGGCGAGACGCTGTCGATCGTCGGGGAATCCGGTTGCGGCAAATCGACGACCGGCCGCTCCATTACCCGGCTTGTCGAGCCGAAGAGCGGCGAGATCCATCTCGACGGCTACGATGTCCTGTCGCTGGATCAACCAGGCCTGCGGGCCATGCGCCGCAGCGTGCAGATGATTTTCCAGGATCCTTTCTCAAGTCTCAACCCACGCATGACGGTGGGAGCGACCATCGCCGAGCCCTATCTGAAACACCGTCTCGGCAGCCGGCAGGAGGCCAACGAAAAGGTCGCGGATCTGCTGCGCAAGGTTGGCCTTGCCCCGGAGATGATGGGCCGCTATCCGCACGAATTCTCCGGCGGTCAGCGCCAGCGCATCGCCATCGCCCGCGCCCTGTCGCTCAATCCGAAGGTGATCGTCGCCGACGAAAGCGTCTCGGCGCTGGATGTCTCGATCAAGGCGCAGGTCTGCAACCTCCTGATGGACCTGCAGGAAGAGTTCAATCTCGCCTTCCTGTTCATCAGCCATGACATGGCCGTGGTCGAGCGGATCAGCCACCGGGTCGCTGTCATGTATCTCGGCGAAATCGTCGAGATCGGACCAAGAGCCGCAATCTTCGACAGTCCGCAGCACGACTACACGAAGAAGCTGATGGCGGCGGTGCCGGTTCCCGACCCCGAGCGTCGTGGCTTGAGGCGCAGTGCGGCCATAGAGGAATTGAAAAGCCCTGTGCGTCCGGCCGGCTACGAACCACCCCGCCGCGAATACCGTGAAGTCACCACCGGCCATTTCGTGCAGGTCTGATCGACGCCGTCAGGGCAGACATCGTCCTGATCCCCTCGCGCGAAACCCGCGACCGCCCTCCGGTCAAAGGCCGAGCCAGTGATTTGACTGGCTCGTCTCAATCAGCCGCCGATTGGCGCGCAAGATCCAACGCCGCATCTATTCGGGAATATTGAACGATCGGCGGAAATATGAACGGACAGCATCCATCGCCGGCGTGAATTCCGCATTGCGCCGCCAGGCGAGGCCGACATCCATGGAGGGGATCGGGTCGACCAGCGAGATGGTCTCGATCCGCCGGCCTTCCAGAGACCAGGGCCGATGCACCATGTCAGATAGGATCGCGACCCCCTGACTATTGGCCACCAGTGAGCGCACGGCCTCGACGGAGGAGGTGCGAAGCGTGATCTTCGGCAGATAGGCCGACTGGCTCCAGTATTTCAGTGTGCTGTGCGACGCCTCGTCCACGGTCAGCATGATATAGTCTTCTTCCGAGACTTCCCTGAGACCAACATTGTCCTTTTCAAGCAGCCTGTGGCGCGTCGGCAACCAGAGACGACGCTGCGAACTCAGCAGTTTTTCTGTCATCAGTTCCGGGTTGAGGATATTCGACGTCAACATGACGGCGATGTCGTAGCGGTTGGTGAGCAATCCCTCCTCGACCGATTCCCGGTTGAGTTCGAACAACTGGATGTCAATGCCCGGAAACTGGCGCTTCAACCGCTCGATGTGGAACGGCAGGAAATAGCCGATGACGGTATAGGTCGTGGCGATGCTGAGGGTGCCCTTTACCGCGTCTGTTACAAGATTGAGCTTGGTCGCCTCGTCGACCTTCTGCAGGATCTCGTAGGCCTGCGACAGGAAGCGCCGGCCCGCCGCCGTCAGCTCCATGCCGTGCGGTGTGCGTTCGAACAGTCCGGCGCCGACGGTCTCCTCCAGATCCTTGATGGCCGTCGTGACGGCTGACTGCGAGATCGAAAGGTTCACGGCGGCCTGCGAGACCCGTCCGGCCTCCGCCGTCGCGATGAAATAGCGGATCTGTCTGAGGCTTAGGGACATGCATTCATCATTCTGAATCGAGAATAGCCGGCATCTGAAAATACGAACGAAAAGCGCCAAGATTGCAGTATCTGAAAATTCTCCTTTTCGGATGCGCACCAATAGCTTGATTCGCCGACGAAAATTCCAGATTCACGACAATGCGCCATTATACAAATATCAGATAATGGCCTTCTGAAAATAGAATTTTTCAAATGAAAAAATTCTTCCTACGGTTTTCTGACGAATAGGCAGGCATCGCGCTGCGATGCACAAAATGCAGGCAGGACAGGGAAGAAAAGTGGCACTCGAGGTCGTAGACATCAATTGTGATCTGNNTAACCTGATGGACCAAACCGTGCGCGTCGCCGTCGAGCATGGCGTCGGGATCGGTGCACATCCCGGCTACAACGACCTCCAGGGGTTCGGCCGCCGCAAGATCAACGGCACAGCCCGCGAACTGGTCAACGACATCGTCTACCAGGTCGGCGCGATCCGCGAATTCGCCCGCCGCCACGGCGCCACCCTCCAGCATGTGAAGCCGCACGGCGCGCTTTACATGGAGATGGCGGTCAATCCGGAATTCGCCCAGCTCTTTGTCCAGTACATGCGGACCGTCGCTCCGAACGCCTATGTCTTCTGCATGGCCGGCTCGGCGACGGAGACTGCGGCGCTTGAGGTCGGCCAGCCGCTGGTTCGCGAATTCTACGCCGACCGCGACTACGACGAGAGCGGCTCGATCGTCTTCACCCGCGATGTCGGTCGTCCGGACCCGATGGCGATCGCCCGCAAGGTGGTGCGCGCCTGCAAGGAAGGACTCGTCACCACGGTCAGCGGCAAGGACATCGAAGTGCCTTTCGAGTCGATCTGCTTCCATTCCGACACGCTCGGCGCCTTGGACATCGTGCGCAATATGCGGGAAGCCCTGATCGCCGAAGGCATCCGCATCGCCCCCGTTTCAGAAATAGTCAGATAACCGGAGACCACCATGAGCAAGCTCGAGATCAGATCGCCTCTGCCCGGCACCTTCTACCGCAAGCCCTCGCCGGATGCCGCTGCTTACAAGGCCGACGGCGACAGCGTGGCCGTCGGTGAGGTGATCGGCCTGATCGAGGTGATGAAGACCTTCCACGAGGTCCATGCCGATGCAGCTGGCAAGATCACCTTCGTCGCCGACGACCAGGAGCCGATCATGGCAGGCCAGCCGGTTGCCGAGGTCGAGGCATGACCATCCGCTCGATCCTCATTGCCAATCGAGGCGAGATTGCGGTGAGGATCATCCGCGCCGCCCAGGCGCTCGGAATACGGACCGTGCAGGTCCATTCGGCCGCCGA
>DBUL01000043.1:14949-15249 GCA_002307905.1 Rhizobiaceae bacterium UBA1291
CCGTCAGGCTCGCCGACCAGTCGATCGAGATCGGGCCCCCGTCTGCCGCCAAGTCCTATCTCAACATAGAGGCCGTCCTCAAGGCTGCCAGGGAAACCGGCGTCGACGCGGTCCACCCGGGTTACGGCTTCCTTTCCGAAAACGCTGCCTTCGCCCAAGCTGTTGAAGATGCCGGCCTGATCTTCATCGGCCCGAAGCCGGAGGCGATCAGCCTGCTAGGCGACAAGGTCGAGGCCCGCAAGGTCGCCAAGCGCGCCGGCGTGCCGACCGTTCCGGGCTCTGACGGGCGCATCGAAGACC
>DBUL01000001.1:0-3415 GCA_002307905.1 Rhizobiaceae bacterium UBA1291
CATGACACGCGAAAAGATCTACCTCTTCGACACGACGCTGCGCGATGGCCAGCAGACGCCGGGCATCGATTTTTCGGTCGAGGACAAGATTGCGATCGCCGCCATGCTGGACGAGTTCGGTCTCGACTATGTCGAGGGAGGCTATCCGGGCGCCAATCCGACAGACACGGCCTTCTTTTGCCAGAAGCGCACCAGCCGGGCTTCCTTCGTCGCCTTCGGCATGACCAAGCGCGCCGGCGTCTCGGCGTCGAACGATCCGGGGCTGACGCAACTGCTGCAGGCAAAGAGCGATGCCGTCTGCCTGGTCGCCAAAACCTGGGACTATCATGTAGAAGTAGCGCTCGGCTGCACCAACGAAGAAAATCTCGACAGCATTCGCGAGAGCGTCGAGGCGGTCGCCGCCGCCGGCAAACAGCCGCTGGTCGACTGCGAGCATTTCTTCGACGGTTACAAGGCCAATCCCGCTTACGCCCTTGCCTGCGCCAAGGCAGCCTACGAGGCCGGTGCGCGCTGGGTGGTTCTGTGCGACACCAATGGCGGCACCCAGCCGCCCGAAATCCGCGATATCGTTCAGGCGGTGATCACTGCTGGCGTTCCGGGCTCTGCGCTCGGCATCCACGCGCATAACGACACCGGGCAGGCGGTGGCCAATTCGCTCGCCGCCGTGGAAGCCGGCGTGCGCCAGATCCAGGGCACGCTGAACGGCATCGGCGAGCGCTGCGGCAATGCCAACCTCGTGACGATCATCCCGACGCTCGTCCTGAAGGAGAGCTATGCGTCGCGCTTCGAAACCGCGATCGACACTGACAAACTGGTGGAGCTGACCCGGCTTTCGCACGCCTTCGACGAGTTGCTCAACCGCTCGCCCGACCATCAGGCGCCCTATGTCGGGGCTTCGGCCTTCGCCACCAAGGCCGGCATCCATGCCTCGGCGCTGCTGAAAGACCCGCGCACCTACGAGCATGTCGTGCCCGACAGCGTCGGCAATTTCCGCAAGGTCATGGTCTCCGACCAGGGGGGCAAGGCCAATTTCATCAACGCGCTCAAGCGCCGCGGCATCGAGGTCGACAAACGGGATCCGCGGCTCGACACGCTGATCTCGATCGTCAAGGAGCGCGAATCCTCGGGTTATGCCTATGAGGGCGCGGATGCGAGTTTCGAGCTGCTGGCGCGCCGCACGCTCGGCACCGTGCCGGAGTTCTTTTCGGTCGAGAGCTTCCGCGTCATGGTCGAGCGCCGCTTCGACAGCCATGGCCGGCTGAAGACGGTGTCGGAGGCGGTGGTGAAGATGGTGATCGACGGCATGGCCGTGATGTCGGTTGCCGAAGGCGACGGCCCGGTCAACGCGCTCGACCTGGCGCTGCGCAAGGACATCGGCAAGTTCCAGGCGGAGATCGCCGATCTTGAGCTTGCGGACTACAAGGTGCGCATCCTCAACGGCGGCACGGAAGCCATCACCCGCGTGCTGATCGAATCCACCGACGATACCGGCGTGCGCTGGTG
Organism: Rhizobiaceae bacterium UBA1291; assembly: GCA_002307905.1. Classification (GTDB taxonomy): domain Bacteria; phylum Pseudomonadota; class Alphaproteobacteria; order Rhizobiales; family Rhizobiaceae; genus Allorhizobium. Next base: position 1,504 of record DBUL01000001.1, read on the forward strand.
GACGGTCGGGGTGTCGGAAAACATCATCGACGCCTCGTTCCAGGCGCTGATGGATTCGGTCGTTTACAAGCTGATGAAGAACCGCCAACTCGCGGGCAGGATCGCCGCCGAGTAGCCGTCACTCCGCGGCGGCGGCGACCAGGGCGTGGGTGGAAAGGCCCCAGTCCGGCTCTGAATACCACTCGTCCTCCGCCGGTGTCCCCTTCCAGCGCAGGCTCTGCACCGCCCGCCAATTGTCGGCGAAGGCGGCGCGCAGGCGCGTGTGGCAGGCCCAGTCCGATGGGATAACGCCCTCGCCCCAGATGAACGAGACCCCCTCGATGAAACGGGCCGAATAGCCTTCGGCTTCGCGCCTCACCAGCAGGAAGCCGGCCATGGCGGTGTATTCCGGCCCCTTCTGCTTGCGTCCCTCGAACAAAGGCACGCCGAGCGGAAACAGCAGGCGTCCCCCCGGCTTCAATCGCTCGATCCACGGATCAGCGGGTCGGTCGACGGCGAAATTGACGTAGACGATGTCCGCTTCGCCCTTCGGCCATTCCAGCCCGTTGCCGTGCACCACCTCGACATTCGCCCGGTCGGCCAGGCAGGTCCGCGCCCGGTCGCCCAGCGCCGCATCATATTCAATGGCGAGGACGCGCCCGTTGGTGCCGACAAGTTCCGCCAGGATGGCGGAATAGTATCCCGTCCCGGCGCCTGCATGGATCACGGTTTCGCCCGCCCGGGGCGCCAGGGAATGAATGGCGAGCGCATGCAGCGAGGGGCTGCCGTTGTTGAGACCCCGCGAGGCGTCGAGCGCCACCAGCACATCCTCATAGAGCGTCGCGACGTCATGCGACGGCACGTCGCGATAGCCGCCACGGTCCTGGATCAGCCAGGGTGGTCGCCCGAGGAAGTCCTCGCGCCTCACATCGGAAAACGCTTCCGCCAGGCGGTCGTCCGCAAGGACACCCGCCTTCTGCAGCATCCGCACCGCATAGTGCTGACGCTGCTCCATGGTCGAACCGGCCAGCATGATCCGCCTCCATCTGCGCGGCCCCCGATTGCAAATTTGCCGCGCGCACGCATCAAAAGCAATCGGCCATTGTTCACCCGAATGAATTTGCCCATTCGCCAGTCCTCCGGTAACTCGCATGCCCAGATACTGACCAGGATCCGTCCATCATGACCGAACAGATCGCACCAGCCGTGAAGAACGAGGACAGCGCGCGCGGCTTTGCCTTCGCCTTTGCCGCCTATTTCATGTGGGGCTTCCTGCCGCTCTATCTCAAGCTGGTGGCGCATATTCCGCCGATGGAGGTCGTGGCCAACCGCATCGTCTGGTCGCTGCCGATCACGGGTGTGATCCTGTTTTTCCTCAAGCGCGGCGGCGACGTGTGGAAGGCGATCCACACGCCGTCAATGCTCGCCATGGCGTTCGTCACTGCTACGCTGGTGACCATCAACTGGTTGGTCTATGTCTATGCGATCACCTCCGGCCAGGCTCTGCAGGGCGCCCCTGGCTACTATATCAACCCGCTGATCTCGGTGCTGATCGGGGCCATCCTGCTCAAGGAGCGGATGATGCTGCCGCAGAAGATCGCCGTCCTGCTGGCCGCGATCGCGGTCGCCATCCTCACCTATGACGCCGGGGGGCTGCCGTGGATCTCGCTGGCACTGGCGTTCAGCTGGGGATTCTACGCCTTCTTCCGCAAGACGCTGCCGATCGGCCCCAATCAGGGATTTTTCCTCGAGATCCTGATCCTGTCGTTACCGGCCTGCCTCTATATCCTGTTCATCGAACTGAGCGGCACGGGGCACCTGTCCAACGGCTCGGGTGCGACCGACATCGGCCTCCTGTTCTTCAGCGGGATCGCCACGGCGATACCCCTGATGAGCTATGCCAACGGGGCAAAACTGCTGCGGCTGTCGACGA
>DBUL01000001.1:3427-43581 GCA_002307905.1 Rhizobiaceae bacterium UBA1291
CCGACCATGGTCTTCATCACTGCAGTCTTCGTATTCCACGAGCCGTTCGGACAAACGAAGTTCATCGCCTTCCTGTTCATCTGGGCCGCTCTGGTCACGTATTCCTGGCCGATGATCCGCGAGTATCGCAACCGCTGAGCGGCGGGAACGAATAAGTCGAACGTCTCGGGCATACCAAGCGGGGCCAATCTTCAGAGCCGGGAAATGACCTCTTCGGCGCCGTCGAGATCGCGGACCGTTTCGAGCTTCTCAAGGATCGCCGGCACGATGTCGTCGATTTCGGCGACCACCATCGGCTGGACCCGGTGAGCGGTGTGGATGAAACCCTGTTCGCGCATGTGGCGCACCAGTTCGAGCATTGGATCCCAGAAACCGTTGACGTTGGCGAAGACCATCGGCTTTTCGTGGCGACCGAGCTGTGCCCAGGTCATGATCTCAACGATCTCCTCCAGCGTGCCGATANNGGGTGACGAAGGCGTCGGAGCGCTCAAACATGGCGTGCTTGCGAGCATGCATGTCGGGTGTCACAATCAGTTCGTCGAGCTGGCCCAGGGAATGGCGCGTCGCCTCCATGTCAACCAGGAATTCTGGGATGATGCCGGTCACCTGTCCGCCGTTCGACAGAACGCCGCTCGCCACGGCCCCCATGATGCCCTTGGTGCCGCCGCCATAGACGAGCCGCAGGCCGTGGGCGGCGATCGAATGGCCGAGTGCACGGCCAGCCGCAATGTAAGACGGATCGCGTCCGGGTTGTGAGCCGCAATAGACGCAGATGGATCGAATCGAAGATGCATTTTCAGTCATGTCCGAAACATGACTATGGAGCGCCGGCGAGGTCAACAAAATTGACCGAATCCTGTTCGCTATAGCTCCGAATCCATTGGGAACGCTTGTGAAAGTCGAAAGATAGGGCTAGCAATTTTTGAAGATTAAGGCGGCTGTTCCGCCGGGAGACTGACAATGATGAAAAACCGCGCCGTTTGGGTGGCCTTGTTGGTGCTCGGCGTTGCAACCCTGCTGATGGTGTTCTTCGTCCTGCCGCGCATCTCGCCAGTCACGGAGGATGCGTCGAAGGCTGTTACCACAACCGTCGACGCGGCCAAGGATACTGCCGAAGCCACGATCGCGGACACGGCCAGGACGGCAGCAGAGAAGATGGACCGGCTGAAGGCTGAGGCCACCACTGCGGTGACGACGATGAAGGCGCTGTTTGCCGAAGGTCGCACGCCGGCGGCCGACGCGTTTGCCACGGCCAAGGGCGTCGCCCAGGTCGCAGTCTCGGCGCTCGTCGCCCTGGACATACCGGCAGGCATAGACGCCACGCTCGACACGGCGATGAAAAAGGCCCGCGAGGACGCAGCCAGGGCGCTCGACCTCATCGAGCGACTGCCTGACGATCCGGCAAAGGCCGCGGGGCTCATCGCGGCCATCGAGAGTGCGCTGACCGGTACAGTCGCTCCAGAGACGACGCCTGCCGGCCCCGTCGCGCCGCCCGAAGTGGCCGCCGATGCTGCCGCCTTGCCGCGCTTCGATGTCCTGCGCGTGGAGCCTGACGGCTCAACCGTGATAGCCGGAAATGCGGCGCCGGGTTCGAAACTCGAAATCCTCTCCGGCGACAAGGTGATCGCCGCACTCGACGTCGATCCGAGCGGCGACTTCGCCGCCGTGCTCGACCAACCGCTGCCTCCGGGCGACCACAGCCTCCAACTCAAGGCAACGGACAAGGATGGCAAGCTGGTCACCTCGGAAGAGGTCGCCACGATCTCCGTTCCCACGGATGCGACCGGCAAGCTGCTGGCCATGGTTTCCAAACCCGGTGAAGCAAGCCGTCTGATCACGCTTCCGGAAAGCGTCAACTCCGCTACCAAGCAGGAGCGTGTTGCGCCAATCGATGGTTCCGACGCGCCTGCAACGCCTCCCGCTCCTGCCAGCGGTGAGACCGCTGCAATTCCAACAGATCAACCGGCTGCAGGGGCCGGAAACGCCTCAGCCACTCAGGCCGAAATCCAGGTATCCGCGGTCGAGATCGAGGGAGACCGCATCTTCATCGCCGGCAAGGCGCCGGCCGGAAGCAGTGTCCGTGGCTCTGCGAACGAGACGATCGTCGGCAATTCCACGGCCGATGCCAGCGGCAACTTCGTTGTCGAGGGGAAGATTACGCTTTCGGTCGGCGTCCATATGATCCACGCCGAGCTGCTCGATGCCGCCGGCCAGGTGGTCGTGCGGACTTCGGTGCCGTTCAATCGTCCCGAAGGCGAACAGGTTTCCGTCGTTGCGCAGAACATTCAGACGGCATCCGGCCAGGTTGGCGCCATGGTGCCCGTCGATCTGGCCGCCTTCGAAACATTGCGCGGTTCGCTCGGCCAGGCCTTTGCCCTGCTGCAGGGACTCTATGCTGACGGCAAGACACCTGTGCTCGAAGAGCTTGCCGCGGCCCGCGCGGCGACCGAGATCAGCCTGAAGTCAATTGCCGAATTCCGTCCGGCCGCCGCTGCAGCCAAGCCTATCGTCGATTTTGTTGCGGCAACGGCTGCGAAGGCCGGCACGGCCCATGCCACGCTGCAGGCCCTGCCGAACGACATCGAGGTGATCGCTGCTGAACTGCCAAGGATCGCGGCACTGATCGAGGCGGTTCTCTCGCCATCAGCCCCCACATCCGACCTGGTTTTGCCGCCCGACGCAACGTCGCTTTCGGCAGCGGGAACGCCGGCTACGCCGCAGGATATGGCAGCCGCGCCGAGAACGATCGAGCAGGCGCCGCTGACTGAAAGCAGCAATAGTGTAATCATCCGCCGCGGCGATACGCTGTGGCAGATTTCCCGCCGCGTCTACGGCCAGGGCGTACGCTATACGACCATCTATCTCGCTAATGCCAACGAGATCAGCAATCCGGACCTGATCGAGCCGGGCCAGGTGTTCCGCGTGCCGAGCGAGGCGCTGCCCAACGCGGAGGAACTCCACCGCAAGCGGCTGAGCGGCGAGGCCGGCAACTAGGCGGCGGCGAAGTTTCTCCGGAACGACGTTGCATTGGGCGAGACAAAGCCCTATCTGCGAACGAGGCGGCGGCTCCCCGGGGGCGCCGCCTTTTGGCACTAAAGAGGCTTCCAAGGGCGTATCAGGAATGGCTGGCAACAAGAAGACGGTTTCGGCGGACAGCAGCAATCCCCTCCACACCCTTGTCAATCTCTGGCCCTACATGTGGCCGCGCGATCGCCTGGACCTCAAGATGCGGGTCGTTTGGGCCACCGTATTCCTGCTGATATCAAAGCTCGTGCTGATCCTGGTTCCCTATTTCTTCAAATGGGCGACCGATGCGCTGAACGGCAAACTCGATATGGCCGGCATCCTGCCCACCTTCCTGCTCGGGGCCGTGGCGCTGGTCATCGTTTACAACCTCACCCGCATTGCCCAGGTCGGCCTCAACCAACTGCGCGATGCGCTGTTTGCCAGCGTCGGCCAATATGCGGTGCGCCAGCTCGCCTTTCGCACCTTTGTCCACATGCACAAGCTGTCTCTACGCTTCCATCTGGAGCGCAAGACCGGCGGCCTGTCGCGCATCATCGAGCGCGGCACCAAGGGCATCGAGACGATCGTCCGCTTCACCATCCTCAACTCGATCCCGACGCTCATCGAATTCCTGCTGACGGCGGCGATTTTCTGGTGGAGCTACGGCTTCTCCTATCTCGCCGTCACGGCTTTCACCGTCTGGGCTTATATCTGGTTCACCATCCGCGCCAGCGACTGGCGCATCGGCATCCGCCGGGCGATGAACGACAGCGACACCGATGCCAATACCAAGGCGATCGACTCCCTTCTCAACTTCGAGACCGTCAAATATTTCGGCAATGAGGACATGGAGGCCCGCCGCTTCGACCAGTCGATGGCACGTTACGAGAAATCGGCCACCCAGGTCTGGACCTCGCTCGGCTGGCTGAACTTCGGTCAGGGCCTGATTTTCGGCGTGGGCACCGCCGCCGTCATGGTGATGTCGGCGATCGCCGTCCAGCAGGGCCAGCAGACGATCGGCGATTTCGTCTTCGTCAATGCCTTGCTGCTGCAGCTCGCCGTACCGCTCAACTTCATCGGCTTCGTCTATCGCGAAATCCGACAGGGACTGACCGATATCGAACAGATGTTCGATCTGCTGGAAGTCGAAGCCGAAGTCGTGGACAAGCCTGGAGCGAAGGACCTCGCCATCAGCCAGGGCGCAATCGTCTTCAAGGATGTCCATTTCGCGTATGATTCGCAGCGCCCCATTCTCAAGGGAGTGTCCTTCGAAGTGCCCGCCGGCAAGACGGTGGCCGTGGTCGGCCCATCCGGTGCCGGCAAGTCTACCATCTCGCGCCTGCTCTACCGTTTCTATGACATCCAGCAGGGGTCGATCACCATCGACGGGCAAGATGTTCGCGACATCACTCAGAAGAGCCTGCGCGCGGCCATCGGCATGGTGCCGCAGGACACGGTCCTGTTCAATGACACGATCGCCTATAACATCCGATACGGGCGCCCCTCCGCCAGCGACGCGGAAATCGAACAAGCTGCAGAGGTCGCGCAGATCGGCCGGTTCATGCGAGAATTGCCCGACGGCTTCCAGACCAAGGTCGGTGAGCGAGGCCTGAAACTCTCGGGCGGCGAGAAGCAGCGTGTGGCGATCGCCCGCACCGTACTGAAGGCGCCCCCGATCCTCATTCTCGACGAGGCGACCTCGGCGCTGGACACCACGACGGAGCAGGAAATCCAGGCGGCCCTCGACATCGTGTCCAAGAACCGCACGACGCTGGTCATCGCGCACCGTCTTTCGACCGTCGTCGGCGCCGATGAAATCATCGTACTGAAGGGTGGCGAGATCGCCGAGCGCGGCACGCATGCGGCATTGCTCGACAAGGATGGGCTCTACGCCTCGATGTGGAACCGCCAGCGCGAAGCGACCCAGGCAGAGGAACACCTGCGCCAGGTGCGCGAGAGTGACGAACTCGGGGTAGTGATCCGCAAGCCTCCGGCCTCCTGATCACACCGTTCCGCTGGTAACGAATGACGAACGGCTATCGGCGATGCAGATCCGATTGCGACCGCTGCTCTTGGCTCTGTAAAGGGCGTCATCGGCGCGTTTGAGGGCCTCGTCCAGATCTTCCTCGCAGGGCCGGAACCCGGCAAGGCCGATGCTGATGGTGCCGGCAACGGCCGCTAGGGCAGTATCAACGCAGGCGCGTTCGACCTCGGCCCGCATCCGGTCGGCAGCCTCTACCGCCTCGTCCATCGAGCAACCGGTAAACAGGGCGTAGAATTCTTCCCCGCCGGCACGGGCGATGACATTGCCCTCCCCGATCGTCGCCTCCAGCGTACTAGCAATCATCCTCAGCGCGTTGTCACCCTCGGCATGACCCAGCCGGTCGTTGATCAGTTTGAACTGATCGACATCGAGGACCGCCACCACGAGGGACCTGTTGGCCCTGCGGGCTTCTTGCGCCAACTGCTCCGCCAAATCGAAGAACTTGCGCCGATTGTAAGCGTTGGTCAGCGGATCGCGCTCGGCGGCCTCGATCAATCGTGCCTCGAGCATCTTCCGCTCGGTGATATCGAGAATTGCCCCCGCAATGCCTCGGACACGCCCGTCGCCGCTCTGGATAGCCGCCTTGTGGAACACCACATGACGACGCACACCGCCGCTGTGACAGACCTCGCTCTCATAGACCTGCGTCCCACCACTCTGCAGCAGTTCGTCGTCTGCCGCCTGATACCGGTTCGCCAGCGCCTCGGGAGCCACCTCGAAGACCGAGTGGCCGACCACGCCGTCCGGCGACCTGCCGATGAAAGCGGCGAAGGCGACATTGCATCCGACATAGAGACCTTCGGCATTCTTGAAGAAGATCGGCGCGGGCAGGTTATCGATGCAGGCCTGCAGGTAGTCGCGCTCGATCGCAAGATGAGCTTGCTCCTGCTGTGCGCCGCGCGCCCTTTCGAGCGCCCGGCGCGTACGGGCCAGGCAGACGCCAACATCTTTCGGCGAAGTGGGGTCGATGACGTCGTCGGCACCAAGCGCAATCGCGCGCTCGATCCAGCCGAAGCTCAGTTTCTCGGAGGCAAGGATGAGATAGGCATGCTCGCCCAGCGCCAGGCGGAGTTCGCGCACGGCACTGCCCAGCCGCTCTTCCGCGACCGGAACGACGTAGGCAACCGGCTTCTTCGGGATTTCGACGAATGCGGGCGCGGCCACCCCCATGTCAGCCAAAAGCGGTGGTATCGGACGGCCATCGACGGCAAGCCAGACAATCTCGCTGTGATCCTTCGCATTGCCCTGAGGCATCGAACTTTGTTCAGTACTGGACAATTACTCTTCCGTCTTTTTTCAGATTGCCGGAAATCCATGTTTCCAAGGGGATACCGACAACTTTAGCAATCGCTTTTTAGGGGTGAAACGTTGACGGATGGTGCACGCGAACCCGTGCACCAAAAATGGTCGCACCTCCGCACGTTTTGCCGTTCCGTCGGGTTTCCGTTGCGAGAGCATTGCCCCCGGCCCGCTTTCGCGGTAGTCAGCCACCTCGATCCTTTGCAGCGAAACGAGGTTTTTCATGGATCTGTTCGAGAGTATCCGTAAGGCTATCGTGCCAGTGCACAAAGAGGGTTACCCCTTCGTCGCCATATTCTTCGTGGCGTCCCTGATTCTGGGCTGGATCTTCGAGCCGCTGTTCTGGATCGGCATGGTTTTGACCCTGTGGTGCGCCTACTTCTTCCGCGACCCGGAACGGGTTACGCCGCAGGACGACGATCTCGTCGTCAGCCCGGCCGATGGCCGCGTGTCCTTGATCCAGATGACCGTTCCGCCGGAGGAACTGCATCTCGGCAGCGAACCGATGCTGCGCATCTCGATCTTTATGAACGTGTTCAACTGCCACGTGAACCGCGCGCCGGTGCGCGGCCGGATTAGCAACATCGTCTATCGTGAGGGCAGCTTCCTCAACGCCGAATTGGACAAGGCAAGCGAAGAGAACGAGCGCAACGGGCTCGTAATCGAAACGAGCCACGGCAATCTGGGCGTCGTGCAGATTGCCGGCCTCGTGGCACGCAGAATCGTCTGCTGGGCCAATCCGAACGATTCGCTGGCTGCAGGCGAGCGCTTCGGCCTGATCCGCTTCGGCTCCCGACTGGATGTTTTCGTCCCGGCCGGCGCCGAGCCCCGCGTATCGGTCGGCCAGACCNNGGCGAGACGGTGATCGCCGAGTTCGGCTCCGCCAAGGGGCCTGTCGTCAGCCGCCGCAGCTGAGGTCAGGGAGGACACCAGCGCCATGACGACGCAAAAGCCGCCGACTGAGGAGAACGGGAACCACGATCGCGCGAGGGGGCCGCGCCTGCGCGAGATCCCGTTGCGGTTGCTCGTTCCGAACCTGATTACGGTTCTGGCGATCTGCGCCGGCCTGACCGGTGTACGTCTGGCTTTCGAGCATCGCTACGAGCTTGCGGTCGCCATGGTACTGGCTGCTGCCTTTCTCGACGGAATTGACGGGCGCATCGCGCGCATGATGAAGGCGACGTCCAAGTTCGGCGCTCAGATGGATTCGCTCGCCGACATCGTCAATTTCGGCGTGGCGCCCGCCCTCGTGCTCTACGTCTTCATACTCGATCAGGCCCGATCCTTCGGCTGGATCGCCGCCCTGATCTACGCGATCGCCGCTGGGCTACGCCTCGCGCGCTTCAATGTCATGGCGGAGCGCGAGACCAAGGTTCCGTGGCAGTCGGAGTTCTTCGTTGGCGTACCTGCCCCGGCCGGGGCCATGCTGGTGCTTCTGCCGGTCTATCTCGGCTTTCTTGGCGTGCCGCCAAGCGCGCCTGTGGCTTTCGGCGGCGCCGTCTACACAATTCTGATCGCCTATCTGCTGGTCAGCCGACTGCCGGTCTGGTCGGGCAAGTCCGAGACCAGCCGCATCCGTCGCGATCTCGTCCTGCCGATGATTCTCGGCGTGGTGCTCTATGTGGCACTACTGATGAGCTTCACCTGGGAAGTGCTGTCGCTGACCGTGCTGGGCTACCTTCTGTCGCTGCCATTCGGTGCACACGTCTGGCACCGCCGCTACGGCACACTGACGATCGGCGAAGAAGCTCCCGAAAAAGGGCTTTCAGAGATAGACCGCGGCCTCTAAGGCCCGATTCCCAGCCTGAAGCCTGTCATTTCCCCAAAAAATCCGGCTATCTCTCGCGAAATATGGCCGCGCTTGATCAAAATTGATTTGCGCCGCGGTCTCCGCCACGCTTTTGTCGTGATCAGCTCCAATAGAGCATAAGAAAACAAAAAGAATACTCAGGGAACACTTCACCCCGACCGCCCGCTCACCAAGAAGCCCGCCGAGACGAAACCGGCGATCCAGTCTCTCGACTCCCATTATCGGCCGCTCGGCCTCAAGGCCGTCATCGCCGCAGCGCTGATGCTGAAGCGCAAGCCGGTCAAGAAGGCATCGGCCTGAACTCTAGAACAAGCTCATCTGGCCACCGCCGGATGACTTCTTCTCCGTCTCGGCCACCGCCAGACTTTCCCCGACCGGCGCTTGAACTTCCGGTCCGGTGTTCTTGACCTTGTTGACAAGATCCGACACGGGCACCGCCTCGAAGAAATCCTCCTCCGCGGACGTCATCAGATCGGCGACGTGCCGGGGCTCCCCGCTCTTGCAGTCCAGCCAGCGCTCGAAATCCTCCGGTTTGATCACGACCGGCATGCGATCATGAATGCGGCCAATCGTGCGGTTGGAGCCTACGGTCAGGATTGCACCCGTGTCTACTTCCGATCCATCCGCCGACGACCAGGTTTCCATCAGACCAGCGAAGGCGATGATCTTGCCATGGCGTGGTTTGATCCAGTAGGCCTGCGATTTCTCGCCGCTGTCCTTGGCCGGCCGGTGCCACTCATAGAAACCCGATGCAGGGACCAGTACGCGACGATGTCGCATGGCGGCGCGGAAAGATGCCTTGCCGATTGCCGTTTNNGGGTCCTTGACCCAACCCGGCATCAGCCCCCAGCGGACGAGTACGCCTTTGCGATTCGGCATATTGCTGCCCGGCTCCTGCCGGTCGCCGGCAACGACGACCAGGATCGGCTGCGTTGGCGCGATATTGTAGCGCGGCGGAAACCCCTCAAGCTCCATAAGCCCGAGAAAATCCCGAACCTCTTCGGGAGTCGCCGTCAGTGAAAAGCGTCCGCACATGTTAAACGCATCGCACCTGCCAAAGCACCGGTCAAGCGGGTGCAGCAAGAGTCGGGGTGCTTGCAGCTGCGTGCTAAACTGGCGATTAGTCGGNNTCGAATCTCCGCCAAGCCAGGTGCCCGCAGAAAAGATCCTTCAGGAGATCCGGTTCATGCAAACCCGTCCCCGCCTCGCCTCCTCCGCCATCGTCGAACGCGACGGCCGGTTCCTGCTGGTACGCCGGCGCAATCCACCGGCCGCCGACCTTTATGCCTTTCCCGGCGGCAGGGCAGAGCCGGGCGAAACACCGGAAGAAACGGCAATTCGGGAACTCTTCGAGGAAACGGGCCTGCTCGGACGGGAACCGCAACTGATTGAAACCGTCGAACTGCTGCCCGAAGACGGAGCGCCGGAAAGCCATTTTCTGCTTTCGGTGTTCCTCGTGGTGGCCCCGCCGGAGACCATCGCAATCGCCAATGACGACGCGCTCGAGGCCGGCTGGTTCCTGCCGGAGCAAATCACCGAACTGCCGGTTCCAGAGAGCGTCCGCGCCTGCATCGAAAGGCTGGTCAGGCGCCGTGAAGCGGGATAAACAAAAGTGCGGCGCAGTGTTTGCCGAAACGTGACGGAAGCGACGACAAGGCAGGGCATGCGCGCGACAGGATCTTTTGCCAAGGCATTCTTCGCCCTCGCCGTAGTCGCGATTGGCCACATACCGGCGATGGGTCAGTCTGCCGATGTTCCCGCAGCAGCACAGGAGCCACTCTCCGAGACGATAGAAAAGCCTGCGCCCTACGACGAAAAGCTGGCTCGCCTGTCGGAAATATTGGGCGCGGTGCACTACCTGCGAAATCTCTGCAACAAGGACGGCGAACGGGAATGGCGTGACGCCATGCAGACGCTCATCGACGCGGAGACTGCAAGCGAACCGCAGCGGCGGGCGCGAATGGTCGCCGCCTACAATCGCGGCTATCGATCATTCGCATCGGTCTACACGACATGCACGGCATCCGCAGTCGCTGCGGAGAGCTTCTACCGTAACGAAGGCGCAACACTGGCTGTCGAAATCGCGGCTCGCTATGGAAATTAACGATTAATTCACCTGTTTTGGTCTCGGGCCGTGTCGTTTTGATAAAAGGCTGATAGTGTCCTTAACAGGTGAGTAAGGACTACGCTTCGGGGAATGACCATGGAACCGCGCCGCAACGAGATCGACGACATGATCGTGCATGAGAAGACGCAGGCCGCGCTGGAATACCAGAACGAAGCCTGGGCCGACGGTATCGCGGATGGCATCGAACCGGAAATCATCGCCGAAGCCGCATTTGCGCTCGCCATGCGCGAGACCATTCGCGTCCTTGGCGAGGACGGAGCCGAAGCCATCCTCGATTCGCTGCGGAGCCGAATGCTGGCCGGCGAGTTCTCGCCCGAACGGTGTGTTCAGTAGCAAAGCCCAGAGGGCAACTCGATGCATAGCAGACCGGAGCCCTTTTGGCACGATCGCTTCGTGAGCCTCATTTTTGTCGCCCTTACTGTCGGCATGATGCTCTGCGCCCTCAGGCCAGCCATGGCCCTTTCGGACATCCCGCAGCTTCCGGCTCCGCAGCAGGATCCCGCTGTAACGGAGACGCCGGAGCCAGACGAGGGACCGGACGAGATGCCTGATTCAGGACTGATCGGCATACCTGACCCCGATCCGTTGATCAGAAGACCGGCGGAAGATCTGCCCCTGGGCAATGCAGCGACCGACCCCAACGAGCCCCCGCCGGAGGTCATCTACGACCTATCCAAGGCGCCGGAGCCGGTGCGCCGCATGCGCGAACTGATGATCGAGGCGGCCGCGTCAGGCGACATCGAGCGCCTGCGCATGCTGATGAATCCCGGCCCGAATCAGACCAAGATCCTTCTAGAGACAAGCGATGTCGATCCGGTCGCCGCACTCAAGGAACTGTCGGGTGACGAGGAAGGCATCGAGATCCTTGCCATCCTGATCGACATCCTGTCGACCGGCTTCGTGCGGATCGATGCCGGGACACCGGACGAGGCTTATGTCTGGCCTTATTTCGCCGAAAAGCCGCTGGCGCTCCTAACACCGCCGGAAAAGGTGGAGCTTTTGCGGATCGTCACCGCCGGTGATGTGGCCGAGATGCAGGAACTGGGCAATTACAATTTCTTCCGCCTCGGTATATCGCCGGATGGACAGTGGAAATTCTTCACCGCCGGCGACTGAGGCTCTCCCGCACCACCTGCCGCTGCCTGCGCCTCCACCGTGGATGATTTTTCTTCGCCGGTTCGGAATCGATTCCCTTTTGCAATCCGATGTTCTAACTCTCGGGCATCGACCAACCGGAAGGGAACGACGATGCCTGTAGCCTCCTTGCCGGACCGCGCCCTGATCAAGGTGTCCGGTGCCGATGCCGAGCACTTCCTGCACAACCTGGTGACAACCGACATCGTCGCCCTGCCGCAGGGCGAGGCATGGCCCGGAGCCTTGTTGACGCCGCAGGGCAAGATTCTCTTCGACTTTCTCGTCTGGCACGACGGCGACGGCTTCGTGCTGGACACGACGCTCGACCAGCGTGACGCACTGGTCAAACGGCTGTCCATGTACAAGCTCCGCGCCGCAGTCGAGATTGCCGCCCACGACCGGACTGGAGTGACGGTTGCCTGGGGAGAGGAAGAGGGCGAGGCAGGCCTCGTCGATCACCGGTTCGCGGTCGCCGGTGTCCGTGTCTTGCGCAGGCCAAGTGGCACCGAAGTCTCCGACACCCTCGGCTACGACGCGCTCCGGGTGCTCTCCGGCATTGCCGAGTCCGGCTCCGACTTTGCCCTTCAGGACGCCTTTCCCCACGATGTCCTGTACGATCTCCTGGGTGGGGTTTCCTTCAAGAAGGGCTGCTATGTCGGGCAGGAAGTTGTCTCCCGCATGCAGCATCGCGGCACGGCGCGGCGGCGGGTCGTCGTCGTCACCGCAGAGAGCGCCCTGCCCTCCCCGGGAACCCCGATCACCGCTGATGCAAAGCCGATCGGCACGCTCGGAACTGTTGCTGGCAATCGCGGACTGGCGATCGTGCGTATCGATCGTGCAGGCGAAGCAATCGCGACCGGCAACCTGATTTTCACTGGAGACACCGGGGTGAGCCTTGCGCTTCCCGGCTGGTCCGGCCTCGCCTTCCCCAGCGGTGGCGCGGAGGAGGGCTGAGAAATGGCAGAGGCCGCCGCACTCTCGGGCCGCGCCTGGCAGCGCATGCTGTCCGGNNCTCGACGTCGAGATTTCCGACATCGCCCACGGCCTGGCCCGTGTCGCCCGCTGGAACGGCCAGACCTCGGGCGACCACGCGTTTTCGGTCGCCCAGCACAGCCTGATCGTCGAGGACATATTTCGCCGCCTCAATCCGAAGGCGACCGCAGACGATATGCAGATGGCGCTGCTGCACGACGGCCCCGAATATGTGATCGGCGACATGATCTCGCCGTTCAAAGCGGTGGTCGGCGGTGGATATAAGCTGGTGGAAAGGCGCCTGGAGGCGGCGATCCACCTGCGCTTCGGCTTGCCGGCACATCCGACCCGCGCGCTCAAGGACCAGCTCAAGAGAGCTGACACCATTTCCGCCTATTTCGAAGCGACCGAACTCGCCGGCTTCGCCGAGCCGGAGGCTCGCAAGTTCTTCGGTCAGCCACGCGGCATATCCCGCGATACGCTGCTGATCGCGCCGTTGCCGGCCTATCAGGCGCAGGCCATGTTCCTTGAGCGCTTCGAGGCCATCGAGTCTGCCCGCGCGGTCCGCTCCAAGGTGACGTCATGAGCCTGATCGTCGTCTCACCGCTTTCGCGCATCGCCGAAATCGCCGTCCGCCACAAGGCGCGTGAGATGATCACCCTCATGGCCGAGAAGCAGGATTTTCACCGCCCGGCAGTGATCTCGGCGGACCGGCACCTGAAACTCGGCGTCAACGACATCACCTTTGCCGGCACCGGCGACCTGATCGCGCCGCAGGAGCGGCATGTACAACAAGTCATCGACTTTGCCCGCACTTGGGATCAGAGAGCGCCGCTCCTCATCCATTGCTGGATGGGCGTTTCGCGTTCGCCGGCAGCGGCCCTGATCGCCAGCCTCGCCGTCGCGCCGGAAGATGACGACGAGGCGCTGGCGCTGCGGCTGCGGGCTGCATCGCCCTTTGCCACCCCCAATTCCCGACTGGTGGAAATCGGCGACAGTCTGCTTGGTCGCGGCGGACGGCTGAAGGCCGCGGTCAAGGCGATCGGCCGGGGTGCCGATGCCGACGGCAATGCGCCCTTCGTACTGCCGCTGCCAGGAATGGTGGCTCCATGACGGACCGGACCACGTCGGTCGAGATCGGCCTCAATGCGGCGATCGTCGCGGTCACCGGCGGGAACCCGCGCATTTTGGTTGGCGGAGACCCGACCAGCCGGCTCGAGGGCCTGCCTTTCGGCCCGTTCGACCCCGTCCGCCACCGGACGATGGAAATGTCGCTGCGCACCACGGTCACGGCGCAGACCGCACTGCACATGGGTTATATCGAACAGCTTTACACTTTCGGCGACCGCGGCCGTCACAAGATGGCCGGCGATGTCGGTCCACATGTCGTGTCGGTCGGCTATCTGGCACTGACCCGCATGGACCCGGCGCGCGAGGCCGGTCTCGATGCCGCCGGCGTCCACTGGCGCGACTGGTACAGCTATCTGCCGTGGGAAGACTGGCGCCACGGGCGCCCGACGGTGATCGACCGGGTGATCCTGCCAGCGCTGGTGCAATGGACGGAAGAGGATCTCGCCGATGACAAGGCGGAGATGCGGCCGTCGCGCCGCTCGCGCCTGAAACTGGCCTTCGGTCTCGACGATTTCCCCTTTGACGAGGAACGTGTTCTGGAACGCTACGAACTGCTTTACGAGGCGGGACTGGTGGACGAAGCGGTACTGGACGGCCGGCTCGCGGTCCGGCGCGTGTCGGCGCCGCTCGGCATCGCCATGCTGTTCGATCACCGGCGAATCGCGGCGACTGCGCTCGCGCGGCTACGCGGCAAGATCAAATATCGCCCGGTCGTCTTCGAACTGATGGCGCCCGAGTTTACGCTCACCGAACTGCAGGCGACTGTCGAGGCGATCTCCGGCCGCCACCTGCACAAGCAGAATTTCCGCAGGCTGGTCGAGGGCGCTNNGTCGGCCCGCCGCCCTTTTCCGTTTCCGTCGACAGATCCTCGAGGAAAGGCCAGCGCCCGGGCTCAAATTGGGCGGACGCTGAGCCGACGGCAGCACTCGGCTCCAATACAGAAGCGTATGCTTGAACCTGCGGCGAACTGGCCGAGAGCCCCGTGGTGCTGGCACGGCGGTAAAACTGGCTGCCGTAGCTGTCAGATCGAAAGCTCGGCGCCCGACGTCTCAACCAGGCTCGCCTTCTGAGCCGCTCGTGTAAGCTGAATAGGCGGCGATGACCTGCTTCATTTCTTCCAACACATCGAACAGGCTGACGGTGTCGTCGTCTTCGGCAAATCGGCCATCAGTGCCAACGGCCCCATTCTCGGCGGCGGTGAGCATCATGGTAACGATGCCACCCGCAACCTGCGAGGATAGGCCGCTCGCGGCATTCTCGTTCTTCACCGTCGGGGCTTGACTGCGCGGCGTGCCGGAAGCCTTTTCCTCGACGGCCAATTCCTCGCCACTGACGGCGCCGTCACCATTGATATCGAGCCTGGAAAGCGAAGTCGAATATAGAGAATTGCCGCTGAGCGACGAAGATATATTGGTCATACAAACCCCCGAAAACATCGGCCAAAATGCCTTGATCCGCAGTACGCAATACAAATCCGGCGGGACGACTCCCGGCTACGGGATTCTCGGAATTCGGTCAAAAGCCAATATTTATCTACGATAAGTAGTTTGCGACCTTTCTAACATACTCCAATGGATTGAACTCATGGAGCTTCCTGCGGTCGCTGTGACTAAGAACACTGCAACCCAAACGCTCAAGACCGAGACCATTTAACTGACTTCTGTCAGCCGATATCCACATCGAGGCCGATATCGAGGGTCGGGGCGGCCATGGTGACCTTCGAAGTCGAGATGTAGTCCACACCCGATTCGGCAATCGCGCGAATCGTCTGGATGTTCACGTTGCCGGATGCTTCCAGCATCACGCGGCCGATGGCGGACGGATAGTCCGCGCTTGAAATCCCGTGATGCAGCCGGTTGATCTCCACCGCTTCGCGCAGGGTGTCCGGCCCCATGTTGTCGAGCAGGATGGCGTCCGGCCGCGCGCCGAGCGCCTCGCGCATCTGGCCGAGATTGTCGACCTCCACCTCGATCTTCACCAGATGCCCGGCATAGGCGCGGGCAGCCTCGATCGCGGCGGCGACGCCGCCGGCAACGGCGATATGGTTGTCCTTGATCAGAATGGCATCGTCCAGGCCGAAGCGGTGGTTCGAGCCGCCGCCGAGCCGGACGGCGTATTTTTCCACCGCCCGCAGGCCTGGCAGGGTCTTGCGCGTGCAGGTGACGCGGGCGCGGGTGTGGGCGATCTCGGCGGCGAAGCGCGCCGTATAGGTCGCGACGCCCGAAAGGTGCATCAGGAAGTTCAGCGCGACCCGTTCGGCCGAAAGGATGGAGCGCGCCGGGCCTTCAACGCGGATGAGCTCATCGCCGGCCTTGACCCGATCGCCGTCGGCGGTCTTTGCCTCGAACACGACGGAAGGATCGACCAGCCGGAAGGCGGCGCGCGCCAGTTCGATGCCGGCGATGACGCCGTCCTCGCGGCTGTTGAGCGCGGCCCGCGCCGTCCTTTCCGGCCCGATCGTCGCATAGGTGGTGATGTCGCCGGCGCGGCCGAGATCCTCGATGAGTGCCGACCGCACCTGGTCCTCGACCATCAGGGGAAGCAATAAGGGGCGAAGGGGCTCGGTCATCGGGTATTACCTCTGTCTTGGATCAGCCAACGATCTCGGCGGCGATGCGGTCGGCATCCTTGAGCGTCATGAAGCTGCGGTGGCGGAAGGCCTCCACAGCGTCCGGGAAATCGGAACGGTAGTGCCCCCCACGGCTCTCCTCGCGCTTAAGCGCCGCGGTGGCGATGAGCTTGGCGGCGGTCGCCATATTGGAGAAGCGGACGCGCTTGTTGATGCCTTCCAGCCGGACGATCTGGCGGATCAAATCCTTCAGGCCATCGGCATCGCGAATGACGCCGGCGTGGGCCGACATTGCGCTGCGCAGCGTCTTCAGTTCGCGGCTGTCTTCCAGCGTCACCAGTTCGTCGTTCTCGCCGGCATCCTTCGGCCATTCGTAGAGCGAGGATTCGGGCAGCATGCCCTTGATGTTCTCGGCGATACGGGCGGCGAAGACGACCGCTTCGAGCAGCGAGTTGGAGGCGAGCCGGTTGGCGCCATGCACTCCGGTTGAGGTCACTTCGCCCGCGGCCCAGAGGCCGTCCACGGTGGTCTTTCCGTCGGCATCCACCAACACCCCGCCCATGTGATAGTGCACGGCCGGCACGACCGGGATCGGCTGGGTGNNTTGGTGCAATCGAGAAAGGCGCCGCGACCGGCCTTGACCTCGGCAAAAACGCCGCGCGCCACGATATCGCGCGGGGCGAGCTCGGCATCGGCATGCAGGTCCGTCATGAAACGATGCCCGGCACGGTTGATCAGGATTGCGCCGTCGCCGCGCAGCGCCTCGGTCGCCAGTGGCGCCGGGTCGTGGCCGATGTCGATGGCGGTCGGGTGGTACTGGACGAATTCCGGATCGGCGATCATGGCGCCCGCCTTGGCGGCCATGCCGAGCCCGGCGCCGCGCGCCTCCGCGGGATTGGTGGTCACCTGATAGAGATGGCCGACGCCACCCGAGCACATAACCACCGCACGTGCCGGAAAGGCGACGCGGGTCTTCGACTGGCCGGCATCAGGACGGGCAATGACGCCCGAGACGAAGCGCCCCTCTGCCACCAGTTCCTCGACGACGTAGCCTTCCATGACGCGGATCGACGGCGTCTTGCGCACCGCGGCGATCAGCGCTTCCATGATGGCGCGGCCGGCCTGGTCGCCCTTGACGCGGACGATGCGGCGCTCGGAATGGGCGGCCTCGCGCGATAGCAGCAATTGACCCTCGAGATCGCGGTCGAACGGCACACCATAGGCGAGCAGGTCGCGGATGCGGTCCGGGCCTTCCGAGATCATCAGCCGGGCGATCCGTTCGTCGACAATGCCGGCGCCGGCCACCAGCGTATCGGCAAGGTGCTTGTCGAAGGTGTCGCCGGGGCTCATGGCCGCAGCAATCCCCCCTTGCGCCCAGGCGGAAGACGCGCCCTGCCCGATAGGCGCGGCCGCGAGAATCGTCACCGGACGGGGCGCGAGCTTCAGCGCGCAGAACAGGCCGGCCAGCCCGCCGCCGATGATGACGATATCGTCGACACCCTGCCAGGATAGCGGACGCATGGATTCCAGTTTCGTTGACATTCAGGCAATCTCCGCCGCCGGCCGAAACCGGGCCCGTCAGTTCTTCAGATTGATCATCCGCTCCACCGCAAGGCGGGCACGATCGGCGATCGCCGGATCGACGGTCACCTCTTCCGTCATGAACAACAGGCTGTCGAGGATCTTCGGCAGGGTGATGCGCTTCATGTGCGGACAGAGATTGCACGGCTTGACGAAGTCGACGTCGGGCACTTCTGCCTGGATGTTAGAGGCCATGGAGCACTCGGTCACCAGCAGCACACGGCCCGGCCGCTTGGTCTTGACATAGTTTATCATGCCCGAGGTGGAGCCGGCATAGTCGGAAACCGCAAGCACGCTTGGATGGCACTCCGGATGGGCGACGATCTCGATCGATGGATCCGCCGCCTTGTATTCCATGAGCTCTTCCGCGGTGAAGCGCTCGTGCACCTCGCAATGGCCCTGCCAGGTCAGGATCTTCTTGCTTGTCTGATTGGCCACGTTCATCGCCAGATATTCGTCCGGAATGCAGAGCACGGTATCGGATTCGAAGCTGTCGACAACGGCAACCGCATTCGACGAGGTGCAGCAGATGTCGGTCTCGGCCTTCACGTCGGCCGAGGTGTTGACATAGGTGACCACCGGCACGCCCGGATAACGCGCTTTGAGCGCGCGGACATCAGCGCCTGTGATGGATTCCGACAGCGAGCAGCCGGCCCGGCCATCGGGGATCAACACGGTCTTTTGCGGATTGAGCAGCTTCGAGGTCTCGGCCATGAAATGCACGCCACACTGGACGATGATCTCGGCATCGACGCGGGTGGCGTCGCGAGCAAGCTGCAGGCTGTCGCCCTTGATATCAGCGACGCAATGGAAGATTTCAGGCGTCTGGTAATTGTGCGCGAGAATGACCGCGCCGCGTTCCTTCTTGATGCGGTTGATCGCATGGATGTAGGGCGCAAAGACGGGCCACTCGATCGCTGGAATGAACGCCTTCACCTTTTCATAGAGGTGCTCGGTTTCTTTGGCGACAGCCGGCGTGAAGGAGAGATCGGGGCGCTCGATGACGCCGAAACGCTCCGCTGCCGTCGGGGCCACGCGCGCCGGCGCAAGATTTTCGCTTTCCGTGAGATGTGCCATGCCGAACCCCTCGCGATTGGGCACCACTTATGCTCATTTTGAGCAAAAATGGGATCAAAGAAAACCGGCGGCTGCCGGCGACGTTGATTTAGAAAGTTTTGTGACGGATTGCAAGGGCAATTGCCTTGGCAGCGAAAGGCGCGGAAGGTCCGCTCACGACCGGCATTGACCTGGGGGCAAGCTGCCGCCAAGAATGCGCGCCATGAATGACCGCCCCTCATCCGCCGCCCTCGTTCCCGCAAATTTCGCACCGCAGGCTGAGCTTGCCGAAGCACTGCTGCCGCATGCGATATCCGGCGACGACGGCTCACACGATCTCGCCCATATCCACCGCGTTTTCCGCAATGCCATGCGGATCGCCGAGCAGGAAGGCGGCGATCGTCGCATTCTTGCGGCTGCGGTGCTTTTGCATGACTGCGTGGCGGTGGAGAAGAGCTCGCCGCTGAGATCGCAGGCTTCGCGGCTTGCGGCGGAGAAGGCCTGTGGCGTTCTGACGGGGCTCCACTGGGACACGGCCGACATTGCCGCCGTTGCCCACGCGATCACCGCCCACAGTTTCTCGGCCAATATCGCGCCAGAGACTTTGGAGGCGAGGATCCTGCAGGATGCGGACCGGCTCGACGCGATCGGCATGATCGGGGCGGCGCGCTGTTTCTACACCGCCGGCCGGATGGGCTCGGCGCTGTACGACCCCGTCGATCCGCTGGCAGAGCATCGAGAGCTTGACGACCGGGCCTTCGCGATCGACCATTTCGCCGCAAAGCTGTTCAAGCTCTCCGAGAATTTCCAGACCGCTGCGGGCGCCGCGATTGCCCAAGCGCGCCACGAACGGCTGCAGGCCGTCCTCACCCAATTCATCGACGAGATCTGAGGCCAAAAATGCACGTCAGCGAACTTCACATCTATCCCTTCAAGAGCGGGCGCGGGATCGGCCTGCCCGTCGCGCACATCGACGCGCACGGCCTTTCCGGTGACCGGCGGATGATGCTGACCGACCCGTCCGGTCATTTCATCACCCAGCGGGAACTGCCGGCGCTCGCGACGCTGACCGCCCTTCCCCAGTCGACCCACCTCCACCTGTCGCTTGCCGACGGCCGCGAGATGATGGTTGCCCCGCCGCATCCCGAGCGTCGCATGAGCGTGGCGATCTGGAAATCGATCGTCGACGTCGCGGTCGCGGAGGACAGCGTCAACGAGCGACTCTCCGGATGGTTTGGCCGCCCGGTAAAGCTCGTCTTCTTCGACGGCGAGGCCGAGCGTACGGCCAGCAGCGAGTGGGCTGGCCCCGATACGCCGGTCACCTTTACCGACGGCTACCAGGTCTTGGTCACCACCACGGGCTCACTTGCCGCGCTCAATGACGACATGGCGGAGAACGGTGAAGGCAGCGTCGGCATGGAACGCTTCCGCCCGAACATCGTCGTCGACTGCGACGACCCCTGGCCCGAAGACGGCTGGGCGGCGATCGAGATCGGCGGCATCCGCTTCGATCTGGTCAAGCCTTGCGCCCGCTGCATCATGACAACGCAGGACCAGCAGACAGGGTCGCGCGACGGGGCCAATCCGATGCCGGCCATGGGGCGCATCCGCATGTCGGCCGACCGCCGCGTACCCGGCCCGCTCTTCGGCTGGAATGCCGTGCCGCGCGGCGAAGGCAAGGTTTCGCTCGGCGATCCTGTTCGCGTGGTCGAGCAGAGACCCGGTAGATGGGCGATCAAGACGCGATAGGGATGGCTTACCCCACAAAAGTGGCAGGCCTTGTGCCGCTTGAATCCGCTCCAGTTACCGTGCGGTCAATACGGAAGAGCCCTCGGCGCCGTTCAGATTTCCTCGACCTGAGTCTGATTTCAATCAATTTCGCTGATTGAAACTTCACCAGAATGCGCTTGGCGCCGACAGGTCCCGGCTCTAACGTCCAGCCGCGAAAAGGAGACAATTCGATGGTCACGACTGCCCGCACCCCCCTGCCCTGGCTGATCATCGTCAGCGGGTCGCTGATCGCACTGCTGACCTTCGGGCCACGCTCCGCCATGGGCTTTTTCCAGTTGCCCATGCTCGCTGACACAGGGTGGGACCGTTCCACCTTCGCGCTCGCCATGGCCCTGCAGAACCTGTGCTGGGGCCTTGGGCAGCCCTTCTTCGGTGCGCTGGCCGACAAATATGGAACGGCCCGCATCCTGACCCTTTCGGGCATTCTCTATGCAGGCGGCCTGCTTTTGATGGCGAACGCCGGGTCTCCCATATGGCTGCACATCGGCGGCGGTGTGTTGATTGGACTTGCGATCGCAGCGGGTTCGTTTGGCGTCGTGCTTTCAGCCTTCGCCCGCAACGTGTCGCCGGAGCAGCGCTCTCTTGCCTTCGGCATCGGCACGGCGGCCGGTTCAGCCGGCATGTTCCTCTTCGCGCCGCTGAGCCAGGCCCTGATTTCCTCCTTCGGCTGGTCGGACAGCCTTGTCTACATGGGCGCGCTGATGCTCATCGTGCCCCTGCTCGCCTATCCGCTTCGGGGTAATGCCAATTCCGGAAGCCAGTCGCAGAGCCAGTTCAAGCAATCGGTCGGCGAGGCGCTGAAGGAAGCCTTCGGCCACAAGAGCTACCTGCTCCTCACCAGCGGATTCTTCGTCTGCGGATTCCAGGGCGCCTTCATCACGGCCCACTTCCCCGCCTATCTCGGCGATATTGGCATCGACGCGCGCTATGCGGTGATCGCGATGGCGCTGATCGGCTTCTTCAACATCATCGGATCGCTCGCCTCGGGCGTGATCGGTCAACGCTATTCCAAGCCTTACTTCCTGGCACTGATCTATCTCGCCCGCTCGGCGGCGGTGACACTCTTCCTGCTTCTGCCGCAGTCTCCGACTTCGGTGATCCTGTTCGCCATCGTCATGGGCCTGCTCTGGCTGTCGACCGTGCCGCCGACCAATGCGCTCGTCGCCATCATGTTCGGCACGCGTCATCTCGGCCTGCTCGGCGGACTGGTCTTCCTGTCTCATCAGATCGGCTCCTTCCTCGGCGTGTGGATGGGCGGCTATCTTTACGACCGTCTCGGCTCCTACGACAGCGTCTGGTGGTTCGGCGTGGCCCTCGGCATCTTCGCCGCGATCGTCCATTGGCCAATCCGCGAAAAGCCCGTGGAGCGGACGATTCCGGTTGGGGCGTAGCCGTCGAATTCGGCAGCATTTTTTAACGATTGGGGCAATGCGGATTATTTTTGCCGCATTGCACACATATTAAAACCGTCACAGAAAATTATTTTGTTTTTCACGCAAGGCCGGTTGACGCAGCAGACTTGCACACCTACCTTGATGCAGTCGGTTCGAACCGGAAGAAACCGGGCCTCCCAAGTGAGGCCCTTGCCAATAAGGAGGTCAGCGAAATGCGTGTTGTTTTCCATCATGCCGCCCGCCCTTGGCAAAAATCCCCGCTCGGTGTGGCGACATGCGCTCGCTGCCGTTGCTTCTGTCGAATGTGACGCTGCGAACGCACTGAACTCTACTAACGACGCAATATTTTATTGCCTGCGCAGACGCGCAGGCGGGGAAACCGTTATGGAAAAGCAAGTCATCGAATATGCCGGTGTTCCGGTCGGGATCACCATTCAAGATGGCGACCGGCTGAAGTTCATCGCCGTCAAGTATCCCGTAATTGCTCTGGACGGAGGCTCCTACCAGAGCGTGAGTGAATTGCAGAGCGCTATTCACCGTCACATCCAGGAAACGGCCGCCGATCAGGAGATGTTCCGGGTCGCAGCCAATGGCGCAACCGCATCCGCCGCCGCCAAGGTTTTCAGCGCCGCCTGACAGAAGCCCTCACGCGCCGCGCCGGCCTCCAGCCCGCGCGGCTCGTAGACATGGCGGTTGAGAAAAAAGCCCGTCAGTCGAAACGCAGCCGCAAGGCTATCGCTGTCCGCCGCCTTCGATACGCCAGGATTGAGAAAGTTCGGCAGCGCAAGCATTCTGTCCGCCCAAGGCAATCCGGCCTCACGGCAGACGGCCCTCCCCGTCTTGGGCGAGACGAAGGCCAAATCGTCGCGCTGGCCCGTGGCGGCGCACTGGTCGAGGTCAAGGCCGTAGCCGAGATCGTTCAGCACGGCGAGTTCGAAACGAATGAACAGTTCGCCCGCCGTCGCCGGGTCGTCGAGATGATCGAGGATGACGTCGAGCGCGTCGAACAGATGCGGATGCGGATCACGCTCCGGGAGGAGGCGCAGCAGCGCCGCCAACGCCTGCACGCCATAGACGGCAGTGGCGCTCTCCATCAACCGCGCGGCGCGGAGCTTGACGGGTTCGACACGAAACTCCCCCAGATGCTCGTCGAGGCGTGCCCGCCAGGTCACTTCGACGCGATTCCCCGGCTGCAGCACGGGCTGCATGGTGCGCGAACGCCCGCCCCTGACCATGCCCAGATGGCGGCCGCGCGCGCGCGTGATCACCTCGGCGATGACGCTCGTCTCGCCATGGCGCCGTGCGCCGAGGAATATCGCTTCATCCGTCCATTGCATGCCTCTCTTCTAGCCTATTTGCAGCGGGGCGGACAGACCGGAAGGGCCCCGCAGGTGCACGCTGCAACCTGCCCGACATGATATTCGCCAAGTTTTCGCCTGCCCTCGGGCGAATCGGTATAGTCGGAACAGGCAACCGTCCCGCGACCGCCCAGCCTCAGGCCCCCGCAATGCAGCCATCGTCTTCCGGCTTTTCAGATCATACGCCCGATCCGGGCCTGTTGACCCAGCTTCCGGTTCCGCTGCGCTGGCTTTTGCTGCTGGCGCTCTCGCTGCTTCTCTCCGCCTTGCTGCAACTCGTCCACCTGCCGGGATCCCTGCTACTCGGGCCGATGGTCGCGGCGATCGTCGTTGCCACCAACGGCGCGCGGCTGTCGGTTCACCGTATGCCCTATATCGGCGCCCATTCGCTTCTCGGCTGCGTGATCGCCCGTTCGCTCGATGTCGGCATCTTGCAGACATTTGCCGCCGACTGGCCGATCTTCCTGGCGATCGTGCTGGCGGTCATCGGCGCCAGCAGCCTGATGGGCTATCTCATGGCGCGGAGCGGCAGCCTGCCGGGCACGACGGCGGTCTGGGGGACATCGGCAGGAGCCGCCTCCGCCATGATGCTGATGGCAGAGGCCCATGGCGGTGACGTCCGCCTCGTTGCCTTCATGCAGTATCTGCGCGTGGTCTGCGTTGCCTCCGCCGCCTCGCTGGTCGCGGCCCTGTTCTTCCAGGTGCGCGGCGGCCCCGTCCATGAGATCGTGTGGTTTCCACCCGTCGACTGGATCGAACTGGCAAAGACGCTGGCGGTGTCCTTTGCGGCCAGCGCGGTGGGCGCACGGCTGAAGATCCCGGCCGGGACCATGCTGCTGCCGTTGATCGCCACGGCGGCGCTGCATGCGGCCGGCTGGATCACGATCGACCTACCGCCCTGGCTGCTGGCGATCGGCTATGCCACGCTTGGCTGGAAGATCGGGCTCAGCTTCACCCGCCGCATCCTGCGCCATGCCGCCCATGCGCTGCCGCAGATTCTTGCCTCGATCGTCGTGTTGATCGCCTTCTGCGCCGGGCTCGCGGCACTCTTGACCTACCAGTTCGGCATCGATCCATTGACTGCCTATCTGGCCACCAGCCCTGGCGGACTGGATTCGGTTGCCATCATCGCCGCCTCGACACCGGTCGACCTGTCCTTCGTCATGGCGCTGCAGACGGTGCGACTGTTCCTGGTGCTGTTGCTCGGTGGACCGATCTCGAAATTCGTCGCCCGCCGCATCGAAGGCTAACGCGCGCTCAATTCTTCGGGAATTCGAGACCCATCTCGCGGAAGCGCTCGGGATCATCGCCCCAGTTCTCGCGAACCTTGACGAACAGGAAGAGATGCACCGGCTGCTCAAGGATTTCCGAGATCTCCTTGCGCGACGCGGTCGAGATCGACTTGATCGCGTCACCACCCTTGCCGAGCACGATCTTCTTCTGGCTGTCGCGCTCGACATAGATGACCTGCTCGATCCGAACCGATCCGTCCTTGCGCTCCTCCCAGCTTTCCGTCTCGACATGCGAGGAATAAGGAAGCTCCTGATGGAGCCTGAGGAACAGTTTTTCGCGGGTGATTTCGGCCGCGAGCTGGCGCATCGGCAAGTCTGAGATCTGGTCTTCCGGATAATACCACGGCCCTTCGGGCAGGCGCTTCGCCAGGAAATCCATCAGGTCATCACAGCCAGAGCCAGTCGTCGCCGAAACCATNNTCTGTTCAAAGGCAATGGTTTCGTTCGCCTTGGCGGCCAGATTCAGCAGGTCCTCATGGCGAACCCGGTCGATCTTGTTGAGCACGAGGATCTTGGGCTGGTGAACCTCCTTCAGTCCCTCGAGGATGGCTTCGGCATCGCCGCGCAGGCCGCGCTCGCTGTCGATCAGGAGCAGGATCAGGTCCGCATCCTTGGCGCCGCCCCATGCGGAGGTCACCATGGCACGGTCGAGCCTGCGGCGCGGCTTGAAGATGCCGGGCGTATCCATGAAAACGATTTGGGCACGGTCGTGGATGGCAATGCCGCGCACGATGGCGCGCGTCGTCTGTACCTTGTGGCTAACGATCGACACCTTGGCGCCGACGAGCCGGTTCAGCAGCGTCGACTTGCCGGCATTGGTCGCGCCGATTAGGGCCACAAAGCCGGAATGCGTGGGCTTGTCGCCGACGGCGGCACCTTCGACGGAGGGGTTTTCGGTATCAGTCATGGTTTCCAATCAGCCTGCGTCCACGGACTTCGTCCAGACGCCTTCGCGTTCAAGTATTTTCGTAGCGGCGACCTGCTCGGCGGCGCGCTTGGAGCGATCCGTCCCGCTTTCAGGCGCAATGCCGGGGATTTCGACAATCACCGTGAAACGGGGATCATGATCCGGTCCGGCGCGTTCGGCAATCCGGTATGCCGGGGTCTTTGCGAATTTCGCATGCGCCCATTCCTGCAATTCAGTCTTGGCATCGCGTCGCGCACCGTCGGCCCGGCTCGCCTTTTCCTCCCAAAAGCGCAGGACGAAGCCGCGCGCGGCCTCCAGTCCTGCATCGAGATAAATTGCCGCAATCAGGCTTTCGACGACATCGGCCCGGACATTGAGCATAGCCTTGCCGGTCAGTTTCTTGACGTCGGAACCGGTGCGGATGAAGCGGTGCAGTTCCAGCTCGTCGGCGATCGTAGCGCAAGCCTCGGCGCTCACCAACTGATTGAAGCGCACGGATAGCTCGCCTTCGGTCGCATTGCGGAAGGTCTTGAACAGCAGTTCGGCGACGCAAAGGCCGAGAACCCGGTCGCCGAGGAATTCCAGGCGCTCGTAATCGCCGCCCTTGGACGAGGGCGTTGCGCTTGAATGGGTGAACGCGCGGTCGAGCCGTTCCTTCTCGGCGAAGGTGTAACCGATCGCGGTTTCGATGCGCGTCCGATCCTCCTCGCCGAGCCCCTTCGGTCTTCTCATTCGACTACCTTGAACAGGCGATCCCAACGCATGTTGGACGGCCACTTCCACACTTCGCGGAACGAGGTATCGTTGCCCAGCGAGAAGAAAATCACCGAAGCGCGGCCGATCAGGTTCTCTTCCGGCACGAAACCGACATCGAAGCGGCTATCGAGCGAATTGTCGCGGTTGTCGNNGTCGCCCATCATGAAATAGTGGCCTTCGGGCACGATAAATTCGCGGGTGTTGTCGCCGCGGGTGTTCTGCGCCTGATCGAGCGTGTCGTAGCTCACGCCATTGTCCATGGTTTCGCGGAAGATCGGCACGTCGGTACCCGGGTCGAGGCTGTAATCGGAAGTGAACCGGCCATCCTCGGCGCGGGCTACAGGCGTGCCATTGATGTTGAGCACGCCGTCAATCACCTGGATGCGATCACCCGGCAGGCCGACGACGCGCTTGATATAGTCGATCTTGGGGTTTGGCGGGAAACGGAAAACGGCAATGTCGCCACGTTCCGGCTGGCTGGCGAAGATGCGGCCTTCGAACAGGTCCGGGGAGAACGGCAGCGAATACTTCGAATAGCCGTAGGAGAACTTGTTGACGAAGATGTAGTCGCCGACGAACAGCGTCGGCATCATCGAGCCCGAGGGGATGGTAAAGGGCTGGAACAGGACCGTCCGGATGATCATGGCCAGGAGCAGTGCCTGGATGATGACCTTGATATTTTCCCAAAGGACACTCTGCTTCTTTTCAGCTTCCACGCCGTCATTTCCTTTTCTGGCAAATCCTGCCCTGTCTAGTCGGTTCGCGTCGCTGCGGCAACGGCAGAGGCGCGGAAAATACCCTATCCTGCAGGTCGTCAGTCGCGCGCCGGGCGGGCCTCGATGATCACGAAGGCCTGGGCCAGCGGGTAGTCGTCGGTAATGGTAAGGTGAACTAGCGGCTCGTGACCGGCCGGCATCAGCCGTAGCAAGGCCGCGGCGGCACCGCCCGTCAGTTCCATCGTCGGCTTGCCGCTCGCAGCATTGACGACGCCCATGTCTTTCCAGAACACGCCCTGGGCCATGCCGGTGCCGAGCGCCTTCGACATCGCCTCCTTGGCGGCAAAGCGCTTGGCGTAGGATTCAGCCCGGTTTTTGCGACCGTCGGATTTTAGCCGTTCGATGTCGGTGAAACAGCGCTGCGTGAAGCGCTCGCCAAAGCGTTCAAGCGATTGCTCGATGCGGCGTATATCGATGAGATCGCTGCCGATGCCGATGATCATGGGCGATCATCCAGCCAAGCTGCGCCTGGTTCGAATGCCCGGCGCCGGCGCAATGGAGTGGTGTAAAGGGCCTCAGCCCGGGAACAAAGGGACAGCATAATCCACATGTAGTGGATGCCCCCTCATCTCGACAAGCCAGCGCCAGCGAAAATCGTCCACCGGCCGGCAGGACATGGAGAACTCTCGATCTGTCACATCCTGAAAGATCATCTTATGGCGTTAGAAACGGCTACGGAACTGGCCGCGTTCAATCTCGCGCTGGCGGTACTCAAGGTCGATAATGTCGCGTGCGCCATTGAGATAAGCCATCTCACGTTCGGCCGAGGTGGGAACGCGCAGGGCGTTGACGAACTTACGAAGGGGCTTGAACATATCTTCTGTCCTCTTTCTTTCTCTCTTGTGTGACAGTAAGATA
Source organism: Rhizobiaceae bacterium UBA1291 (assembly GCA_002307905.1). Taxonomy (GTDB): domain Bacteria; phylum Pseudomonadota; class Alphaproteobacteria; order Rhizobiales; family Rhizobiaceae; genus Allorhizobium. The sequence continues at coordinate 31,290 of DBUL01000001.1, forward strand.
ATTGTGCAGCGCACAAATTACCAGATCTGAAAAGGGGTCGCTGGCATGCGGCATTTGCATGGCGGGTTAAGGAAGGCTTGACGATCGGGAAGCCACATCAACGGACGCGGTTCCCATGTCCTATGCTTTCAGCAGGCGCGACCGGCTCCTGTCGCCCCGAACGGGTAACGCGGCGTCGCCCAAGGCGGGTTGCCCGCCACAGGTCGGTTGCTTCACCCGGCCAACCAATCGATTGCCAACCTGTCCGTCGCCGGTCAGTCGTAGACTCGCTGAACCGTCGAAATGCAGTCCAGGTCGTTCAACTCNNCGATCACCATCTCGGTGAAGTCGGACGCGACACCCACCATCGATAGCGTTCGAATGTTGATGTCGAGCCGCGCGACTGTCTGGGCAACGGTTGCCAGCGTTCCGGGCTCATTGATTGCATTGATCGAGATGCGCGCCATGAAGCGCGACTTGTTCGCCTCGTCCAGGTCCCAGCGCACGTCGATCCAGCGCTCCGGCTCGTCGTCGAACTTCTGCAAGGCAGACGCCTGGATCGGATAGATGGTGATACCCTTGCCCTGCTCCATGATGCCGACGATCCGGTCGCCGGGAATCGCGCCGGCGGGAGCGAAAAACACTTGCGCATTGGCGCCCAGACCACGGATCGGAAGACGCTCGCCCCCCTCGGCCCCGTCTGTGGCCTTGCCGGGAATCTTGAAGACCATGCCATTGGCGCTGTTCATCGCGAACCAGCCTTCATCGGACGAAGGTTTCACCGTGACGCGTTCGTCCTGATAGTCGGGATAGACAGCGCGCAGGACGTCGATCGACGATAACTCGCCACGCCCGACGGCGGCGATGGCATCCTCCACGTCGCGCTGGCCGAGGCGGTGCAGGACCGGTTTGAGCCCGTCGCGCGAAAAAATCTTGCCGGCGCGTTCGAACGTGCGTTCAAGTATCCGGTGACCGAGGCCCGCATATTGCTTGCGGATCGCCATGCGGGTGGCACGGCGTATTGCGGCGCGCGCCTTGCCCGTGACGACGATCTCTTCCCAGGCGGCCGGAGGTACCTGGACACCCGAGCGGATAATCTCCACCTCGTCCCCGTTCGAAAGACGCGTGACGAGCGGCATGATCGAACCGTTGATCTTGGCGCCGACCGTGGTGTCGCCGATGTTGGTATGGACGGCATAGGCGAAATCGATCGGGGTCGCGCCGCGCGGCAGCGCAATCAGCTTGCCCTTCGGTGTGAAGCAGAACACCTGATCCTGGAACAGCTCGAGCTTGGTGTGCTCGAGAAACTCTTCCGGATTGTCGCCTTCGGCGAGCGCCTCGATCGTATGGCGCAGCCACGAATAGGCATTGCTCTCGCGCGACAGCAGTTCGCCGTCTCCACCTGCCTCCCCGTCCTTGTAAAGCGCATGGGCGGCAATGCCGTATTCGGCGATCTCATGCATGCGCTTGGTGCGGATCTGCAGTTCGATGCGCTGGCGCGAAGGGCCGACAATCGTGGTGTGGATCGAGCGGTAGTCATTCTGCTTCGGCGTCGAGATATAGTCCTTGAACCGGCCGGGCACGACACGCCAGCGCGTATGGACGATCCCGAGTGCCCGATAGCAGGCCGGAATGTCGTCGACGATGATGCGGAAACCGTAAACATCGGATAACTGTTCGAAGGACAGCGACTTCGACTGCATCTTGCGAAAAACCGAATAGGGCCGCTTCTGCCGGCCCTTGACGCTCGCATTGAGCAGCCCATTGGCGACGAGCAGTTCGCACAACTCGTCCTCGATCTTCGTGATCAGGCCCTCGTTGCGCTGGGAGAGTTCGGCGAGGCGCTGGGTGACTGTCTCGTAGGCTTCCGGATTGATATAGCGGAAGGACAAATCCTCCAGTTCGTCGCGCATGTCCTGCATACCCATGCGGCCGGCGAGCGGCGCATAAATCTCCATCGTCTCTTCGGAGATACGGGCACGCTTGTCGTCGCGCATATGCTCGAGGGTGCGCATGTTGTGCAGNNCAGGTTTTCCGCCTGCTTGGCCTTCTTCGTAACCCGATCGAGCTTCTTCAGCTTGGTCAGACCCTCGACAAGACGGCCGATGTCCTCGCCAAACAGTTCATCGATTTCGGCGCGAGTGGCCGTCGTATCCTCGATCGTGTCGTGCAATAGGGCAACCGCAATAGTCGCCTCGTCGAGATGCATCTCCGTCAGGATGGCGGCGACTTCGAGCGGGTGGGAAATATAGGGGTCGCCGCTGGCGCGCGTCTGCTTGCCATGCTTCTGCATGGCATAGACATAGGCCTTGTTGAGCAGGGCTTCATTGGCATCGGGCTTGTATTTCTGAACCCGCTCCACGAGCTCGTATTGCCGCATCATGCCAAGGTGCTCCAAAAACGAAAAGCGCGCCAATCGACAGGGAATGGCGCACGAGAATGAATTTCCGAGACTCTAATGCCCGATTGCTTGACGATTAGTAATCGTCGCTCTTTTCCGGCGGGACGAGTCCTTCAATACCTGCCAGAAGATCCTCTTCCGACATCTGGTCGAAACTCACGGCTTCGGGCTGCTCGTCATCGTCCTCGCTCTTGGCGGCAACGGCGCCGGCAGCGATCAGGGAGCCGGTATCCTGTTCCGGCTCGTCGACTTCGACATGCTTCTGCAGCGAATGGATCAGGTCTTCCTTGAGGTCCCCCGGCGAGAGCGTCTCGTCGGCGATCTCGCGTAGCGCAACAACCGGGTTCTTGTCCTTGTCGCGATCGACGGTGATGGGCGCGCCCTGGGAAATCTGGCGGGCGCGATGGCTCGCGAGCAAGACGAGCTCGAAGCGGTTGTCTACTTTGTCGATGCAGTCTTCAACGGTGACACGGGCCATTGCCTGTCCTTTGCGCTCGGGAATTTAAGGATTTAGCAGCCCGATACTATCAATGGAAGGCGAATTCAAGTTTTTCGTCACCAAGGCATCGCACCGGCGGCGAGCGCCGGCCAAAATAATCACCGCACACAGGGGGGATTTCAACCTATGCGCGCTTGGAATATCATGTTCCCTGCCCTAGATATTTTTATATGAATATTTCATAATTTAGGTGGGGTATTCATGAGTGAGAAGACAAGGTTTTGTTTTAATTGTCTTTTATCACTAAGTCTTATTCTCAGAAAAGGATATTGGCACGATGTTTGATCCTCGGGAAAAAATCGCACTCTTCATCGACGGCGCAAACCTCTACGCAGCCTCGAGAAGCCTGGGCTTCGACATCGACTATCGCAAATTGCTCAAGGCGTTCCAGAAGCGCGGCTATCTGCTGCGCGCCTACTATTACACTGCACTGATCGAGGATCAGGAATATTCCTCGATCCGCCCCCTGATCGACTGGCTCGACTACAACGGCTACAAGGTCATTACCAAGCCGGCCAAGGAATTCACTGACTCGATGGGGCGCCGCAAGGTCAAGGGCAATATGGACATCGAACTGGCGATCGATGCCATGGAACAGTCCGAGACGGTCGACCACCTGGTGATTTTCTCGGGCGACGGTGATTTCACCACCCTTGTGGAGGCTCTGCAGCGCAAGGGCCGCAAGGTTTCAGTCGTCTCAACCATGGCGACCCAGCCACCAATGATCGCCGATGACCTGCGTCGTCAATCGGACCACTTCATTGATCTGATTTCGCTCAAGGCGGAAATCGGCCGCGACCCGAGCGAGCGTCCTGTACGCCAGACGGAGCCCGCGCCTGCCAGCGAAATGGGCGAATGATCATCGGAAACGTGACAGAGGCCCACAAATCCCCGGCCTGAAGGCACGGCACCGGATCGGGTCGCAGGATTGACAGAACGAGATCGCCCCGCGGCCACAAATCCGTTGAGCACGTCGCCGTCTTCGTTGCTGACCCAAAATCGGCTCGCACCCCGACGAGGAATTCTCCGGCATGTCACCGGTCCCGGCGCACCCGCCACTCCTCGGTTGATAGTTATCAATCCCTTCATAATTTCACGTCTAAGGCTTCACGGTTCGTTAATCGCGTCCGAGATGAGCGCCTCGACGACCGTTTACTCTCCGCCGACGGTGACCTATGCCACCCCCACTCTCCCCCTAGATTTTTACAGGTATAAGATATGTCCGGTATGAACCGATCCGCCTCTCAGCTCAACGAACGACTTGATTTCCTTGGGCTCAAAGGCGAGGAGCGCCAGCGTCTCGCTACCCTTCAGCCTTTAATCAAAAAGGCCATCGGCCCGGCGCTTGACGATTTCTACGCCCGCGCCAAGTCGCATGCCGAAACCGCTCGTTTCTTCGCGAACGACGCTCACATCGCCCATGCCAAAGAGAAGCAGGAAGCGCACTGGGCGCTGATCGGCTCCGGCAAGCTCGACAATCACTATGTCGCCGCCGTATCGACCATCGGCCGTACCCATGCGCGCCTCGGACTCGAGCCGCGCTGGTATATCGGCGGCTATGCGCTGGTCCTCGAAGGGATCATGCAGGCGGTGATTGCCGAAGAGTTGCGCGGCTTCATGCAGGGACGCAAGGCCAAGCGCCTGGCGCAGAACCTGACCACCATCATGAAAGCCGCCATGCTCGACATGGACTATTCGATTTCGGTTTATCTCGACACGCTGGCGGAGGAGCGTACGCGTGCCGAGGAAGAACGTCATCGCCTGGAGCAGGAACAGCAAGTGGCGCTGGACGCTCTCGATGCCGCCCTTGGCCGACTCAGCAGCGGTGACCTGACGGCGACGATCGACAAGGAACTCGCGCCGAAGTTCGACACCCTTCGCAACAACTTCAATTCGGCGGTCAATGCGCTCGGCTCGGCATTTTCGGAAATTCACACCGAAGCATCACGCACCGCGACCAACACCCGCGAACTGACGTCGGCGACCGACGAAATGGCCAAGCGCACGGAGCAGCAGGCAGCAGCCCTCGAAGAGACCGCCGCCGCGCTCGAGCAGATTACGACCGTCGCCAAGCAGACGGCACTTCGCACACAGGAAGCGCGCGAAGCGGTCGTTGCCTCCGCCGACGAGACGGTTCGCTCCGGCCAGGTGGTTGCTCAGGCCGTCGAAGCCATGGGCGACATTGAGACATCTTCGAAGAAAATCACGCAAATCATCAGCGTGATCGACGAAATCTCCTTCCAGACCAATCTTCTCGCCCTCAATGCCGGCGTCGAGGCGGCGCGGGCTGGCGAGAGCGGACGCGGCTTTGCCGTGGTTGCCCAGGAAGTGCGCGAGCTTGCGCAACGCTCGGCTGCCGCCGCAAAGGAAATCAAGACCCTGATCGATCGCTCGTCGCAGGACGTGGCACGGGGCGTATCGCTGGTACACAAGACCGGCGAAGCCCTAAGCACGATCGGTGAGCAGGTGCATGCGATCAACGGCCATATCGCCGCGATCACCACCTCCTCGCAGGAGCAGTCGGCCGGTATCAGCGAAATCAATGCGGCGATCAACAGCATGGACCAGATGNNACCCAGCAGAATGCCGCCATGGTGGAGGAAACCAATGCCTCGACCCACGCGCTTCTGGAGGTATCGCACCACCTGACGAACCTCGTCTCGCGCTTTACCGTCTCGACGGAAATCGCCATGCCGCGTCAGTCTCAGGACTACCGCCAGCGCTACGCTGCATAATGGGAAAATCAGTCGCGGTCAGCGCCACGGCTATCTCATTCTCAAGTATCGAAGACCGCGCCCTTGGGCGCGGTCGCTATCTGATTGCCTCGAAGTTGATCGGCTGGGCGCCCTGCCAGAGCACCATCTTGCCCATCGCCTCGAGATGCTCCCGCCCGTCGACCACCGTCAGGAAGTGGTTTCCGGCGAGAGCACCCATCTTGCTGGCAAAATGCGAGCTGCCATAGGCGAAGAGAAGCTCCGTTTCGCTGTAACCGCCGGGATAGAGCAGAATGTCGCCGCGCGAGGGATGGCAGGTGTGGTTCTCGAAGCCGGCGCCGAACTGGAGGTCGCCGAGCGGAACCCAGACAGCCTCACCGCTCCAGCGCGAATGGATCGCCTGGTTGCGGAACGGCAGAAACGTCTTGAAAATCCGGCAGGTCTGCGGCGCCTTTTCGAGCTCGAACCGCGCGGTGAAGACGAAAGGGCCAACGCTGACCTTCAGCAGATCCGTCATGGTCAGCCGCCCGTCTTCAGCAAACGCGACTTCTGTCGGTTCCAGTCACGTTCCTTCTCCGTCTCGCGCTTGTCGTGCAGTTTCTTGCCCTTCGCGAGCGCGAGTTCCAGCTTCGCCCGGCCCTTCTCGTTGAAATAGATCTTGAGCGGGACCAGCGTCATGCCCTCGCGATTGATCGCCTGGCGCAGACGACCGATCTCACGCTTGTTAAGCAGGAGCTTGCGGCGGCGGCGAGGCTCGTGATTGAAGCGGTTGGCCTGCAGATACTCCGGCAGGTGGGAATTGATCAGCCAGATCTCATCACCCTCATCCGAGGCATAGGATTCGGCGATGTTCGCCTTGCCTTCGCGCAACGATTTGACCTCCGTACCGGTCAGTTGGATACCGGCCTCGTAGGTGTCGATGATCTCGTAGTTGAAGCGGGCCTTGCGGTTTTCCGCGACAATCTTGTTGACTGTGCGCTGGCTGCCTCTGGGTGCCATGGTGACGATCCGATCCGCCCGGAATGCTTGTTCTTGGCCGGGCGGCGGGCATCCCGTCCGGCTCTTGTCGTGCCTATGTAATATAGTTGTCAGCGCAAAAAAAGAAGCCGGGCGGAAAACCGCCCGGCGCCACGCATTTCAAAGACTTGCAGTCCCTCAGTTGAGCAGGCCGGCGTGCTTCAGTGCCGCATCGATCGCGGCTTCGGTCACAGGCTCGAGCGTCGGTAGAAGCGGCAGGCGCACGGCCCGGTTCATGCGCCCGATACGCGACAGCGCATATTTTGCACCGCAGACGCCTGGCTCCAGGAAGATCGCCTTGTGCAGCGGCATCAGGCGGTCCTGAAGAACAAGCGCCTTCTTGTAGTCGCCGGCAAGCGTCGCCGCCTGGAATTCTGCGCAGAGCTTCGGCGCGACATTGGCGGTGACCGAAATGCAGCCGACGCCGCCATGGGCGTTGAAGCCGAGCGCGGTCGCATCCTCGCCCGAAAGCTGGATGAAGTCACTGCCGCAGGTAATGCGCTGGTCCGAGACGCGCTCGAGCTTGCCGGTCGCATCCTTGACGCCGACGATGTTCTTGTGGGCCTTGGCAAGCACGCCCATGGTCTCGGGGCTCATGTCGACGACGGAGCGGCCGGGAATGTTGTAGATGAAGATCGGCAGCTTCACGGCATCGGCAACAGCCGCAAAGTGGGCAATGAGGCCCTTCTGCGTCGGCTTGTTATAATAAGGCGTGACGACGAGCAGCGCATCGGCGCCGACCGTCTCGGCATGCTGGGCAAGTTCGATCGCTTCCCGCGTATTGTTGGAGCCGGCACCCGCGATAACCGGGACGCGCTTCGCTGCCGATTCGACGCACAGTTCGACCACCCGTTTGTGCTCGTCATGGGAGAGCGTCGGCGATTCGCCAGTGGTGCCGACGGGCACCAGGCCGCTCGAACCCTCGGCGATCTGCCACTCCACATGGGCGGCAAAGGCTTTCTCGTCAACGGCACCGGTTTCGGTAAAGGGCGTGACAAGTGCGGGAATGGATCCCTGGAACATGCAAAAACTCCTCAGGGCCGGCATCCATGCTTCGGCCGTATTCCTTGGCTACAACGCGCGCACATTACTTTGCGGACAGGGGCGCGACAAGCCAAGGCACGGGGCTTTTGTGACAGCTCACCACCCCTTCAATGGTCGTAGATTTTGCTTGTGCGGTAAGATTTAGTTAACCTGGCGAATAGCTAATGGAGGATATTCGGATTTTCCAGCGGGCACTCGAGATGAAGAAGACCATTCTCCTCGCATCCGTCGTCGGTTTTGGCCTGACCGCGTTCGCTTATGCCGGCGAAACCGTCGCTCCGGCCGTCGTTCCCGTCCCCTCACCGAAGCCGTCCATGCCTTCGGCTGCCACCGCCCTGCCGCCTTCGTTCGAAATGACCGGTACCATTCCGCGGACCGCCCGGATCAATTCGGCGAGCGTGCTGCTGAAGGCCGGTCTGGAGGCCTTGTCCGACAGGAAGGCCTCCGAGGCGCTCGCGATCCGCAACCGCATGCCCGACGGGCTGGACCGCAACATGCTCACCTGGTCTATTGCTGTGTCCGGGATGAGCGGCATTCCGTCAGCAGAAATCGCTGCAGCGCAACGCAAGCTGGAAGGCTGGCCGGGGCTCAAGGTATTCCGCGCCAATTCCGAGCGGGCACTCTATCGCGAGAATCCGCCAGCGCGCGACGTCATCGCGGTCTTCGGCCAGACGGCACCGGAGACGGCAGAGGGCGTGGTCCTCCTTGCCCGCGCACTGATCGAGACCGGACAAAAGGAACGCGCGGCCGAGGTGCTGAACAAGCTGTGGCGTGAAGACGCACTCGACAACGACCGGGAAGACCGGATCCTGAAGGGGTTTCCCGGCCTTTTCACCGCCGCGGACCACAAGGCCCGCATGGACTACCTGCTCTATCGCGGCCGCACGGCGCAGGCGAAACGTTTCTCCTCGCTTGGCGAGGCCCAATCCCTCTACAATGCCTGGTCGGCGGTGCTGGCCAGGTCGTCGAAGGCGGCGACGCTGCTTGCCGCCGTCGATCCGCGCGGGCGCTCCGATCCGGCCTATCTCTTCGCGCGCATCGAGCATCTGCGCCACCAGGAGAAATATGAAGAGGCGGCAGAGCTGATCGCCAAGGCGCCAAGCGACCCGAAAAAGCTGATCAACCCCGGCGAATGGTGGAACGAGCAGCGGATCGTCGCGCGCGGGCTCGCCGACCAGGGCAAGTTCAAGGCAGCCTACCAGATCGTGTCCCGTCATTTCGCCACCAGTCCCGTCGATGTGGCGGACGCCGAATTTCATGCCGGATGGTACGCTCTGCGCCGGCTGCAGGACCCGACAGCGGCAGCTGACCATTTCCGCAGGATTCTACAGGTCTCCGACAGGCCGCTTTCAGCGTCGCGCGCCTGGTATTGGCTCGGTCGCACCTCCGAAGCAGCCGGTGACGGCAAGGCGCAGGAGTATTTTGCCAAGGCGGCGCGCTTCGCCAGCACCTTCTACGGTCAACTCGCTGCGGCGCGGCTCAACAACAACCGGCTGGACATACCCTACCCCATGCCAAGTCCCGAGGACCGGCAGAGCTTCGCGCGGCGCGAGGCCGTACAGGCGATGGCCCGCTTCGAGGCCGCCGGGCACGCCTGGCGCGCCGAAAGCCTCTACCGCTCGCTGGCCGAACAACTCGACCGCCCAGGAGAACTGGCACTTCTGACCGCCAAGGCGGAACAGTTCGGCGGCCACCATCTGTCGCTCCAGATCGGCAAGATCGCCTATGCCCGCGGCATTAACGTCCCGGCGCTCGCGTTTCCGGTCGGCGTCATTCCCTCCAGTGCCAATATCGAAGGGTCGGGCAAGGCGCTGGCCTATGCGATCGCGCGGCAGGAAAGCGCCTTCAATCCGGCCGCGGTGTCCCCGGCCGATGCGCGCGGCCTGTTGCAGCTCATGCCGGGAACCGCAAAGGCGGTGGCGACACGCTACGGACTTGCCTATTCCAAGGAAAAGCTGACGGCCGATCCGGCCTACAATGCAACGCTTGGCGCCCATTATCTCGGCGAGCAGATCGACGCTTTCGGCGGTTCCTATATCCTGACGTTCATCGCCTATAATGCGGGGCCGAAGCGCGTGTCGCAATGGATTGCCCGCTATGGCGACCCACGCGGCAAGCCGATCGACGAAGTGGTCGACTGGATCGAGCGCATCCCCTTCCCCGAGACCCGCAACTACGTCCAGCGCATCATGGAAAACTACCAGATCTACAAGAGCCGACTCGGTCAGGAGACCGACATCGTCGCTGATTTGCGCTTCGGACGGTGACGACCAAGCGATTGACAACGTTGTATTTCGCCACGACTGTGCTCCTTGTCCAACTGACTAGGGGGTATCTGCATGCGTGGACTATTTATTCTCGCAATATTGCTCGGCGGCGCGGCCAGCGCCTCGGCCGAGATGTCAATGAGCTTTGACTGGGGGCCTACGAAGAAATGCGACACCAAGTCGCCGCCAATTTCAGTAAAGAACGCACCTGAAGGGACTGCCAAACTTCAGTTCTCGATGACTGACCTCAACGTGCCGAGCTATCGGCACGGGGGCGGCACTGTCGACTACGCGAAGTCAATTCCGTATGGCGCATTTCGCTACAAAGGCCCCTGTCCACCATCAGGCAAACACAAGTATCGCTTCACGGTGAAGGCTCTTGACGCGAAGAAGAAGACATTGGCTACGGCCACAGCGACACGGTCGTTTCCGGAATAGAACCCAGATTCCTCAGTAGGCCGCGACACTATCGGCATGGAGAAAAGATGTGGGACCAGACACAAGCCTCTATGTCGACAGTGCCGACGGCCTGACTCTCCACGCCCGGCTCTACGGCGAACATCTGCCCGGCGAACCCATCATCTGCCTGCCTGGCCTCACCCGCAATGCACGCGACTTCCACCAGCTTGCGTTGATTCTCTCACGCTCTGCCCAGCCATCGAAGGTCGTGGCGATTGATTCGCGCGGACGCGGATTGTCCGATTGGGACAGCGATGAGAGCCGCTATACGCTGGCGGTCGAAGCGCTGGATGTCATCCATGTACTCGACAGCCTCGGGATCGACCGCGCCGCTTTCATCGGCACCTCGCGCGGCGGCCTGATCCTTCATCTGCTGGCCGTCAGCCACCCCGGGCGCCTTTCTGCGGTCATCCTGAACGACATCGGCCCGGTGATCGAGGTCGAAGGGCTTCGGCAGATCCAAGCCTATCTCGGAGGCGAACGGCAACCGAGGGACTTCGACGAGGCGACGGCCATTCTCCGGGAGGTTCACGGCTCGGGCTTTCCGGCCTTGTCGGATCGCGACTGGCACGACATGGCGCATGCGATCTACCGGCAAAGGGGCGGGAGCATATGTCCAGACTACGATCCTGCAATCGCCGCGCAGTTTTGTGCGGCAGACCTCAGCCAGCCACTGCCCGATCTCTGGCAGAATTTCGCGGGCTTCGCCAATCTGCCGCTGATGGCCATCCGCGGCGCGACATCGCGACTGCTGTCGCCGGACACGATGGCTGAGATGGAAAGACGGCATCCCGGCATGGCTTCGCTCACCGCCGCCGGACAGGGTCACGCCCCGATCCTGCATCTGGATGGAATCCCGCAGGATATTCAGGCCTTCCTCGCGGCCCGGTTCACTTAGCCGAAACCAGAAATCAGCAAAACGCCGGATTTGACGGTACCTGGCCGCACGAAGGAGTTTCCCTTCATATTCGGGCACCACCTCAAACGGAAAAAGCCCGGTCTTGCGACCGGGCTTTCCCTATAAGATCCGGAGATCCTATTAGAACGAACGCTGCAGGCGGACGAAACCGCTCCACTCGCCATCGACAGCAGCTTCGTCATCGAAGTAGTTGACGGTTGCCTTCAGAGCCAGGCCCTGAGCGATAGCGTAGTCGAGGGTCAGACCAGCGGCCCAAGCGTCGTTGCCGCTGATGAAATCGCCATTGGCGTCAGCAAAGCCGTAGTTCCAGAAGTACTGGGCACCCGGAGTCAGGGTCAGCTTGTCGGTCAGCTTGGCAGAATACGAAGCAGCGACAGTCCATTCGGCCAGATCGTAGTAGGCGTTGACGCCCGACGACCAGGCAGCGGCAACACCGAGGGTACCCGGACCGACTTCAGCTTCAACGATCGCACGAACTGCGCCGTTTTCAGCAGCGAAGTCGTAACCGCCGAGCAGGGCTGCGGTTGCAACACCGAAGGAGCCTGAAAGCTGGGCTTCGATACCCACGCTGTCGTTGTCGAGGTACCAAGCAGCATAGCCCGGAACCCAATCAGCGTAGGTGCCGCTCAGTTCATCGACGAAAACGCCGAAGGAGAAGGCATCAGACGAATACTCGTAACCGACAGCGTTCAGGCGGTTCGAACCGAGGTCTTCGGTCTCGCCAGCCAAGCCGTTGTCCCAGTAGTTGTACATGTAACCGATCTTGAAGCCACCAACAGTGATATAGGCTTCATCAACCGCAACGCCGCCACGCGCCGTGCCGGTGCTGTCGCCCTGGATGGCAATGAAGGAACCGATCGTACCGAGTTCCGAGTCGTTCTTGGCTTCAACCGTCAGACGTGCGCGGGTGAACATGTTCCAGTCGCGATCCGTCAGGTCACCATCAGCGATGCTGTTGTCTGCGAAGTCGACCTGTGCACGAACGTAGCCGCC
>DBUL01000002.1:0-13105 GCA_002307905.1 Rhizobiaceae bacterium UBA1291
GGCGCAGACCACGGGCACGTTCACCGAGCCGAGCGTTTCCTTGACCGTTCCTTGCGCCGAAATCGCCTTCGACCAGACCGGGAACTGCATGGCGGTCAGATCGCGGATGTCGCGCACGCCGGCGTCTATTATGAGCCCGCGGCAACCGCGGGACTGGGCCGAGGTCGCCAACAGGTCGCCGAAATAGCCGTTGTCGCATGGAGAGGTCGGTGCCAGCACGAGAATGTCCCCGGCCTTCAATTGTTCTATTGCGACGTGCACCATCCAGTTGTCGCCAGGCGGTGCCGAAATGGTCACGGCCGAGCCGGCGATCTGGGCGCCCGCGTAGATCGGGCGCATGTAGCTTGCCAGCATGCCCTTGCGCCCCTGGGCCTCGTGCACGGTTGCGACGCCCGCCCGTGCAAGGCCGTCGATCACGGCTGGATCGGCGCGTTCGACGTTTTGTACGACGACGGCCATGTCAGTGCTCCTTCTTGACCGGCGGGGTGCCGTGGGTGTGGAAGGTGTCGATCGTCTTCAGGCCCCAAGCCTGGCCTTTCTTCCGATCGGTTTCGGTCCAGATCACCGGTTCCCAGTCCGGCTGGAGGATGAGACGGGCTCCGGAATNNAGCTCGACGCGGTTGCCGGCCGGTTCCCAGACATAGAGGAAGAAGGTGCCCTGGACTGCATGTTTATGCGGCCCGGTCTCGATATGGACGCCGTTCTGCAAAAAGATGTCGGCGCCCCGCAGAATGTCCTCGCGCTGGTCGGTGGCATAGGTGACGTGGTGCAGGCGTCCGACGCCTCCGCCATGTTCTTCTGTGCACGCAAGGTCATAGGTCTTGTTGTTGATGGTGAACCAACATCCGCCGATCCGACCGTTGTCGAGCTGGATCATCTCGGTCACGCGGCTGCCTAGGCAGGTCTCCATGAAGCGGCGGAATTCGGAGACGTCTGAGGACAAGAGGTTCAGGTGGTCGAGGCGGCGGGGGGCCGCCCCGGTAAAGGCGGAAGCGGTGTTCTTCAGCGCCGGCACGTCGGCGCCGGTCGCCTGGAACTTCACCGTATCCCAGTAGATTTCGAAGATATGGCCGAACGGGTCCTCGAAGCGGAAGGCGGGCCCATGGCTGAGATCGCCGGCGATCCAGCCATGCACCTTGTATCCCGAGGCTTCGATCGCCTTGACGCGCCGCTCCAGCGCTTGCGGGCTGGAGGCGCGGTAGGCGATGTGGCCGACGCCGGTGGTGTGCCACCTGGTGAGCTTGAGCGAGCAGTACTCGTAATCGTCCCAGGCCCTGAGATAGGCCGAGGTTTCGTCCTGGCCCGAAAGCTTCAGGCCGTAGACGCGCGTGAAGAAGTCGAGGCTCTCCACGAACTTGTCGGTATACATCTCGACATGGGCAAGATGGGCGATGTCGAAGCAGGGTTCCATGGTTCTCTATCCCTTACAATTCATCGACGGTACGCGGGAAGATCGACTGGAAGCCTTCCGCATATTTGCAGGCGCGTCCGCCGGCCTGGCCGCCGGAATTGCGGGTGAAGTGATTGGCGCGGTTGATGGCGACGCGGGTGTAGTATTCCCACAGATGTTCTTGGCCCTCCATGCACTCGATCGCTGCGCGCTTCTTATCCCAGACCGGCGTAATGTCGAGGAAGGTGTCGGGCTTCCAGCCCATCTGCTCGGTCTGATGCGGCTCGAACAGGTAGAGTTGCGGTGCGCCGAGCACCTTTTCTCCCGGATTGTGGCCCCAGGCCTGGGCGATCATGCGGCACTCCAGGGCCACCTGGGTGGCATACATGTGGTCGGTATTGTAGGGATCGTATTGCGAATGCGATAGCATGAAGCGCGGCTGTACCTTGCGGATGATGTCGACGAGATCGTTCTTATTGTCGCGGCTGAGCTCCAGAGGATAGTCGCCCAGGTCCATCGAGACCAGGTCATGTACACCGAGGGCTTCCGCGGCGCGTTCCGATTCTGCGCGCCGGGCGGCCTTGACGCGGTCGAGCGTCATGCCGGGGTCCTTCCACAGCTTGGCGCTTTCGCCACGCTCGCCGAAGGAGAGGCAAACGACAGTGACATTGTACCCGAGTGCGGCATGTAGCGCGATCGCGCCGCCGCAACGCCAGACGAAATCCGCCGCATGGGCGCTGATTACCAAAGCGGTCTTGGCCGCCGCATCTTCCTTGGACATATAGGTGCCTCCCCAATTTCCGGTTGCTCTAGGCATGACGCCACGCTGGCCGGAGATCAAATCGAAAGGCCGCCGCCGCCCATAAGTTATTGCTATAGGCTCTGGAAATGGTGCGCGATTTTTGCCAGAGTCTGCGGCAATGGGAGAGTGTAAAGAGATGACTGAGATTGCGGGTGAATTTCCCGATATTGCTTTTATCGGCTTCGGCGAGGCCGGCCATGCTTTGGCCTCGAGCTGGATGCGACCGGAGCGCGGAACGGCCAGAGCTTATGATATCAAGCTTCAAGACGCTGCGACCGCGGGGCTGGTTCTGGAGCGATGCGCGGATGCGAGTGTCGAGCCGCAGGCAGAGCCTGTAGCGGCACTTGAGAAGGCCGGTCTGGTCTTCAGCCTGGTGACGGCCGATCAGGCGCTTGAGGCGGCCCGCGCATGCGCCTCCCACCTTGCACCGGGCACACTTTGGCTTGATGGAAACTCCTGCGCGCCGCAGACCAAGCAAAAGGCGGCCGAGGTGATTGAGGCGGCGGGCGGGCGCTATGTCGATGTCGCCATCATGGCGCCGGTCTATCCCAAACGTCATGAGGTGCCGCTGCTGCTCGCCGGCCCCCACGCGGCCAGCGCTGCAGCCTGCATCGAGCGCCTCGGTATGCGCCCGAGGCTGGCTGGTGAACGGGTGGGTGACGCATCAAGCGTCAAAATGCTCCGCTCCGTGATGATCAAGGGGCTGGAGGCCTTGACGACGGAATGCCTTCTGGCCGCGCGGAGGGCAGGAGTCGAGGAAGCCGTGCTCGCCTCACTGCAGGCCTCCGATCCCGGCATCGACTGGCGGGCGCGTGGCGCCTACAACATGGAGCGGATGCTGGTCCATGGCGCGCGGCGGGCAGCCGAGGTGGAGGAAGTGTGCGTTACGCTCCGCGCTTTCAGTCTGCCAGACTGGATGAGCCGCGGTACGGTGGAATGGCAGCGTCGTCTGGCGTCGCTGGAGATCGATCCCGGCGAGGACGATCTGGCGAAGCGCGCCGACGCCGTGTTGTCCAAGCTATGATTTCCCGCAACCTTAGGCATCTGCGCCTGTTTGCGGCGGTGGCGGATCTCAGGTCGCTAACGCAGGCTGCGGAACAATGGCGCATTTCCCAGCCCGCCGTGACCCAGGCCGTCAACAAGCTGGAACGGGAAACGGGCGGCGCTTTGTTCGAGCGCAGCCGGCATGGCTTTTTCCTCACGCCGCGCGGAGAGGTTTTGCTCCGGCGCGTGGAAAGCGCCTTCGGTCTGCTCGATCCGGTGCTTGGTGATGTTTCGCCGCGCTTGCGCATGTCTTTGAGCCATGCCCAACTTCAGGCGTTGATTGCCGTCAGCGAAAGCGAAAATTTCACGCTGGCCGCCCGCCGCCTCGGTCTGGCGCAGCCGACGGTCCACCGCGCCATAACCCAGATCGAGCAGGAGGCCGCCCGCAGCCTGTTCGAACGGACGTCCTTCGGAATCCTGCCGACGCGCCTCTGCCGGGCGCTGGCCCAGGCCGCGCGTCTGGCAATCTACGAATTCGACCAGGCCGATACCGAACTGGCGGAATTCAACGGGGGCGAGGCGGGCGAGATCGTCATCGGCGCCATGCCACTCGCCCGCTCCGGCATTCTGCCGCAGGCGCTCGCCCGCTTCCGCGCCGAACGGCCGACCTATCCGGTGCGGATCTATGACGGTCCCTATGACGAACTGCTTGGCGCGCTTCGTCGCGGGGCGATCGATTTCCTCGTCGGGGCGCTGCGCGAACCAGCGCCGATCGGCGACGTCGTGCAACAGCGGCTGTTCGACGACCGTCTGGCCCTTCTGGCGCGGCCAGGACATCCATTGGCGGGCCGATCCGGCCTGAAGGTCAATGACCTGCTCGCCTTCCCATGGGTCGTTCCCCGCCGTGGCACGCCGACCCGGGACCGGTTCGAGACGCTTTTCACCAGCGCCGGCCGAAATCCGCCCGACCGGCTGATCGAATCCGGATCGCTGCTCCTGATGCGCGAGCTTCTGAACGAGAGCGACCATCTCGGCTGCCTCTCCCGCCATCAATCGCAACGCGAATGCGATCATGGGCTGCTTGCCCCGTTGTCTTATCCGACGGACCACCTCATTCGTCCAATCGGCTTGACGTTTCGGGAAAAATGGCGGCCGACCAATGCGCAGAAACTCATGCTGGAACTGGTCGCGGACGTTTCCCCGCAGGAGGGCCATCATACCAATTGATTTTTGACGCGCGCCCGCTTTGAGCAGTGTGCGTTGCGGTAACTTGTTTTCCCTGTCGCCCAAATCAAGTCCCAGGGATATTCGAGGCACATGGCAGGGCTTTGGGGCTTGCCGTCCGGTAGGTGCAGGCTGTAGGCCTTCTATAGGCACGGCGCATTCCAGAAGCGGACCGCCGCGGAACCATTTGGCCGTCCGGCAAGCGGGCGTCGGGAGAAGGATCGTTTCATGAGCAGAACAGTTGTCATCGCTTCGGGCGTCCGCACCGCCATCGGCGACTTCGGCGGGTCTCTTGCCGGGATCTCGCCTTGCGACCTCGGCGCCAGCGTCGCCCGCGAGGCGATCGCGCGGGCGGGCATCTCGGCTTCCGATATCGATCAGACGGNNCCGGCGGTGCGGAAAGCATGAGCCGGGCCGGCCATCTGCTCACCCAGGCCCGTCACGGTCAGAAGATGGGCGATACGCTGGCCATCGACATGATGATCGGGGCTCTCACCGATCCGTTCGGCAACGGCCATATGGGGATCACCGCCGAGAATATTTCCGAGCGCACCGGTATCGACCGCGCCGCCCAGGATGCCTTCGCGCTAGAATCGCACAAGCGTGCGGCCCGCGCCATCGCCGAGGGCCGCTTCGCCGAGCAGATCCTGCCGCTCACCGTCAAGCAGGGTCGCAAGGAATTCGTCTTCGATACCGACGAGCATGTCCGCGCTGATGTGACGCTCGAGGATCTGGCAAAGCTCCGTCCGGCCTTCCGCAAGGAGGGGACGGTCACGGCCGGCAATGCCAGCGGTCTCAACGATGCGGGCGCTGCCGTCGTACTGATGGAAGAGGGCGTTGCTGTAGCGCGTGGCGTCACCCCGCTTGCCCGCATCGTCGCCTATGGTCTTGGCGGCGTGGCGCCTGAAGTGATGGGCCTTGGCCCGGTTCCGGCGGTCAAGCAGGCGCTGTCGCGCGCGGGCTTGGAGGCTTCGGATCTCGACGTCATCGAATCGAACGAGGCTTTCGCGGTCCAGGCCTGCGCCGTATCGGCGGAGTTCGGTTTTGCGGCGGAAAAAGTCANNATGTGCATCGGCGGCGGCCAGGGCATTGCCATGATCGTCGAGAACCCGGATCACGGCTGAGCCGGCGATCGTTTCTGATAGCTGTCGATAAGCATTGCCGGGTGAGGGACTGCGTCTTTCGCAATCCCTCAAGGCTGATTGTCCCGGTGGAAAACCAGCTGACGTGACCACATGTGATGCCGGACGTTTAGGGCTGGCGATCCCTTCGCCCCGGCGTCCCTATCGCAGGTTTGAGCAGCGGAGCCGCGCCAAACGCACACCGACCTCGGCGTGGACGCGCGATGCGTTTTGCTGGGCTGGAGCGGCGGCGGAATAGTGCGGTCGCGCCGGCGCTGTGCGCTGTCCGCATATCGAAAAGTTTCGATTCCGTTTCGTTTCCGGTCGGCGTTTGTGCGATGCGAAGCCTCTAAAGAATCGCCGGGATAACAAAAACTTGGCTAAGATGCAGCGGAAATGCGGCAGAATCTCTCTTTACAAGCGTGCAACAACGGATAAGACGAAAGGAGTGTGTCACCGGACAAGGCCCTTGGGCGAAGGAGCGCAAGCGCTTCGGATGGCCTTTTGTGGCTCGGTTCGGACGGCTCCGGCTTTCGTGGATCATGCCACGGGCAAAAACATGGCGCGATATGGGGCGCGCCATTCACGATCGAAACCAGCGTGTCGGCCCGGCCGATAAACGCAAAGGGGAGAATGTTATGAAGTACAAATTCGGTTTTGCCGCAGCTGCCTTGCTCGCGGCCACCTTCCTTTCCAGCGCCGCAAGCGCCAAGACCTTCGTCTATTGCTCGGAAGGTTCGCCGGAAGGCTTCGACCCGGGTATGTATACCGCCGGCACCACGTTCGATGCCTCGGCACACCCGATCTACAGCCGCCTGATGGAATTCAAGCCGGGCACGACCGAAGCGGAAGCCGGTCTGGCCGAAAGCTATGAAGTCAATGCCGACGGCACCGAGTACACCTTCAAGCTGCGTGCGGGCGTCAAGTTCCACACCACCGAGTTCTTCACGCCGAGCCGCGAGATGAACGCAGACGACGTCATTTTCTCGCTCGAGCGCCAGATCAAATCTGACCATCCGTGGAACCAGTATGTGGCCGGTACCTCGTGGGAATATGCCGCCGGCATGGGCTTCCCGGAACTGATCAAGTCGATCGAAAAGGTCGATGACCTCACCGTCAAGATTACTCTGAACCGTCCCGAAGCGCCGTTCCTTGCCAATCTGGCAATGCCCTTCGCCTCGATCGCGTCGAAGGAATATGCCGACAAGCTCGAAGCCGATGGTAAGAAGGAGCAGTTGAACCAGATGCCGGTCGGCACCGGTCCGTTCTCCTTCGTCGGCTACCAGCAGGACGCGGTCATCCGCTACAAGAAGAACGCCGACTATTGGGGCGGCGAGCCGAAGATCGACGATCTCGTCTTCGCCATCACCACGGATGCCGCCGTTCGCTATCAGAAGCTCAAGGCCGGCGAATGCCACCTGATGCCGTTCCCGAACGCCGCTGACGTCGATACGATGAAGTCCGACCCGGCGNNACGTCGCCTATCTCGCCTACAACACGACGATGGCCCCCTTCGATAAGCCGGAAGTCCGTAAAGCCCTGAACAAGGCGATCAACAAGGAAGCGATCGTCGATGCCGTCTTCCAGGGAATGGCGACGCCTGCCAAGAACCCGATCCCGCCGACGATGTGGTCCTACAACGAAGCGACTGAGGACGACGCCTACGACCTCGACGCTGCCAAGAAGGAACTCGAAGCAGCCGGCGTTACCGACCTGTCGATGAAGATCTGGGCCATGCCGGTTTCGCGTCCCTACATGCTGAACGCCCGCCGCGCGGCCGAAATCATGCAGGACGACTTCGCCAAGGTCGGCGTCAAGGTCGAAATCGTCTCCTACGAGTGGGCCGAGTATCTCGACCGCTCGAAGGCCAAGGATCGTGACGGCGCCGTCATGCTCGGCTGGACCGGCGACAATGGCGACCCGGATAACTTCCTCNNGAAGTGGCCACTGCCGGCCAGAACGAAATCGGCGTCAAGTTCAACACCCTGGTGAAGAAGGCCAAGGTCACGTCCGACCAGGCAGAGCGCACCAAACTCTACGAAGAAGCCCAGTTGGTCTTCAAGCGCGAAGCTCCTTGGGCCACCATCGACCACTCCCTGTCCGTCGTTCCGATGCGCAAGGAAGTCTCGGGCTTCGTTCAGAGCCCGCTTGGCGACTTCACCTTCGAAAACGTGGATATCGCCGAGTAACGGTTGATCGCGAAAGATTTTGCCGCGGGACAGCTTGCCTGTCCCGCGGCGATTGCATTAGGAACAGCCGAAAAGCGGCTGCTACGCAGGCTTCCGGCCACTATGACCGCCGGGAACAGAAGTTCGCCGCTTCGCGCGCGACCACAGACCTCCAAGAAGAACAACAGCAGGTCCATTATGTTTGGCTTTCTCTTGCGGCGGATTGCCGTTCTGATCCCGACCTTCATCGGGGTTTCCGTCATCGCCTTCGCCTTCATCCGGCTTCTGCCGGGCGATCCGGTTGCGCTGCTGTCCGGCGAGCGCGTCATGTCGCCCGAGCGCCATGCCGAGATCAGTGCCAATCTCGGCCTCGACCGCCCGATCGTCATACAATATTTCGACTATCTGGGTGGCGTCCTGACCGGTGACTTCGGCACTTCGATCGTTTCCAAGTCACCGATTCTCGATCAGTTCCTGGCGCTTTTCCCGGCGACAGTGGAGTTATCTCTTTGCGCCATCCTGATCGCCATCGCGCTCGGCGTTCCGGCCGGCGTCGTAGCGGCGATCAAGCGTGGCTCCTTCTTCGACCAGTCGGTCATGGGCGTCGCTCTGGTCGGCTATTCCATGCCGATCTTCTGGTGGGGCCTGCTGCTGATGATCCTGTTCTCCGGCATCCTGCAGTGGACGCCGGTGTCGGGCCGCATCTCATTGATGTACTACTTCCCGCCGGTCACCGGCTTCATGCTGATCGATTCGCTTCTATCGGGCCAGAAGGGTGCCTTCATGTCGGCGCTCAGCCATCTGGCCCTGCCGTCTATCGTGCTTGCCACCATCCCGCTCGCCGTCATCGCCCGCCAGACGCGTTCGGCCATGCTGGAAGTCCTGTCGGAAGACTATATCCGCACGGCCCGCGCCAAGGGCCTGTCGCCCTTGCGTGTCGTCGGTCTCCATGCGCTGCGCAACGCCTTGATTCCGGTCATCACCACGATCGGCCTGCAGATCGGCGTCATGCTCGCTGGCGCTATTCTCACCGAGACGATCTTCTCCTGGCCGGGCATTGGCAAGTGGATGGTCGATAGTGTCTTCCGTCGCGACTATCCGGTGATCCAGGGCGGTCTTCTGCTGATCGCCGGCATCATTATGGTCGTCAATCTCATCGTTGATCTGCTTTACGGCCTGATCAACCCGCGCATCCGCCACTAGAAGGAGCAAATCCCATGGCCGATACCGCCACCATTCAACCGGTTTCCACAGCGGCGCTGCGCCGCCAGATGCTTGCCGAATTCTGGTTCTACTTTTCCGAAAACCGCGGTGCGGTGATCGGGCTCTTCGTCTTCATCGCTATCGTGCTGATCGCGATCTTTGCGCCGCTGGTCGCGCCGCATTCGCCGTTCCAGCAATATCGGGACGCGACCCTCTTGCCGCCGGCCTGGCTTGAAGGCGGCAATATGTCCTTCCTGCTCGGCACGGATCCGGTCGGCCGCGACATTCTCTCGCGCCTGATCTACGGCGCGCAGTATTCGCTGTTCATCGGTGTGTTTGTCACGACCCTGTCGCTGACCACCGGCATCCTGATCGGCGTGATCGCCGGCTACTATCGCGGCTGGATCGATACCGTCATCATGCGCCTGATGGACATTATCCTGGCCTTCCCGTCGCTGCTCCTGGCGCTGGTGCTGGTCGCCATTCTCGGCCCCGGCCTCACCAATGGCATGATCGCCATCGCGCTGGTTTTGCAGCCGCATTTCGTGCGCCTGACGCGTGCCGCGGTGATGACCGAAAAGAGCCGCGACTACGTAACCGCTGCGCGGCTTGCCGGTGCGGGTCCGATCCGTCTGATGTTCCGCACCATCTTGCCAAACTGCATGGCGCCGCTGATCGTCCAGGCGACGCTGTCGTTTTCCAACGCTATCCTCGACGCGGCCGCTCTCGGCTTCCTCGGCATGGGCGCCCAGCCTCCGGCTCCCGAGTGGGGCACGATGCTTGCCGAAGCGCGCGAGTTCATCCTGCGCGCCTGGTGGGTGGTGACCTTCCCGGGCCTGGCCATCCTGATCACCGTTCTCGCCATCAACCTGGTGGGCGACGGGCTGCGTGATGCGCTCGACCCCAAGCTGAAGAGGTCCTGACATGGCACTTCTTGAAATCGAAAACCTCACCGTCGAATTCGAGATGGCTTCCGGCTGGTTCAGAGCCGTCGACGGGGTCTCGCTCTCGGTCGAAGCCGGCGAAGTCTTGGCGATCGTCGGCGAATCCGGCTCCGGCAAGTCGNNGCCATGATCTTCCAGGAGCCGGTAGCGAGCCTCAATCCATGTTTCACGGTCGGCTTCCAGATCGAGGAAGTGCTGCGCATCCACATGGGTCTCGGCAGGCGAGCCCGTCGCGAACGGGCGATCGAACTTTTCAAGCTGGTCGGTCTTCCCGATCCGGCCGAGCGGCTTCATCACTTTCCGCACCAGATGTCGGGCGGCCAGTGCCAGCGCGTGATGATNNCTGAAACCGCTGATCGCGTCATCGTCCAATATCAGGGCCGCAAGATGGAGGAGGCGGACGTGCTCTCGCTCTTCGAGAGCCCGAAGAACGCCTATACCAAGGCATTGCTTTCGGCCTTGCCGGAGAATGCCACGGGCGATCGCCTCACCACCGTATCCGACTTCATGGCGGGCGCGGCAGCAGGAGAAAACGCATGACCGATGCCGTCCCCATGCTCGAAATCCGCAATATCACGCGTGACTATCATGTACCCACCGGCTTCCTGAAGCCGGAGAAGGTGGTTCATGCGGTGAAAGGCGTGTCCTTCAAGCTCGATGCCGGCAAGACGCTGGCGATCGTCGGTGAAAGCGGCTGCGGCAAGTCGACCCTGGCCCGCATCCTGACCTTCATCGATCCGCCGACCGCCGGTGAACTGTTGATCGACGGCAAGGTCGTCGATACACGTCCGGGACACCTGACCGCCGAGATGCGCCAGAAGGTGCAGATCGTCTTCCAGAACCCCTACGGCTCGCTCAATCCACGCCAGAAGATCGGTGACGTGCTTGGCGAACCGCTTTTGATCAATACCAAGATGAGTTCGGCCGAGCGCCGTGAACGCGCGAACGAGATGCTGGTCAAGGTTGGGCTCGGTCCGGAACACTACAATCGCTATCCGCACATGTTTTCCGGTGGCCAGCGACAGCGTATTGCCATTGCTCGCGCGCTGATGCTGAACCCGAAGCTGCTGGTGCTCGATGAACCGGTCTCCGCACTCGACCTTTCGGTCCAGGCCCAGGTGCTTAACCTGCTGTCGGACCTGCAGGAAGAGTTCGGTCTCACTTACGTTTTCATCAGCCATGACCTCTCGGTCGTTCGCTACATCGCGGATGAAGTCATGGTGATGTACTATGGTGAGGCGGTCGAATACGGCACGCGCGAGCAAGTCTTCTCCGACCCGAAGCACGACTACACCAAGACGCTGTTCGCCGCGACGCCGCGGGCCGACGTGGAATCCATCCGCGCCCGTATGGCAAAGCGGGTTCGTCCAGTTGCGCAGGCAAGTTGACCCGCGAAGGCTGTGCTACATCTCCTGACCGCCCGGTTGCCTGCAAGGCGCCGGGCGGTCGACATTCGAGGTTGATGTCGAGAACGGTGGCTATTGGGACCGGTCTTTGCTATTTGCGATTGACCGTGAAGATTGAGGCCGCGACCCAGTCATGACGCAGGCGAGCGCCAGCAAGGCAAGGGAACAGAAGGGGCAACCGGCACTGCGCATCGGTTTCATCCTGGCGCGCAACTTCACGCTCAGCGCGTTCTCGCTTTTCGCCGATGCCCTGCGGCTCGGCAGCGACGTCGAGGACAGGTCCGGCCGGGTCCATTGCGACTGGGCCGTTCTCGGCAGCACGCGCAATTTCATCACGTCGAGTTGCGGCATTCAGGTTGCGCCGACGGCACCCCTGGGAAACCCGAAGCAGTTCAACTATATCGCGGTGGTTGGCGGGCGCCTCAATGTCGCCGAGCCGATCGACCGGGAGACGATCGCCTTCCTGCATGAAGCCGCGTCCGCCGGCGTCCCGATCATTGGCGTATGCACTGGGAGTTTCATCCTGGCGGAGGCCGGCCTGCTGGATGGTCGCACCGCCTGTGTCAGCTGGCTGCACTATGTGGATTTCCGCTCGCGCTATCCTTCGATCGACGCCAACTCGAAGCGTCTTTTCGTTGAGGACGAAGGCCGCATCACCTGTGCCGGCGGATCGAGTGTGGCGGACCTCGCCACCTTCCTGATCCGTCGTCATGTCGGTGAGGCGGCGGAGCGCAATGCGCTCGAGATCATGCAGATCACCCGCCGGCGCGATGCGAGCGAGATGCAGACCCGCAATCCGCTTGGCTCGACGCCGGTTCGCGACAAGCGTACCAACATGGCGCTGATCATGATGGAACAGCATATCGAGGACGTGGTTTCGATCGATGATGTCGCGGATGCGGTTGGTCTGTCGCGGCGCCAACTAGAGCGATTGTTCCGCACCGAGTTCGGCGCGACCCCGGTCGCCATGTATATCCGTCTGCGCCTGGAACATGCGCGCCGGCTTGTGGTGTTCACCGACAAGCCGCTGATCGATATTGCGCTTGAGACGGGCTTCGAGAATGTCTCGCATTTTATCCGCAAGTTCCGCAAGGAATTCGCCATCACGCCGGTTGCCGCGCGCCGGCGGCATGCCGCGGAAGCCAACGCCTGAAAAAAAGCGGGCGTGAGCGCCGGCCTCGTTCTCTGATTGCGAACTATCGTTCAGCTTTACAGGCGAACCTTGAGAAAGCCTTCCGGATCGATGCCGAGCGTGCGCAGGTCGCGCTCGCGCGGGTTCCTGTGTGCTTCGACGGCAGCTGTGGCCGCACTGGCTGTGCCAACATCTCNNATCTCGGCAGCATCTATCTCAGGAAGGCGCGGAAGCGTCCGAGCGAGAAGAGGAAGAGCGCGGTGCCGATCGCGATCAGCCAGAGGAAATCCGGCCACACGACATCGATGCCGGCGCCCCGGAACAGGATCGCCTGAGCCATCGAAATGAAATGCGTGTTGGGTGCGAAGTTCATAATCAGCTGGATTATTTCCGGCATGCTCTCGCGCGGCGTGAGCCCGCCCGACAGTACCTGCAGCGGCAGAAGGATCAGCATCAGCAGCAGTCCGAACTGCGGCATGGAGCCGGCAACGGTCGCCAGAAAGATGCCGAGCGAGGTCGTGGCAAAAAGTTGCAGCGCCGTGCCAGCCATGAACAGTGGAAGCGAACCCTGCAGCGGGACCTCGAGGATCCAGTGGGCGACGACGACCAGCGAAAAGGCCGATGCCACCAGCACCACCAGGCTCATAGCGAGCACCTTGCTGACCATGATCTCGAAGGCGGTCACCGGCATGACCAGAAGATGCTCGATCGTGCCGTGCTCGCGCTCGCGG
>DBUL01000002.1:13145-16440 GCA_002307905.1 Rhizobiaceae bacterium UBA1291
AGGCTGACCGTGCTGCGATAACGGTTGACGAATTCGCTCACCTCGCTGTTGACGATGCTCTGGATGTAGCCGGAGCCGCTGAAGGCCTGGGTCATGCGGGTGGCGTCGACGTTGAGTTGGATGGTCGGAACGCGCCCGGCCAGCACGTCCTGCTGGAAGTTGGCCGGGATGTTGAGCGCGAAGGTCGAGAGACCGGCATCCATCCGCTTGTCCATCTCGTTTGCCGTAATGATCTCCGGCTTGGTGAAAAAGGGCGGGTAGAAGNNGTCTTCGTCGACAATGGCAATGGCCGCCATGTTGAGCGTCTCTGGCAGCGCCCGAGCCTCGGTGTAGATCGACAGCGAGAAGGAATAGAGGATGAAGAAGAGCAGCATGCGGTCCTGCACGAGGCCGCGCAGTTCCTTGACGATGAGCTGGGCGATATGGCGGATGCGCATGGCCTTACCTCGCCTGCTTTTTCAGGAGAACGGCGGTCAGCCCGAGGAGGATCGGGATGGCGATCAGCAGATAGATCAGCTGTTGCTGCAGGTCGGCAAAGCCGAGTGCCTTTGAAAACGTGCCGCGCGCGATCGTGACGAAATGGGTCGTCGGATAGATGCTGCCGATAAAGGCGCCGGCACCCTTGAGCGAAGAGACCGGGTCGATGATGCCGGCATATTGGACGGCCGGAATGAGGGTCAGAAGCGCTGTGCCGAACAGGGCGGCGATCTGGCTCGAGACGAAGGTCGAGACCAGCATGCCGAGCGCCGTCGTCGAGATGACGTAGAAAAGGGCGGCGATTGCGAAGGTCACAAAGCTGCCGGTGAACGGCACCTTGAAGATCAGGATCGCGAAGGCGGTCAGAAGCAGGAAGTTGAACATGGCGAGCACGACATAGGGAAGCTGCTTGCCGATCAGGAATTCCAGCCGCGTCGTCGGTGTGACGTAGAAGTTGATGATCGAGCCAAGTTCCTTTTCGCGCACGACGCTAAGCGCCCCGAGGATGGCCGGGATCAGCAGCAGAAGCAGCGGGATGACGGCCGGCACCATGGCCACCAGGCTCTTGACGTCGGGATTGTAGCGATAGCGGGTTTCGAGCGAATAGTCGCCCTTCGTCGCTTCCTCGCCATAGGTTTCGCGGATCTTTTCCGTGATCCAGTGGGCGTGCATGCCCTGCACGTAACCGCTCACCGTTTCCGCGCGGGTCGGCATGGCGCCGTCGATCCAGGCGCCGATCTCGACCGTGTCGCCGCGCAGGGCGTCCCGGCCGAAGTTGGGCGGGATCTCGATCGCCAAGCTGATTTCGCCACTGCGCATCCGCTTGTCGAGGTCGTCATAGTCCTTGAGCGGGGCGTGTTCGACGAAATAGCGCGAACCGGAGAGTTGCGAGACATAGTCGTCGCTGATCGTGGTCCGGTCGTAGTCGAGCACGGCGAAGCTGAGCTTCTCGATGTCGAGATTGATGCCGTAGCCGATCACGAACATCAGGATGACGCTGCCGATGGTCGCCAGCGTGCCGCGGATCGGATCGCGCTGCAGTTCGAGCGCTTCCCGACGAGAATAGCTCAACATGCGCCTGAGATCGAAGAAGCGGCGGAACAGCGACTGTCGCGGCACCGCTCCGGCTGCGGGCGTCGGCGTTGTGGCCTCGACCGTCTCCGGTGCAGCCTCGCTCGCAAACTCGGCATTGCCGGCGATTGCATCCTCGAGATACGCAATGAAGGCTTCCTCCAGAGAGGCCGCGCCGCGCTTCGCGACGATCCCTTGCGGCGTGTCGCTGACCAGCACCGTGCCGGCATGCATCAGCGAAATGCGGTCGCAGCGCTCTGCCTCGTTCATAAAATGGGTAGAGACGAAGATGGTGACGCCGTCCTTGCGGGAAAGCTCGCCGAGAGCCTGCCAGAAGTCGTCGCGGGCAATGGGATCGACGCCGGAGGTCGGCTCGTCGAGGATCAGGATTTCCGGCGCATGCACCATGGCGACGGCGAGTGACAGGCGCTGACGGATGCCGAGCGGCAGAGCGTCCGGCATGGCATCCATGACGTCGTTGAGGTCGAAGCGCTTCGCCATTTCCTCGACACGCGCGCCGATGCGCTCCTTCGGCAGGTCGAACAGGCGGGCATGCAGGTCGAGGTTCTGCCTCACCGTCAGTTCGCCGTAGAGCGAGAAAGCCTGGCTCATATAGCCGATGCGGCGCCGGACGGCGAGATCTGAGCCGTCGACCGGGCGGCCGAAAAGCTCGGCCGTGCCTTCGCTGGCGGTCAAAAGACCGGTCAGCATCTTCATCGTCGTGGTCTTGCCGCAGCCGTTCGAGCCGAGGAAGCCGAAGATCTCGCCACGCTCGATACGGAAGCTCACGTCGTTGACGGCGGTGAAATCGCCAAACCGCATCGACAGGTGGCTCGCCTCGATGGCGATTTCGCCGTCGAGATCCGGATTGCGCGGCGGAATGGAGAGTTCACCATGCCCTTTGCGCTTCTCCTCCGGCAACAGGGCGATGAAGGCCGTGTCGAGGTTCGGCGCGCCGGTGCGTTCGAGCAGATCCTGCGGCGTGCCCGTCGCCAGCACTTTCCCCTCGTCCATGGCGACCAGCCAGTCGAAACGCGCGGCCTCCTCCATATAGGCGGTGGCGACCACCACGGTCATGCCAGGACGACCCTCGCGAATACGGTCGATCAGTTCCCAGAACTGCCGGCGCGACAGCGGATCGACGCCGGTCGTCGGCTCGTCGAGGATCAGCAGGTCCGGATCGTGGATCAGTGCGCAGCACAGGCCGAGCTTCTGCTTCATGNNCGCCGGACAGCTTGCCGGCCGGTCGATCGGCGAAGGGGGCAAGTCCAGTGCTCTTCAGGAGGTCCGCGATGCGCCGCTCGCGTTCCTTTCGCCCATGGCCGAACAGTCTGGCGAAAAAATCGACGTTTTCGAACACCGACAGCGTCGGATAAAGGTTCTTGCCGAGCCCCTGCGGCATATAGGCGATGCGCGGGCAGGTCCGGGCCCTGTGCCCGGAATCGGCCATGTCGCCACCCAGTACNNCTCGGGCGCCGGCGACCAGCGACAGCAGGCTCGATTTGCCGACCCCGTCCGGTCCCATGAGTCCGATCAGCCGGCCGCTCGGCAGGTCTAGCGTGATGTCGCTCAGCGCTCGCGTGTGGCCGTAGGATAGCGATACGCTCTTCAGACCGACCACAGGGCCGGCGAAATCGTGAGCCTCGAGGTTCGAGGGCATGCTCATTGGACGACGTCGCCCTCAAGCCCGGCAGGCCATTTTGCCGTCGGATCGAGGCGGACATAAGCGACGCCCGGCAGGCCGGTC
>DBUL01000002.1:16454-18127 GCA_002307905.1 Rhizobiaceae bacterium UBA1291
CTCGATCTGGGTCTCCACAGTCTTCGGCGTGAACTGCGCGACATTGGCGACGAAGGAGACGGTCGCCGGAATGATGTATTGCGGTGCGGCGTCGAGCTTCAGGCGCACTTCGGCGCCGATCGCCACCCGCCCGGCCTGGTCGGTCGGCAGGAAGAAGCTCATGTAGACGTCGCCGACATCGACGAGATTGATCACCTTGCCGCCGGCGCCGACGATCTCGCCGGGCTGCGCGACGCGGAACTGGATACGGCCGTCGCGCGGTGCGGTGAGCGTGCTGTCGGCGATGACGGTTTCGATGCTCTCGATCGCGGCCTTCGCCGCATCGGCGGCTGCCTCGGCGTTCACCACCTGGGCCTTGGCATAGCTGATGGCGGCATCCGCTGCGGCCGTCTGGGCCTCGGCCGCGGCAAGGGCTGCGCGCGCGCCCTCTGCGGCGGCCTGGTCGTCCTCGAGCACCTGCTGCGAAATGGTGCTGGAACTGGCGAGCTGGGTCGAGCGCACCAGCTTGCGATCGGTNNCGAGCGCCTGCGCGGTTTCTATGCCGATATCAGCCCGACGTGCTTCGGCCTTGGCCTGGCGCAGCTGCGATTCCAGCTGCTTGATATCCATCTGCGCCAATGTCTGTCCGGCTTTGACGAAATCACCTTCGCCGACGAAGATCTCGCTAATGCGCCCGGCGGACTTGGCCGCCACGTCGATCTCGACCGCTTCGATCCGGCCATTGCCGCTGGCAATGCCGTCGACGAGTTCCGAGGCCCGCAGTGATTGCCAGTAATAGTAGCCGGCCCCCGCCGCCGCGGCGAGGACGAGGGCGACAATGATCCCATTTCGACCTGGTGGTTTCATCGTGTTGATCTCCCGCTGGCGCGCCAGTCGCCGCACCGGGCGATCGGTTTCGCGTCTCTTCTAATCCGTCGATTGAAACAGTATCCTCTTCGCAGGTGCAATAGCGCAGATGCGACAGAGCCGTGAAATCCGAAGCGATTTGGATCGGTCGCAAGAACCAGCCGGAGCGTGTTCTCAACACTGCGGCGGTTGCGGCCAGTTCTTTATGCCGCCGGTCGAGGTTTCGAACAGTTTCGATAACTTGAGGACTCGCATGTCGTCGAAACGCGGGCCGACGATCTGCAGGCCGATCGGCATGCCGCTCTTCGAGAAACCGCAATTGATAGAGGCGGCCGGCTGTTCCGACATGTTCCACGGCACGGTGAAGGCGATGTGCTCGAACGGCTGTTCCGGGTCGTTGGTCGGCGAGGCCCAGTCGGCCGGGTAGGAGACGATCGGGTTGGTCGGGGTCAGCACCGCATCGACCGTGGTGAACAGCCTGCCGCAGGTCTTGCGCATTTCGATGGTCTGGNNCCGCCCATTGGTAGATATAGGGCAGGATCTTCGCGCGGCGTTCGTCGGGGAGGTTGCGAATGTCGCCCCAGAACTTGGCGCGCCAGAACTTGTCTAGCCCGTCCAACATCCCCCGCGTCATCACCGGCTCCACCTCGAAGACGACGGCGCCTGCGTCCTCGAAGCGTTTGGCCGCCGCCAGCACTGCGTCGCGGATTTCTGCCTCGGCCTCGAGGCCGCAGCCGGCATCGAGCATGACGCCGATCCGCATGCCGCGCACATCGATCTGGTGATCCATCCAGTCGAAGTCGTTCGGCGGTAGGCTAGTGCCGTCG
>DBUL01000002.1:18279-18460 GCA_002307905.1 Rhizobiaceae bacterium UBA1291
GCATGCCGTAGTCGGGGCAGGTGGTCTTGGCGAAGATCACCGCGCCATCTTCCTTCAAGCGGGCGGCGACCGGCGCGTCGGTCTCGGCGGGGATCAGTTCGACCGCCGCCGTGCCGAGCGGCACGGGCTGGCCCCTGGTGGCGATCAGTTCCTTGAGCGTCACCGGAATGCCGTCGAGCGT
>DBUL01000260.1 GCA_002307905.1 Rhizobiaceae bacterium UBA1291
ACAACCGTTATCGCGGCAATCGGCAGCAAACAAGGCGGTGCCCTGCCCCCAGCATCAAAGAATCGTGAGTTTCGCGCGGCTAACACATTAAATTTTCTTCATGTTCGCGCCGTCACGGCGATTTGCGCCGCTGCGACATCACCCCCGTGCCGAGGCGTTCGATCGCCAGGCGAAGCTTGTCGTCGGTGATGCCTTCCATCATGCCGGCGAGTTTTTTCGCCTTTTCGCCCTCCAGCTTGCGTGGCCGCGGACGCTTCAGCGTCGCGGTCGAGACGGGCTTCTGGACAATGCGGATCTGGGCGATCGCCGGATAGCCGAAGAAGCCGTTGATGCGCGCAATGAGTTCGCCCTGGGCGTGGGAGAGAAAGAGCGCGCGGGCTCCCTCGCAGGCAATGGTCAATACACCGGGCCTGTGGCCACCTTCCTCGCTGGAATCGCTGCGGCGCGGCCAGGCGATCTTTTCCGGCCGGGTGCAATCGGCGAAATTCTCGCCGGCAATCTCGTCCCAGGAGCCGAGCAGCGCCGTCGTGATGCCGGCGCGACGAGCCAGCATCGGATCGATGATGCCATTCGCCACTTCGGAAATCTGGATCACGCCTTTTCTGGGTGCACGCATGGAATACGGTCTAAGCCTTTCACCTCACCCCTTGAACGGCCGGGTGATTTGGCCAGATATAGGGCACTTCCCCCATGAGCGGCAAATGACGAGCGTGACAATCCAGAAGATACCCGATGCCGCGCCTCTGCTCGCCTGGTACGATCGCCATCACCGCGACCTGCCCTGGCGCATATCGCCGTCCATGGCAAAACGCGGCGTGACGCCCGACCCCTATCACATCTGGCTGTCCGAGGTAATGTTGCAGCAGACCACGGTCGCGGCGGTGAAGGCCTATTTCGCCAAGTTCATCGTTCGGTGGCCGACCATCGGCGATCTGGCGGCCGCACCGTCTGAGGACGTCATGGTCGCCTGGGCGGGCCTTGGCTACTATGCGCGGGCCCGCAACCTGAAAAAATGCGCCGAGGCGGTGGCTTTCGAGCATGGCGGGCGCTTTCCTGACGACGAGGAAGGCCTGAAGGCGCTTCCAGGTATCGGCGACTATACGGCGGCGGCGGTNNGATCGCCTTCAACCGCCCCGCGGCCGTGATGGACGGCAATGTCGAGCGGGTGATTTCCCGCCTCTTTGCCATCGACGCTCCCCTGCCCGGCGCCAAACCGCAGATGAAGGCCCGCATCGCGGCGATGACGCCGCAAGACCGTCCGGGCGACTTCGCCCAGGCGATGATGGACCTGGGGGCGACGATTTGCACGCCGAAGCGGCCGGCCTGCGCGCTCTGTCCGTTCAACGATGTCTGCCTGTCCCTTGCGAGCGACGAGCCGGAACGGTTCCCCCTCAAGGCAACGAAGAAGGAAAAGCCGGTCCGGCTTGGCGCCGCCTTCGTCGCGGTGGACACCGAGGGACACCTTCTGCTCAGGCGGCGGCCGGACAGCGGCCTGCTCGGCGGCATGACAGAGGTGCCGACCACGGCCTGGACATCGCGGGCCGACGGCGAGACGGGAATGGAGGCGGCGCCCTTTGCCGCCGGCTGGCAGGCCTGCGGCACCGTCACCCATGTGTTCACCCATTTCGAGCTTCGGCTCGGCGTCTACCGGGTGCAGGTTGCCCGCATGGAAGCCGGCGCGGTTCACGGCTTCTGGGCGCCGGTCACAAATCTTGACGGCGAGGCGCTGCCGACTGTCATGAAAAAAGCAATTGCCGCCGCTATTCCGACCGCGTTTTCGACCAGCAAAGGATAAGACATGCCAGAGCCCATCCGCCATATCGTCTTCGACATCGGCAAGGTGCTGATCCACTACGATCCCAACCTGCCCTTTTCCCGCATCATTCCCGACGAGGCGGAGCGTCGCTGGTTCTTCGATAATGTCTGCACCCACGACTGGAACATGGAGCAGGACCGCGGGCGTGGCTGGGCCGAGGCCGAGGCCGAGGTCATCGCCCGTTATCCTGAGCGCGAAGAGCAGATCCGCGCCTTCAGGCTCAACTGGCGCGAGATGGTACCCCATGCCTATGAGGACACCGTGGCGCTGATGACCGACCTGATCGACGCTGGCCATGACGTCACCATGCTGACGAATTTCGCCGCCGACACGTTCCGGGAGGCGCGGGAAATGTATCCCTTCCTCGACCTGCCGCGCGGCGTCACCGTGTCGGGCGAAGTCGGTCTGTTGAAGCCGGATGTGGCGATCTACCAGCGCCACGCCGCCGATTTCGGCCTAGACCCGGCGGCTGCCTTGTTCATTGATGACGTGACCCACAATGTCGAAGGCGCGCGCGCTGCCGGCTGGCAGGCGGTGCAGTTCCTCGGCGCGGCCAAGTTGAGAGCGGATCTTAGGGATCTGGGCGTCGAGGTTTAGGGCTCCGCGCAGCCCCTCGCGCTGTGCCTCTAACCTGAGCACGCAGCAGAGCGACCGCCCAAGCGACGCGCCAAGTCTACCGGCGGCGCGAGGTCAGGGGCGCCGCGATGAGATGCTGGCGCAGGCGGGACTGGCGGGCCCCATCCTGCGCCAGTTCGACCGCCAGGCGGACGAATTCTGAAGATGGCGCCATGTTAGATGGACCGACTTGTCCGAAACTGTCGGCCGGGCGAAGTTGACGCCCGGCCGACAGAATGGCCATTGCCATGACGGATGACGCCCGGCGCTTTCGCACCGGGCGTCAAGGCTCTCCTGCCGGGACTAGAGGTACAAGACCGGCCGGAGAATTTCCGGACTGGCAAAGCTGGGCGGATCGTCAGTCCAGCTTTGCCATCCCACTTCGGACGACAGCCCTGAGTTCGTCGATCGGGCGCAGAGTGTGCCCGTCATCGGTGTGCCAGAACGTCCATCCGTTACACGCATCAACGCCCTGCACCTTCGCGCCCAGACGGTGAATGGATCCGGCTTCGCTGCCCGAGGCGAGCGTGCCGTCGGCGCGCACGACCGCCGAATGGCGGCGCCTGGCGCAAGTGAGGACCTGGCCCGGTTTGACCATGCCGCTCTCGACCAGGGTATTGAAGGCGACGCGCGGCTCGGCCCTCTTACCGGTCAGCACGGTGAGTTCGGCCTTGCCGAGCGGCGTGACCGAGGCGATGCGGGCTGAGGCCGCGTCGATATAATCCTGCTCGCGCTCGATGCCGACGAAATTGCGGCCGAGACGCTTGGCGACGGCGCCGGTGGTGCCGGAGCCAAAGAAGGGATCGAGCACGATGTCGCCCGGCTTGGTGGAGGCCATGATGATGCGGGCGAGCAGCGCTTCCGGCTTCTGGGTCGGATGGACCTTCTTGCCGTCATCGCCCTTCAGGCGCTCACCGCCCGAGCAGATCGGGAAGAGCCAGTCGGAGCGCATCTGTACGTCGTCATTCGACGCCTTCAGCGCATCGTAGTTGAACGTATAGCCCTTGGACTTGGCGTCCGGCGAGGCCCAGATCATCGTCTCGTGGGCGTTCTGGAACCGGCGGCCCTTGAAGTTCGGCATCGGGTTGGTCTTGCGCCAGACGATGTCGTTGAGGATCCAGAAGTTGAGATCCTGCAGCGTGGCGCCGACGCGGAAGATGTTGTGATAGGAGCCGATCACCCAGATCGTGCCGGTGGGTTTCAGCACGCGGCGGCAGGCCAAGAGCCAGGCGCGGGTGAAGGCGTCATAGGCCTCGAAAGAGGCGAACTGGTCCCATTCGTCGTCGCAGGCGTCGACAAGGCTCTGGTCCGGACGGTGCAGCGCGCCGCCGAGTTGCAGGTTGTACGGCGGATCGGCGAAGATCGCATCGACGGACTTGTCGGGCAGCGCTTCCAGCGCCGCGACGCAGTCACCCTTGATGATCGAATTGACCCAGGAGAAGGGGTCACTGGAGAGGCGGAGATCGGCGAGCGGAAATACGGAAGCCATCGGTTACTCACTCTTACGCTGACGCAGCACTGGAACACGATGCTTATGGTTACCGATCTTGGTTACCAAAGGCTGAAGGGGGCGTGAGAAATTCCATTGACGAGGGTCAGCCTGTGCCGAAAAGGGCCGAAGGGTGCGGGACAGGTCGGGTCCGGTCGGCTTGCGTGGAGGTCGGCGCTGCGGTCCCTCCCTGACCTGTCGGGAGTTTCCCCCTCCTCAACCGCTCTCCAGCGGGAAGAGTCCCCTCCCCAACCCCTCCCCACAAGGGGGAGGGGCTTTACCGCCGCCGGGGTGACGAGGAAACTGGCGCACCGTCGCAAACGCCTCCCTTGGCGGCACGTGTTCTCCCCCCTTGTGGGGAGATGGCCAGCAGGCCAGGGGAGGGTAGCTTCAGACCGACAACCCTGTCCTTTGCCGCAAAAATACGGCCAAGAGACAAAAGCCTCACCCATGGACCGCCCGGCTATCCTCCGGCGCTTCCTCCCGCTCTTGAAGCCCGTAGTCGCGCTGCACATGGGCGACCCGCAGGCGGTAGTCGGCGAACACGCCGCCGCGTCCCGCCTGCTGTGCCGCCCGGTGCTCCTCCGTTTCGCGCCAGCGGCGCACCGCGTCTTCGTCGCGCCAGAAGGACAGCGACAGCAGTTTGCCGCGCACGGTCAGGCTTTCGAAGCGTTCGACGGAAATGAAGCCGTCCATCGTCTCCAGCGTCGTCCGCAGGTCTTCGGCCAGGTCGAGATAGCGGTGCCGCTCGCCGAGAAAGGGCGTCACTTCGAAGATGACGGCGATCATGGCTGCACCATCAGCGCGGGCAGTTCGGAGACACATTTGAGGAAGAGCCGGTCCTCCTTGCGAATGAAGCGGGCATTGCGGGCGAATTCGTAATTGGCCTTGCCGAGCGGGTCGGCGGCCAGCCGGGCGCGATAGGCCTCATAGGCCGCGAGGTCCTTGACGTGGTAGATGCCGTAGGCGGTGGTGGCGGAACCTTCATGGGGGGCGAAATAGCCGACCAGATCGGCGCCGCAGCGCGGGATCGCCTCGCCCCAGTTGCGGGCATAGGTGGTGAAGGCGTCCCTGGCGAAGGGGTCGATCTCGTAGCGGATGACGCAGGTGATCATGGAGTTCCTTTCATGTTGTGGCCAAATCGATGTCCCCTCCTCGCATATTGCCCGACGGCAATGCTTC
>DBUL01000082.1:0-239 GCA_002307905.1 Rhizobiaceae bacterium UBA1291
GGCACCAACGGCATCCAGGCCGCCGATCTCGTCACCCGCAAGCTGCCGCTGTCGGATGGCGGCCAGGTGCGCGGTTTCATCGCCGAGCTGAAGGAGATCGCCAACGCCGTGCGCGGCTCCAACCTCGAGGGTTTCGGCGAGACTGCCGACCGCCTCGATGCGAGCCTCGCCGACCTCGAGGACACCACGGAATGGCTGCTCGCCCGCCTGGCTGAAGGCAATGCCGCCGCGGCTCTGGC
>DBUL01000082.1:282-428 GCA_002307905.1 Rhizobiaceae bacterium UBA1291
TGGCGCTGACCGGCACCTATCTCGCCAAGGGCGCGCTCGCCGACGAGGACCACGGCCGCGACAACCGCATCGCGCTCTGCCGTTTCGCCGCGGAAAACATGATCGCCGAGACTGCGGCCCTCAAGGACCGCGTCATCAATGGCGCG
>DBUL01000082.1:445-6698 GCA_002307905.1 Rhizobiaceae bacterium UBA1291
TGGCCGGCAGGCCAGAGGGGGAATTCGTTTGAACCGGCCTCCCTTGTCGGGAGTGCGACACCAACTGGGAACATACCCATGACCGACCACATCCTGATCGAACGCCCCGAAGCTTATCCCGGCGTGCTGGTGATCCGCTTCAACCGTCCGGACAAGAAGAACGCCATCACGCAAGCCATGTATGCCCGCATGACCGAGGGCCTGCTCGAGGCGGAGGATGACGCGGGCATCCACGCCGTCGCCTTTCTCGGCACCGAGGGCTGTTTCTCGGCCGGCAACGACATGGCGGATTTCCTCGCCTTCGCCATGGCCGGCGCTGTCGGCGAACCGGCCGCCTTCGGTTTCCTGAAAGCCTTGTGGAGCGTGTCCAAGCCGGTCGTCTCCGGCGTCGACGGCCTTGCCATCGGCATCGGCACGACGATCCAGATGCATTGCGACCTGACGATCGCCTCCGATCGCAGCCTGTTCAGGACGCCCTTCGTCGATCTGGCGCTCGTGCCCGAAGCCGGTTCCAGCCTGCTTGCGCCGAAGATGATGGGCCATCAGCGCGCCTTTGCGATGCTCGCCGCCAGCGAGGGCTTCTCCGCCGAGCAGGCGAGGGAAGCCGGTCTGATCTGGAAGGTCGTGGCCCCGGCCGACGTCGAGGCAGAGACGCTGAAGCTTGCCGCCTCGCTCGCCGCCAAGCCGCCGGAAGCCATGCGCATTGCGCGTGACCTGATCCGCGGCGATCGCGGCGAACTTGCCGCGCGCATGGACGAGGAACTGAAATACTTCGTCGAGCGGCTGAAGAGCGCCGAGGCGCGCACCGCCTTTGAAGCCTTCATGTCGAAGGGACGTGGCTGATCACATTTACGCCCTTTCGTGCTTCCTTAATGCTTTCGCGGTTTCCTATTCGAGACCGACTGGAAAAGGAGCGGACGATGCGGAAAAGGGTGAAGGGCCTAGCCCTGGTGCTGGTGGCTATTCTGGCGGGAGCGGCCGAGCCGGTCCTCTCCGGCGCGGCGGTTGCGCTTGCCGACANNCCCGCGCCCGGCGTGAGGCCGCAGCGCTTCTTCTGCGTCATCCAGCCGCCAGACAGCTCCGATAGCTCGATGATGTATTCCTGTCCCGCCAATCCCGGCAGGGTCGGCGGCCGCTGCCGCTGCTCCGGCATGGTCGGCAGCGGGACGCTCTATGCGCGCTGAGACGGGCTGACCTCAGCCCTTGACCAGAGTTGCCACCACTTCGACATGCGACGTCCAGAGGAACTGGTCGATCGGCGTCCCGGAGGTGACGCGATAGCCGCCGTTGCGCAGGATCGACAGGTCGCGGGCCAGCGTCAGCGAATTGCAGCTCACGGCAACGATCTTCTTGACCGCCGAGCGAGCCAGTTCCTTGCATTGCTCCTCGGCGCCGGACCGCGGCGGGTCGAAAACAAGCGCATCGAAATTCTTCAGTTCCGACACCATCAGCGGACGGCGGAAGAGGTCGCGCCGCTCGACGGAGACGGGTTTCAGCCCCTGCGCATTGCGCGCCGCATGGTCGAGCGCCTTGATCGCCTTTTCGTCGCTCTCGACCGCGTGAACCTGGGCGATGCGCGCGAGCCTGAGTGCAAACGTGCCGACCCCGGCGAACAGGTCGGCGGCACGTTTGACCTTGCCGATATGCTCGAGCGTCAGGCGGACCATGGCCTCTTCCGCGGCAACCGTTGCCTGGGCGAACGCTCCGGGCGGCGGTGCGAGGTTGACGCCGGACATGTCGATCAGCGGCCGGCGCTGTTCGATGACGATCTCGCCATTGACCGAGACGCGGGCAATGCTGCGCATCGCGAGCACGGTTTCGGTGACCGCGCGGCGTTCCTTGTCGGCCAGCGTCTTGATGCCGTCGATCGCCACGTCGAGGCCGGAAAGTGTCTCGANNGAAGGGTTCGGCCGTGGTCGCGGCCGCGTTGCCGATCTTCTTCAGGGCGTCGAGGCCGGCCAGAATGCCCGGCGCGGCGATCGGACATTCCTCGATGGCGACGATGTGGTGGCTTTCGGCCTGGTTGTAGCCGATCAGCAATTCCTTCTCGGTGCGCCGCGCGGCGAACACCACGCGCCGGCGCTCGCCGGGATGGGCCTCGATCAGTTCGCCGACGGGAACATCGATGCCCTTCGATTTCAGCGCCGCGACGACCAGCGACCGCTTGAAGGTGTTGTAGGCGGGTTTCGCCATGTGCTGCAGCGAACAGCCGCCGCAGCTGCCGCCCTTGCCGTCGGGGCCGAAATGCCGGCAGGCGGGAGCAATGCGGTCCGGCGAGGTTTCGCCATAGGACATGATCGTGCCGTGGTTCTTCACCCGTGCGATGGCGAGCGTTTCGCCGGGCAGGGAGAAGGGCACATAGACCGGGCCGTTCGAGGCATGGAAGATGCCGTCGCCCTGGGCGCCGAGCATGTCGATGGTGACGGTTTCCGTGCTCATTCGCTGTCCTCGGATTTTTTCCCGGCGAGCAGAAATTCCTCGTTGCCGTCGCCGCCGGCAATCGGCGAGGGGATCAGCCCGAGGCTTTCCCAACCCATCTCCTCCACCAGCCAGCGTTCCAGCTCTGCCGCGACGAGGGGGGCCGTTTCGGGCTCCTTCAGCAGTCCCGCCTTGCTGATCGCTTCGCGTCCTGCCTCGAACTGCGGCTTGACCAGCAGCAGGCAGTGGCTGCCCGGTTCCGCCATGTCGAGGGCAGGGGCCAGCGCCAGTTTCAGCGAGATGAAGGACACGTCGGAGACGATAAAATCGATCGGCCGGTCGCCGATGTCTTCGGGCTCGAGGTAGCGGGCGTTCAGCCCTTCGATGTTGGTGACGCGCGGATCGTCGGCCAGTCGGGGATGGAACTGGCCGTGCCCGACGTCGATCGAGGTCACATGCGCAGCACCACGCTTCAACAGCACTTCGGTGAAGCCGCCGGTCGATGCGCCGACGTCGAGACAGTCGTGGCCCTCGGGGTTCAGCCCGAAATGGTCGAGCCCCGCCACGAGTTTCAAGGCCGCGCGCGAGACATAATCCTGCGCCGGATCGTCGATGGTGAACTCGTGTTCGGCGGAAAAGACGAGGCTTGGCTTGGTGACGACCTTGCCGTCGACCTTGACGGTGCCGCGCTGGATCGCGTCGCGCGCGCGCGAACGGCTGGCGAAAAGATCGAGGGCGACCAGGAGCTGGTCGAGACGCTGGGGTTCGGGACGTGATGACATAGCCTGTCAATGGCGGTCGCGGGGAACAAGTGCAAGCCTTTTGTTCGGCAGGAGGCCCCCGAAGGCTGTTCCTGGCGGGGCTGAGGCGATTCGAGTATCGTTTGACTGAAAAAATATCGTCAGCCCAGCGAGTGTCAGTCGGACACCAGGGTGCCACGCCGATTTCAAGTCTGCGCATCTGAAACGTGGCTCGACGCACTTGCACGATGACCTGCCCAGATCCGGCCGTTTCGGTCGATTGACTTGCTTTGTCTTTGCCGCCTAACTGGTACAGTGGCCGGTGCGGCCGGTCGATACTTCGGGAAAAGCTCAATGAACAAAGCGATGCTGACGGTGCTTGCCGCCCTGACTATGATCATGCCGGCGATGGCCAACGATACGTCTGCCGTGTTGGAAGCGGGCGGTCTCGTCTACACGCGGCAGGATTCGGTCGACATGCTGAGTGAGGACCTGTTCATCTCCCAAGAGGAGATCAGGGTCGACTATGTCTTCAAGAACCAGGCGAATACGGATCTTGAAACCCTGGTCGCGTTTCCGATGCCGGCGATCGGTGGCTTCCTCGATTTCAATGCGGCGCTGAACGACTACGAGCACGACAATTTCATGGGTTTCACCGTCAAGCAGGATGGCGAGGAGATCAAGCCGGAGCTGCAGCAACGCGCGACCGTCAACAGCATCGATATGACCGAAGAGATCCTCGCCCGCGGCGTCTCGCTTCTGCCATTCAGCGAAGCGACCAGAGCGGCCATCGCCAAGCTCCCGGAAAACGTGCAGAAGGACTGGGAGGTCCGTGGCCTCATCCTCAACACCGCTTACGATCCGGAACAGCAGACGGCCCCGGACTATTATCCCCTGTGGAAGCTGGAAACCGTCTATTGGTGGCGCACGACCTTTCCCGCCGGCCGGGAGGTGAATGTTCATCACAGCTACAAGCCGAGCGTCGGCGGGACCGTCGCCATGACCTTCGTGCGCGACGGCGCGCCGACGCCGGAGCTGGATGAATACCGCGAGCGCTATTGCATCGACGACGCTTTCCTCAAGACCGCGATCAAGCTGGAAAAGCAGCAGAACTACGATGCCGGGATCTATTTCTACGAGAAGTGGATGTCCTACATCCTGACGACCGGCGCCAACTGGGGCGGGCCGATCGGCAAGTTCAAGCTGACCGTCGACAAGGGCGATACGAAGAACTTCGTCAGTTTTTGCGGTGAGAACGTCCGCAAGGTCGGGCCGACCACCTTCGAGATGACTGCCCCCGATTTCTATCCGGAGAAGGACCTCCACATCCTCCTGGTGGTTCCGAGCCAGTGATCGGACAGCGGAATCTGCTCGGGTCTCATAACCAAAAAATAAGGTTCGAGGTCTAGGTTCGATACGATTGTACGAACTCCGCGACCAAGGGCGCACCATGATGGGCAGCGCTGCGGCAGGACGCAATCATGCGTCAGTCCCAGCGTGTCCGCATGCTCACGAGTCCTTCAGGACGAGCGTCCGCGAGAGAGTCCATCGCATATGTCCCTCAAGAACCTATCCCTGAACAAGAAGCTGATCCTCACTTTCCTCGGCATCATGGCGAGCTGCTTTCTCGCGACGGCGGTTGTTTTCGTCGAGGCCTATCGCGCGAAGATCGCGTNNATTTCTCCGACCGCGCCCTGGAATCCATGCTCGAACAGGCTGTGAACCAGCGCGGCTTCCTGCTGTTCCGCAGTGAGAGCACCTATAGCGACGTCTTCGCCCAGCGCGAAAAGATGCTCGGCTTCATCGAGGAGGCCAAGAAGGCCGCCGCTGGCGATGCTGCGATCATCGCCTCGCTCGACGCGATGAAGGCCGCCGCCGACGTCTTCCACAGTCAACTGACCGAACCGCAGCTTGCCGCACGCAAGGACACCGAGGCGCCGATCGCCGAGATCATCGAGATTGGCCGCAACGCCTCCAGGGGCCAGCTCGACGCGTTCCGAGAGGAAGCGACGAAGATCAAGGAACAGCTTGCCGTGATGTCGGCCGCGAACCGTGCAGCGCTGGCCAATGCCCACCAGACGCTTGAGCTGGCCCTGCTGATCGGCGGCTCGATTGCCGGCGTCGTTGCCGTGGCCCTTATCTGGCTTCTGTCGCGTTCGATCGTAACGCCGATCGTCGGCATGACCGGCGCGATGTCGCGGCTGGCCGACGGTGATCATGAGGTGGATGTGCCCGCCCTCGACCGCGAGGACGAAGTGGGCAAGATGGCCAGGGCGGTCGTCGTGTTCAAGGAGGCCGCCATCGAGAAACTGCGGCTTGCGGGCGAGACCGAAGCCATGCGCGCCAGCGCAGAGCAGGAGCGCCGCCGCGCCGAGGCCGACAAGGCCCGCGAAGCCGAGGAAATCGCCTTTGCCGTCAACCAACTGGCGACCGGCCTGTCCGCGCTCGCTGATGGCAATGTCGCCCACCGTATCGACGCAACCTTCGCCGACCGGCTGGACGCGCTCAGGCTGAACTTCAACGCCTCGCTCGAAAAGCTGCAGGGAGCCCTTCGTTCGGTCGGCGCCAATGCCGCGGCGATCAACGCCGGCGCCTCCGAAATCCGCGCCTCGGCCGACGATCTTGCCCGGCGCACCGAACAGCAGGCCGCTTCCGTCGAGGAGACGGCAGCCGCGCTCGAGGAAGTAACGACCACCGTCAAGGACACCGCGCGCCGCGCCGAGGATGTCGGCCAGCTGGTCGCCAGCACCCGCACCGGCGCCGAGCGATCCGGCCAGGTCGTGCGCAACGCCGTCACCGCCATGACCGCGATCGAAAAGTCGTCCGGCGAGATCGGCAATATCATCGGCGTGATCGAGGATATCGCTTTCCAGACCAATCTGCTGGCGCTCNNAAGGAGATCAAGCAGTTGATCTCGACCTCCTCAACGCAGGTCGGCAACGGCGTGGCACTGGTCGGAGAAACCGGAACCGAGCTGGAGAAGATCGTCGCGGCGGTCGAGGAAATCAGCACGCATGTCGCAGCGATCGTGACCGCTAGCCGAGAGCAGTCGACCGGTCTTCAAGAGATCAACACCGCCGTCAACACCATGGACC
>DBUL01000082.1:6734-17696 GCA_002307905.1 Rhizobiaceae bacterium UBA1291
GCAGAACGCCGCCATGGTGGAACAGCAGACTGCCGCCAGCCACTCGCTGGCGACCGAGGCCGCATCGCTGAACGCACTTTTGGCCCAGTTCCAGCTCGGCCAGGCTCACGCCCAGACGCAAACTCAGGCCTCCGCGCCAGTGCGTCAGGCGCCGCCCGCTCCGGTGCGGACACAGGCACCCGTAGCGGCCGATCGCAACGCCAAGCCTGCCGCCTCTCCGGCGCGCGCGCTTGCCGGCCGCATCACTCAGGCGTTTGGCGGTGGCAATACAGCCGCCAAGCAGGAATGGTCGGAATTCTGACCGTCCNNGACCGTCCCCTTGGCCAGTAAGACAATAAAAAACACCCGGCTCTTGCAAGAGGCCGGGTGTTTTGCTTGGACCTGACGACTGGGGATTAAAGCCAGCGGCGCGGCGAATAGGACGGCGACGTCTGCGACGAGGTCGCGAGAAAATAGCCGATCAGGCCTCCAACCACGCCGGCGGTAAGAAGCGCGGTGGAGGTTGCCGTCGGGTGTTCGCGCGCGACGGAACCGATGCTGACGGCCTCGTCCTTGGCATAGCTTGCGGCATCCTGGACCTTACGCCCGGCACCGTTCAAAAGGGTGGCAGCCCGGCCGCGAGCCTCGCCTGCGACCTTTTCGCCTTCTTCCGAGAGCAGGTCCTTGAAGTGCATGACCTGTGCCTGGAGACTGCGCAGTTCCTTCATCATGTCGCTATCGTTGCTGGCCATGGGGAATCCTTTCCTGTTGAGGGCATTGTTCCCAGGGAAACGCGGTGCGGGCACGAAGGTTCCGTAACGTCGAACGAACGCGTACTGTCCCCTCAGGCGGGAAAACCGGCACCTGTTCGACCGCGGAAATTCCGTCGGCGCCATTGCCCACCGGATCAGGGTTTCGGAAACCCTGGGGCCGGCGCAGTGCGCGCCAAAGGGCGCCGTTTTCTATGATGTCAATACCAGCGGCGGTGCTGATGATGTGGGGCCTGCGACGCGCCGATGAGGTAACCGACAAGGCCACCGATCAGGCCGGCGGTCAGAAGCGCGGTAGAGGTCGCCGCGGGGTGCTCTCGCACTGCGCCGGCGACGCTTTCCGCCTCGGACCTGGCGTAGTCAACGACGTCCTCGGCGGTGCGTGACGCACCGCGCATCGCGGCGGTTGCGCGTTGACGAAGCCGTCCGGCCGCTACGTCGCCCTGTTGTGCCAGGCTTTCCGTCAGCGCGGTCACCTGTGCCTGAAGCTCGCGGAGTTGTGCCTGCAGAGTATTATCGGCCATGGAAGGCTCCTTCTGGTCTGGTGAAATCCCAACCGTTCGACAATCCCGACTGTTTCACTCAACAGCCGTCCTAGCAAGCGACTTCATGCCAAAAGAAAACCCGGCGCCTCTCGGCACCGGGTTCTTTGCATACAAATTCGGTCGAAGCTTACTTCGCTGCGGCTTCGTACATTTCCAGGACGTAGTCCCAGTTGATCAGGCTGTCGACGAAGGCTTCGAGATACTTCGGACGGGCGTTGCGGTAGTCGATGTAGTNNCCAGGCCCAGCCGGAGCCGAACTGGGTGGTGCCGGCGGCGATGAAGTCGGCCTTGAACTTGTCATAGCCGCCGAGATCGGATGCGATCGCCGATTCCAGCTTGCCCGGCAGCTTGGTGCCGCCGCCGTCCTTCTTCATCCACTTCCAGAAATGGATGTGGTTGTAGTGCTGGGCGGCGTTGTTGAAGAGGCCCTGGTTGGTGCCGAACGACTTCTTGACCACTTCCTCGACCGAAAGATCACCCAGGCCGGCTTCGGCAGCCAGCTTGTTGCCGTTGTCGACATAGGCCTTGTGGTGCTTGTCGTGGTGATACTCAAGCGTCTCGGCCGACATGAACGGCGCGAGCGAGTCGTAGGCGTAGGGGAGTTCGGGCAATTCGAAAGCCATGGCAAAATCTCCTTGTGGCAACTGAATGCGAAAATCGATGAGCGGGAACATAGGAGCGGAACCCTATCGAGGCAACCTGCCAAAGATCAAAATCGTTCCCCGCGAGGCAAGATTTATTTCCTGCGGTGGACATGATCGGCGACCTCAGAAAAAGCGGTCCGGATCGGGCAGCGCCTCGGCG
The DNA here is from genome assembly GCA_002307905.1 of Rhizobiaceae bacterium UBA1291. Classification (GTDB taxonomy): domain Bacteria; phylum Pseudomonadota; class Alphaproteobacteria; order Rhizobiales; family Rhizobiaceae; genus Allorhizobium. Next base: position 8,833 of record DBUL01000082.1, read on the forward strand.
CTGAAGCCGAATTCGGCGCGCGCCATCCTGCATTCCTCGTCGCCCGGCATGCAGGTCCGGCACACCTGCGGACGGTCGGCATAGACGGCGCAGCCGACATGCTTGCCGACCTCGCCGGTCAGCGCCGCGCAGCGTCCGGCCTCGAACTTCATTCCCGAAAGGTCGGCGGCGATGAACTTGTCGGGGATCCGGGCGATCTCCTCGTCGGTTTCCAGCGAGAAACGCGGCCACTCCGCCGAATAGGCGCAGCAGGCACCGCAGGTCTGGCAGTCGAAGATGTCGGGCGGCGAGGTTTCGAGCATGAATCCGGTCAAAGCAGATCGGACGGGCAAAATCCAGTCCGATCTGTTCTCAGCGGCGCGCCTCCCTGAGGCCGATGGCGAAGATCACCGCGAAGACCAGCATCAGCGTCCCAGTGAGGATCGGCGCACCGTCGAGCGACCAGTCCATGATCAACCCGGTCGAACTGGAGCCCGCTGCGCTGCCAATCGCGTAGATCAGCGAATAGGCGGCGGCTCCGGACACCAGAAGCCCGCCACGGAACCGGTCGCCGAGCAGAGTGAGAGCACAGGTATAGAGCGAGAAGCTTGTCGCACCGAGAAGAGAAATGGCCAGCAGCAGCGGAACCTCTCCGCTGAGCAAAGGAAGGGCCAGGAAGCTTGCGCCGCAGAGCGCGGCAGACGCAACCGCGACCAGCGACCGCGGGACGCGGTCGAGCAGCCAGCCGACCAGCGGCTGGGCAAGGGCCGTCGGCAAGGCCACCATGCTGACCACCAGTGCGGCGAAATTCTCCGAATAGCCGCGTGCGACGAAATAGAGCGGGATGGTAGAGATGGCCGCAATGTCCGAATAGCCAAAGGCGAGCACCATCAGCAGCAGGAGCGGCGCGGCGCGGGCAAAATCGATCAGGCCGCGGGCAGAGGCCGCCTCCGGCCGGGTGCGGGCGAACCGGCCGAGCATGACGGAGACAAAGGCGACGAAGGCGACATAGACGGCGATCAGCGCAAAGGCGAAACCATCTTCGGTGCCGACCAGGGGAATGGCCAGCGGCCCGGCTGCGAAACCGGCGCACATGCCGGCGCCATAGGCACCGGAGATACGGCCCCGCAACCGGTCGGGACAGGCGGCGTTGAGCCAGGCTTCGCTCATGGTGAAGATGATGCTGGTCGAAAAGCCGAGCGCGTAGCGCGCGACAAACCACANNGCGACAGAGAGGCGCCTGCAAGGCCCGCGACGATCAGCCTGTCGCCACGCAGAAGCATTGTCAGCTTGCCAATCATCAGCGTCGAGGTCGCCAGTCCGGCGGCGAAGACGGCCGCATTGAGGCCCGACAGACTGGAGGAAACGCCGCGGCCCTCCATGACCAGCGCGATCAATGGATAGGTGAGCCCCTGACCGACGGAGAATGCGGTGACGCCGAGAATGACGATCGCGATGGCGGCCCAGTCGGGTGCGAAATCCTCGGCGATTGCGTGCGGCAGCATGCGGCTCCCTTGAAGGCTCAAACGCCCTTGGCCGGGCTTGTGCTCCGGTCTATCCGGGGGCAGGGAGGAAGTCCAGCGTGGGGCGATGCGCCAAGGGATGATGATACTCTTCCAACCACCGGGGAGAAGGTGACCAGGTGAGGCCGGATGAGGGGAGCGAAGCTCACGCAGGGTTGCGCACTCGGCCCACTGATCACCTCGCATCCGCTCGGCACTTCTTCCCGCGGGGGCGAAGAGGCAGACCATCGAAGTGTCGTGGTCACTCTCCGCGTTTCCGCGTACAGACATAGTCCCTCTTGATACAGGCCGTCGAAGGGGTCGTGCACATCGCCTTGCCGTCAGTGATGCGGCAGAAGCTGCATTGGTCGGTGAATTCCACGCAACCGGGCGTATCGCGCAGGAAGGCCTGCATGCTCTGCATGGGTTCGGTTGAGTCGTCGGCCCACAGCGGTCGCGCCATGCAAAGGAGGGCGAAGGCGAAGAGGCAGGCCATCGCTGTAACCGGTCGGCGCGTCATACCGTCCCTGTCCTCTTTGCGTAAAATTCGGTCGTCCTATCCCGCTGCATTCACCCCGACGCCGGGCTGGCCGAGCGCGCGGAACACGGTCTGGGTGATGCCGGCGGCGTCGAGGCCTGCCTTGGCATACATGACTTCCGGCTTGGCCTGGTCCATCCACAGATCCGGCAGAACGAGCGAGCGGAACTTCAGCCCGTTGTCGAGAAGGCCTTCGCTCGCCAGCAATTGCACCACCTGGCTACCGAAGCCGCCGACGGCGCCTTCCTCGACGGTCACCAGCACGGCGTGGTGGCGGGCGAGCTGGCGGATGAGATCGCGATCGAGCGGCTTGGCGAAGCGCGCATCGACGACGGTGGTCGAAAGCCCGGCCGCGTCGAGGTCTTCGGCTGCCAGCAAGCAGTCGGCCAGCCGCGTGCCGAAGGAGAGCAGCGCCACCTTGGTGCCCTGCTTCATCACCCGGCCCTTGCCGATCTCGAGGATCTCGCCGCGTTCCGGCAGCTGTACGCCCACACCTTCGCCGCGCGGATAGCGGAACGAGATCGGGCCGGCGTCATAGGCCGCGGCCGTGCGCACCATATGCTTCAGCTCCGCCTCGTCCGCCGCCGCCATGACAACGAAGCCGGGAAGCGAGGCGAGGAAACCGGTGTCGAATGAGCCGGCATGGGTCGGGCCATCGGCGCCGACGAAGCCGGCGCGGTCGATTGGGAAGCGAACGGGCAGGCCCTGGATCGCCACGTCGTGCACCACCTGGTCATAGCCGCGCTGCAGGAAGGTNNTCGGCCGCAAGGCCGGCCGCGAAGGTTACCGCGTGCTGTTCGGCAATGCCGACATCGAAGGTGCGCTTGGGGAATATTTCGGCCAACTTGTCGAGACCCGTCCCGGACGGCATTGCAGCGGTAATGCCGACGATCTTCTCGTCGAGCATCGCTTCCTGCACCAGCGCCTCGCCGAAGACGGCGGTATAGCTCGGCGCATTCGGCTTGGCCTTGGCCTGCGTGCCTGTGATGACGTCGAACTTGTTGACGCCGTGATATTTGTCGGCGGCGGCTTCGGCCGGAGCATAGCCCTTGCCCTTCTGTGTCACCACATGGATCAGCACGGGGCCCTGTCCGTTGTCGCGCACATTGCGCAGGACGGGCAGCAGGTGCTCGAACGAGTGGCCATCGATCGGGCCGATATGGTAGAAGCCCATTTCCTCGAACATGGTGCCGCCGGTTACATAGCCGCGGGCATGTTCCACCGCGCGGGTAATCGCCCGGTCGACGGTCTTGCCGAGATAGGCCGTCAGTTTCTTGCCGAGATCGCGAAAGCCCATATAGGTGCGACCCGAGGCAAGCCGCGCCAGATAGGCGCTCATCGCGCCGGTCGGCGGCGCGATCGACATGTCGTTGTCGTTGAGGATGACGATCAGCCGGGCGTCGAGCGCGCCGGCATTGTTGAGTGCCTCATAGGCCATGCCGGCCGACATTGCGCCGTCGCCGATCACGGCGATCACCTTGCGGTCCGTGCCGGAAAGATCGGCGGCGACCGCCATGCCGAGGCCGGCGGAGATCGAGGTCGAGGAATGCGCTGCGCCAAAGGGGTCGTAGAGGCTTTCGGTGCGCTTGGTGAAGCCGGAAAGCCCGCCTTCCTGGCGAAGTGTGCGGATGCGGTCGCGCCGGCCGGTGAGGATCTTGTGCGGATAACACTGGTGCCCGACGTCGAAGATCAGTCGGTCGTTCGGCGTGTCGAACACCTTGTGGATGGCAATGGTCAGTTCGACGACGCCGAGCCCCGCGCCCAGGTGCCCGCCGGTCTTCGACACGGCATCGATCATCTCGTCGCGGACTTCGCGGGCAAGCTGCGGCAGATCGCGGTCTTCGAGCTCGCGCAGGTCTGCGGGATAGCGGACCTTGTCCAGCAAGGGTGTCTGGGGCTGGGATGTCACGGGCTCGTGCCTCTTGTCGTTGTCGTCTTATCGGCGTGTCGCTCGCCTTATAGAGGATTTACCGCTCAGGCAAAAGCTCGCGTGCAGTGCGGAAAGCCAGCCTCCTATATAGAACTCAAATGCCTGGTGGCAAAGGCACAAACTCGTCCTCGTCTCCCGGCACAATGTCGAAGCGGCCGGTTCTCCACTCTTCCTTGGCCTGTTCGATCCTCTCCTTCGAGGATGAAACGAAATTCCACCAGATGTGCCGCTTGGAGGCCATGGCCGCACCGCCGAATAGCATGACATGCGCGCCTTCAGGGCCGCCGATCAGCGTCAGCGCGTCGCCGGGGCGGAAGACGAGCAGCTGGTCGGACGCAAAGCGGTCGCCGGCGATCTCCAGTTCTCCCGAAAGCAGGTAGGCCGCCCGTTCTTCCTGGTCGGCCTCGAATTGGAAACGGCCACCCGGTTGGAGCTTGAGGTCGACATAGAGCGTGTCGGAGAAGACCTTGACCGGAGAGGAGAGACCCGCCGTCGAGCCGATCACCACCCGGCCGCTCGCGCCATCCATATCGAACATTGGCATGAGGTTCTTGCCCGTATGGGCAAAGGCTGGATCGATCTCCTCCATCTGGTCCGGCAGCGCCAGCCAGGTCTGAAGCCCGGAGACGGAATGCGGGCGTCCGCGCAGCTTTTCCGGCGTGCGTTCGGAATGCACGATGCCGCGTCCCGCCGTCATCAGGTTGATGTCGCCGGGCTCGATCACCAGTTCGGTCCCGAGGCTGTCGCGATGCTTGATCTCGCCGTCGAACAGGTAGGTGACGGTGGAAAGCCCGATATGCGGATGAGGTTTGACGTCGAGCGCCTCTCCGGCCCTGAGCAGTGCCGGACCCATGCGATCGAAGAAGATGAACGGACCGACAAGCCGCCGCCGCACCGTTGGCAGGGCGCGCCTGACCGCAAAGCCGCCGATGTCGCTGGTGCGCGGGATAATCAACTGTTCGATCGCGTCGCTGGCGAAGGCATCGCCGGGCAGGGGGTCTGTGCCGGGAAAGAACGACATGGGTGGGCTCCTCTTTGGGGGATGAGCAGTAAACCCTAGCACATCGCCGGGCTCATCCTAGCCGCGCGTTCCGCAACAGTGTGTTCTCATCTCTCACTGTTGCAGACGGCTATGGCGATCGCTGCACTGGGCGATCACCACGCCATCGCCGGCCTCTGCGCCCAATTCCACGCACCCTTCATCATGGCAAAGCTTCCAGCCGCCGCCGGTCGCACCGGAGGCCGCGAGACGCAGTTCGCTGACCGGTGGATTTTTCGGTTGCCATTCCCACCAGCCATTCTTCAGCACCGCACCGTCGCCGGGCTCCATGCCGGCGCCGGAGCCCTTGACCCGCGCTACCGTCAGTTGGAGACCGGCCGGCGTCAACGCCCATTCCTCCTGCCACTCTGTCTTCTGCACCGAATGGGTCCAGGTGAGCGAGAACAGCGAGATGGCGAAGCTCATCGCCTTGGCGCCTGCGATGATGCAGACGCCCGTGCTCATGCCGCCACGTCGGCGGTGGGCGCGGCCTTCTTTGCCGCTGCCACGCGCCGCCAGACGACGATGGCGAACAGCACGGCAAGGCCAAAGCCGATCTCGTCGGTCAACGGCAGGGCGGCAATCAGGGTGAAGGCGGCAGTCACGCCCAGCGCCCGCTCCAGCACTCCAAGCCTGACGCCGAGGAAGCCGATCACCGCCGCGCCCCAAAGGCCGATCGAGATGGCCGTCTTGAGGACGATATAGGCGACCGCCGCCGGAAAGCCGATGGATTGCGCAAGCGCGCCGCCGTCCTGCAGCATCAGGGCCGGCGTGTAGACCGCCATGAACGGGATGACGAAACCGGCTGCCGCGACCTTGATCGCCTCGATCGAGATTTTCAGCCCGCTTTCCTTGGCGATCGGTGCTGCGGCAAAGCAGGCGAGCGCCACCGGTGGCGTCAAGTCGGCGAGGATGCCGAAATAGAAGACGAACATATGGCTGACGATCAGCGGCACGCCGAGTTCGAGCAGGGCCGGACCGGCAATCGACGAGGTGATGATGTAGTTCGGGATCGTCGGAATGCCCATGCCGAGCACGATGCAGGTGATCATGGTCAGGACGAGCGACAGGAAGAGGCTGTGTCCGCCGACCGAGACGATGAACTGGCCGAAGGTGTTGGCCGCCCCCGTCAGCGTCATCGTGCCAACGATCACGCCGACCACCGCGCAGGCGATGGCGACGGGAAGCGCGGTCTTGGCGCCGTCGGCCAGCGAATCGCGGCAGATGACAAGCGTCTCGCGTCCGCCCTTGGAAAGAGCGTTCCAGGCGATCAGCACGGCGACGCCGACAAGAACGACACCCATGCCGTACTTGAAGAAGGAGGCCGCGAGCAGCCCGAGGCCGATCCAGAACATGACCCGCACAACCATCGACGGCAGGCCCAGAGCGATAGAGCTGCCGAGGATGAGAAGGAGAGTGAAGGCAAGCCCTACCGTGCCGGCAAAGAGCGGCGTGTATCCGGAAAACAGTAGCCAGACCAGTGCTGCAAGCGGTAAGATCAGGTACCACTGACTGGTCAGCGCCTTCAGCGCCGAAGGCAGTTCGTCTTTCGGCAGGCCATGCAGGGAGTGCTTGCCGGCTTCGAGATGCACCATCCAGAAGGCCGAGCCGAAATAGAGCAGGGCGGGAATGATCGCGGCCCTGACGACCTCGTGATACTCCACACCGAGCGTCTCGGCCATGATGAAGGCGACCGCACCCATGACCGGCGGCATGATCTGTCCACCCATCGAAGAGGTCGCCTCGACGCCGCCGGCGAAGGCGGCCCGATAGCCGAAGCGCTTCATCAGCGGAATGGTGAATTGCCCAGTCGTGACGACATTGGCGACGCCCGATCCGGAAATCGTGCCCATCAGTCCGGACGAAATGATCGAGACCTTGGCCGCGCCGCCCTTCTTGTGGCCGACGAGGCCGAGCGAAATGTCGGTGAAGAGCCGGATCATGCCAGCCTTTTCGAGGAAGGCGCCGAACAGGATGAAGAGGAAGATATAGGTCGAGGAGACATAGATCGGGATGCCGTAGATGCCTTCCGTGCCATAGGCCATGTGCTCGATCACCTGGCCGAAGTCGTAGCCGCGGTGGTCGAACGGGGCGGGCAGGTATTCGCCGAACAGGCAATAGGCGAGGAACAGGCCGGAAATGATCGGCAGGGTCGCCCCCATGGCGAACCAGGCGGCGGCGAAGACGGTAAAAAGCGCGATCACGCCCATCACCAGGTCCAGCGGCACCGGATCGCCGGCCCGCACCAGCAGTTCTTCGTATTCGACCCACTGATAGCCGGCGACTGCGACGCCAAGCAGCGCGAGCCCCCAGGCAGTCCCCTTGCCAAGCGGACCGTAACCGCGCGCCAGCGCCAGCAGCGGAAAGATCAGGGCGGTGACGAATCCGACATGGATGGCGCGCACGACCTGGCTTGGAAAGTCGATGACATGGGCGGCCGTGGCGACCTGAAAGAGCGAGAAAGCGATCGCCAGATAGAACAGGAAGCGCCCCTCGCGACCAGGCGGAAAACTCTCGGCGAGGGGATCGTGCAGACCGAGTTCGCGGCTGTCGGCCGGCATGTCGTGCTTGACCGTGTCATGCAGCATGAAACGCTCCTGTAACCGGTGCTAAAGACCGGGCATGTCCTATGCAGTGGGTGGTCGGGAATGAATGCGGCCCGGACGAGGCCGGGCCGCAGCAGGCATCAGAGCAAGCCCTTTTCCTTGTAGTAGCGCTCGGCGCCCGGATGCAGCGGCACCGGCATGCCGGTCAGGGCATTCTCCAGCTTGATCTGCGAGGCGGCATTGTGAGCGGCTTCCATCTCAGGCAGATTTTCGAAAAGCTGCTTGGTCATCTGGTAGGCGGTTTCGTCCGAGACGTCCGAATGCGTGATGAGGAAGTTGACCACAGCCACCGTCGGCACATCCGCGTCTTGGCCCTTGTAGGTCCCGGCGGGAATGGTCGCGGCGATATAGGGCGCGCCGAGCTTGGTCACGACCTCTTCCGGCACGGCCACCACCTGGATCTCGACGGAGGTCGCGAGGTCCTTGATCGACGAAACGCCAAGGCCGGCCGATTGCAGGGTCGCGTTGAGCTGGCGGTTCTTCATCAGTTCGACCGATTCGGCAAAGGGCAGATATTCGGTCTTGGCCAGATCCTCATAGCTCATGCCAGCGGCGGCGAAGATCGCCCGGGCATTCAGCTCGGTGCCGGACTTGGCGGCGCCGACCGAGAGGCTCTTGCCCTTCATGTCGGCGAGGCTCGCAATGCCAGCCTCCTTGGCGGCGACGATCTGGATATAGTTCGGATAGATGGCGGCAATACCGCGCAGCTTGTCGAGCGGCGCCTTGAAGCCGGCATCGGCATCGCCTTCCCAGGCGAGCTTGACGCTGTCGCCGAGCGCAAAGCCGATTTCGCCCTTGCCCTGCTGCAGGAGGTTGAGGTTCTCGACCGAAGCCTTGGTCGCCTGCACCTGGGTGCGGGCACCCTCGATCTTTGTGCCGTAGATATTCGACAGCGCGGCGCCGAGCGGATAATAAACGCCCGATGTGCCGCCGGTGAGCACGTTGATGAATTCGGCTGCCTTGACCGGCACCGCGCCAAGCGCAGTCGAAAGCGCGAGCGCGCCGGCAAGAACGGTTGCGTATTTTGTGATCTTCATGAAGGTCCTCCCAAACCAGTCTGTTAATGGGGGCATCATGGGGGAGGCGGCATGCGCCCGTCAATCGTGAGCATGCTTTTTTGCCGGGACAACGATAAGCATGCGTTGTGAGCGTTGGCCTGTTCTTGCGTTTGGCCTGTGCTGTAGCGCGCCTATTGCGGGTCGAGGGGCTCGGTGCCAGCCGGCTTTCCAGCCCGGTCGAGGCGGATCTTTTCGATGCGGCTTTCGGCGGC
>DBUL01000121.1:0-3692 GCA_002307905.1 Rhizobiaceae bacterium UBA1291
AGCCCCCGGCCGGGCCTGTTTCTCACCAGCCTGCCACGTCCGGCAAGACCGGCAAGACCGCCAGGACGGCAAAGACGGCAAAGGCCAGCGCACCCGCTGCTGCGCTGTCATCGGAACCGGCACAGACCGCAGATGCCCCGGACCTGAGCGCCGCCGAGCGCGAGGAGCAGCTGCGCGACCAGATCCGCCGGCTCGCCGCCCATATCACCCGCCCGACCGCCGACCGTCTCGGCCTTCGCACCATCACCCCGATCCAGTCGGCGCTTCTCGTGCGCTTTGCCCGCAACCGCGAGGGCGGCGCCTTTGCCACGACGCTCGCCGACATCCTGTCGTCCAGCCGCTGGCTTGCCGAGCGTATCCTGCTCGACCTCTCCGGCCGGCAGCTGGCCACCACGCTTATCGGCGTCGGCATGGAGCCGGCCGAAGCCATGTACGTGCTGGAAAGGCTCTATCCGCATCTCGCCAAGCCGGCGACCGGCACCACCCGCGCCGAGCAATTGTGGAACGCGCTCGAACCGATCGAATGCGAGGAGCGGATCGAGACCTGGCGCCGCGCCGACGGCTATACCTATGGCCGCCTAAGGAGCGCGAACCCGGCCGAGGCGGCCGATATGTCCGCCGGTCCGGCCACCGCGCGCGCCGCTTCCGCCTTTGCCTCGGCTGCAGACGACCACGGCCGAAAGGTTCTGCGTCAACGCAAGCGCTAATCGGACCGCGTTTTCAAGCCGCCGCCATCGGCAGCAGATCGCCGATCGCGTCGATTTCCAGTTCGACGACCCAGAGATCCGGATCCCATTTGCGCTCGCGCGCCACGATCTCGTCGATCGCCGCGGCATCCGCCCGTTCCAGCCGGACCTCGAACATCCGGCTGTCGCGGTCTTCCTCGATCATCAGCGATTGCGGGGCAGGCCCGTAGAGCGTCTCCGTGCCGTCGCGAAAACGCTGGCGCACGAAGATTGCGCCTGCCTCCTCCACACCCTTTTTCGCCACGGCAGCGAAGCCGCCCGTGGAAAAGACACGACGGACAATGGCGGAGACGAAGAGATCGGAGCGAACACGCATGGGAAAGGGTTTAGGCGAAGCGGGGGGAGAAGGGAATGGGGAGGAGCTGCCCGGATTGCTTTCGCGTTGCCGGCAGGGGCTTGGCGCCACCGCCCTTTGCTCACGCGTTCACGACGGCGGCGATCTTCCTGAAGCTGGCGCAACAGAACCCTCACCGCTCGAACAATCCCACCAGCTCGGCCACGCCGAGTCTGTGTCGGCGGGCGGCGGCCTCCACGTCTTCGCAGCGTGAAGTGTCGGCGAGACCGAGACGGGGGGTGTCGAGGGCATGGAGGCGGAAGTGGTAGTGGTGCAGCCCGTGGCCCTTCGGTGGGCACGGGCCGCCATAGCCTGGCCGGCCAAAACCATTTTCCGCCTGGCTGAGGCCGCCCGGCAGGGTGACGCGCTTCTCCAGGGCTTCCGGCAGGCTGCTGCGGTCGGCGGGTATGTCGTAGACCGCCCAGTGGAAGAAGGTGCCACGCGGCGCGTCCGGGTCGCTGCAAATGAGGGCAAAGCTTCGCGTGCCGTCCGGCGCGCCCTGCCAGTCGAGCGCCGGAGAGATATCCTCGCCGCTGCAGGTATAGCGCAAGGGCACGTCCGACCGATTGTCGAAGGCGGGACTGGTCAGGGTAAACTGCATGCCTTCATCCTCCTCACACGTTCCCCTTGCCTATCGGCCCGGAGTCGTCGAGCCGCACCTCCATTGAGAAAACCGTCCGGGCCCGGATTTGTTTCATGCACGATGGGGGGCTGACCTGTCGTGTCCGCCGCAGCCATCGTCGGAGAAAGCCCTCCCTGACGTCACGCCCGCGGCGGGATTGCCAGGACATCGCGCTCGGACATGCGGAGCACTTCCTCGGCGACACTTCCCAGCAGCATTCTGGCCAATCCCTTGCGGGCCTTGGTGCCGACGACGATCAGATCGGCCTCCACTTCCGCCGCCACATCGGCGATGACTTCCGCGGTGGACGGGCCGCCGTTCCTGACCAGCGTCGAGGCCGGATCAAAACCGATCCGTAAAAGGAATTCGTTGAGGGCACGCGCCGCTTGCTTCTCCTGATCGAGCACATAGGCGTCAATGTCGTCGCCATCGACGTTTCCGTGACGCATCAGACCGGCCGCCGGTGCGTCGGGGACGTGCAGGACGGAAACGGCGCCGCTGGCATCCATGCCCAGCGCGCGGATCGCCTCCAGCGCTGCAGCCGATTCCTCCGACAGGTCGACCGCGACAAGGATGCGGCGATAGGGTCCGGCCGGCACGCCATTGGCCATGAGAACCGGCCGACTGCTGGCGCGGATCGTCCGCTCGGCAGTGGTGCCGACGAAAATGTCCTTCAAAGCCTGGCGGCGATGCGGGCCGACGATCACGAGATCGGCCCCGCGGGCCACGGCCGCATCGGCAAGGGCCTCGAAGGGCTCACCCTCGATCACCCCGCCCTCGCAAGCCACGCCATCAACGCTGCGCAGACCGCCGACGATCTCTCGGATCACATCCGCGGCCACCTCGCGTTCGGGCTTCAGTATTCTCTCCGGCTGATCATTGTCGATCACGTGGACCAGATCCACGGCCGCCCCGAACTCGCGGGCCAGCAGCACGGCACGTCGCACGGCCCGATCGGAACGGGATGAGAAGTCCGTGGCGACGAGAATCTTGCTGATGGTCATCGGGCGATTGCTCCTTGTTGTCTATTGCCGATCAAGGTCGGGCATATCTGGAATCAGTGTCTTTCATGCTTGATAAGGGCGCAATAAACTGACGCGGGATTGTTGCCCGGATCGGTCAGGATTCGCAAGAGGCATCGGCAACAGAGTGAGGAGCAGGTGAACGTGACGGAACTAATCGGACAGACGGCGTTCGGCGAGATCGCCATGCTCCTCGTCATCGCGGCCGGGATCGGCTTTGTCGGACTGATGTTGCGCCAGCCGTTGATCGTCAGTTTCATCAGCGTCGGCCTTCTGGTCGGCCCCTCGGCGCTCGATCTGGTGCAGGCCGACGAACAGATCAGCCTGTTGTCGGAACTCGGCATCGCCATCCTGCTCTTCCTCGTCGGCATCAAGCTCGATATCAAGCTCATTCGCTCGCTCGGTGCCGTCTCGCTGATGACCGGCCTCGGCCAGGTCGCCTTCACCTCGATCTTCGGCTACCTGATCGGCCTGGCTCTTGGGCTGGACGCAATCACCAGCCTCTATGTCGCTGTTGCTCTCACCTTCTCCAGCACCATCATCATCGTCAAGCTGCTGAGCGACAAGCGCGAGATCGACTCACTACACGGACAGATCGCGCTCGGCTTCCTGATCGTGCAGGATGTCGTCGTCGTGATCGCCATGATCGTGCTTTCGGCGCTGGGCATCGGCACGGGCCACGGAGGAGAAGGCAGTTCAGGCAACATATTGACTGTCCTGTTGGCCGGAATAGCGCTCGTCGCTTTCGTCATCCTCTTCGTTCGCTTCGTCGCCGACCGGCTGACCGAGCGGCTGGCCCATGTTCCGGAACTGCTCGTCGTCTTTGCCATCGCCCAGGCCGCCATGTTCGCCGCAATCGGCGACATGGTCGGGCTGGGCAAGGAGGTCGGCGGGCTGCTCGCCGGCGTTTCACTCGCGTCCACCCCCTATCGCGAGACGATCGCCGCCCGGCTCGCACCGCTGCGCGA
>DBUL01000121.1:3714-8295 GCA_002307905.1 Rhizobiaceae bacterium UBA1291
ATCCCTGATCTTCATCGCCATGGGGGTATCGCTTGGCCATGTCGATGCCAGTGCGCTCGGGCTTGTCACATTGGTCGGGCTGGTGACGATTGCTGCCTCGACCTACATGATCACCTATTCTCACGCGCTTTACGCCGTGCTTGAGCCTCTGCTCGGCGTTTTCGAACGCACCGGCACGCCGCGCGAGCCGAGCGGCCAGCAAGCCGGCCACCAAGGAGAGCAATTCGACGTGGTGATGATCGGTCTTGGACGCTTCGGCACGGCGATCGGCCTCAGGCTCCATGAGCGGGGCGAACGGGTGCTGGGCATCGACTTCAATCCCGAAGCCGTGCGGCGCTGGCGAAACCTCGGCCTCAATGCCGATTTCGGCGATGCGAATGACGCCGAATACATCAACGGGCTGCCGCTCGCCGGGGTCCGCTGGGTCGTCTCCACCATTCCCGCCCAACCGACCGGGCTCAGCCACGAGGAGCCGCGCGAGACGCTGGTGCAAGCGATCCGCCTGTCCGGCTATCAGGGACCGATCGCCCTTACATCCCACAGCGGGAGAGAGACCGAGGACCTTCTGGCGACCGGGGCCGAGCTCGTGCTGGAGCCGTTCCAGGACGGTGCTGACCGGGCCGTTGAACTGCTCGCGGGCAGCAAGCGCCTGTCACACACATCCATTCCGCCGATCGCCTCGGAGATCCTGGAGCAATCCTAGAGCGCCTCCTGCCGGGCAATCCGCCTCATTCGCGGCCGAGCGCATATGGGGCGCCAGCGCAGAGGAATGCTGCGCGATGCGGTTGATGCCGTCCGGTCATCACGCCGCCACAGAGAGACATCCGCATCGCTTGCTGTGGACGACCAAAGCCGGAGACGGTACCCTTCAAGCCTTACCACGCCGGCCGGCGGGCGGAATGCGCGCCTGGCCCGAAGTGCGAACCGGCCGCTCGGTCCGCTCGAATCCAACGAGAAGGAGTGCCGACATGGTACAGCAAACACCGCTCACTGCCGAAGACGTCCGACGCCTGTGCGGAGATATTTCCGACTGGAAGGTCGCCGAGATTCTCAGCTCCGGCGGCGATCTGGCAGCGCTCGAACTGGCCAAGGTCTGGTCGATGGGCGACGACGAGACGACCCCGGCCCGCCATCTTTCCCCGGAAAGCCCGGCGGCGCGCATTCTCGATGTTCTGACGGCTGACGAGGAAGAAGAGGAATAGGCATCCGGCGGCGGCCCGCTTTACGCGAACGGCGACCGGCATGACTGGCGGAGCGGCTGGGCTATCCGCCTTTATTCCGGCTCAGCTGCGTCCTGCGTTCAGCCATTGATGCCACTCGCCCTCGCCGCCATGGAAGACGTTGAGGTCGATCTTTTCCTTGACACCCTGCGACAGGCCAGAGCCGGAGTATTGCCAGAACAGCCATTTGCGGCCCGGATAGACCTTGGACGGGTGTGCGGCGACGGAACGCAGCCAGAAGGGATAGTCGAGGAAGTGGCCGCGCAGGTTGTCCTTGTAGAAGTCGGGTGCGGTGTAGATGACCGGGCGCTTGCCGTAATGGCGCTCCAGCCTGTCCATGAAGACCTGCATCTTCTCGCGGGCCTGTTCTGCCGAGAGACGGAATCGGCAGCTCGATTCGCCGTTGTATTCGACGTCGATCACCGGCGGCAGGGCGTCCGGATCACGCGGCACGTTGCGGATGAACCAGTCGGCCTGATGGCTGGCGGCGCGGCACCAGTAGAAGAAATGATAGGCACCGCGCTTGATGCCGGCTTCCTTGGCGCGCGCCCAATTGGTCTTGAACATCGGGTCGAGATGGTCGCCGCCGTCGGTCGCCTTGATATAGGCGAAGTTGGCGCCTTGCGTCCTGAGCTTCGGCCAGTCGATCTGCCCCTGCCAACGCGACACGTCGACGCCGTGCACGGCATATTTCTGCGGCGAGACCTTGCCGAAATTGATCGGCTTGGCGTCGCGGAACTGTTGACTGTAGATCTTCGAGCGGGTCCGCTGTCCCTTGCCCATCGGCGGCTCAGGCCTGAAGAGCGCGGCGATCGGTCGTTCCGAAGGAACCGGCATACCAACCGTCATGGCACTCGTGGCGAAGGCCTGCGGCTGGGGGACATTGCCGGCCCAGGCAAGTTCATGGGTCTCGCCTTCGGCGGAGGCGGCGGTCGGGGCTTCAGCGATCGCGGCAGTCGGGATCGACGCCGCGCCGATATCGGCTGCCGGCACCAAACGGGAGGTCTTCGCCACTGCGCCGGTCGTTTCCCGCGAGGGCACGGCAGAAAGCACGCTTTCCGTGTCGGCGCCGGAAATGCAGCCTGACAGGGTCAGGCAGGCGAGGAAGATCGCTGGAACAACAGAAAAACGCATCAGGAACCCATACGCACAACAAAGGGAAGACTGACCGCCGCACTAACCCGAGGGCGGCCGGCACGATTTGCTAACGGATGTTTACCGGAAAAGACTTAATTCAATCTTTACGGATTAGGTTCTGCTGACAAAGTCAGGGCCAGCTGCGACGGCGCGGCAAGAGGCCCGGCGCACATGTCTTTTGCCGCGCGACAGGGCGCGGCTTTGCAGCCATGGGAATACGAACGGTGGCGCCGGGGCTAGACCCGGATCGCCAGTCTGAGCCCGCCCCAATGGCGGCCAGAGACGATGATCGGCGCGGAAATATCCTTCATCACGACGAAATTGCCGCCGCCCATGTCGCGTCGGTAGGTCTGGACGAGGAAGGGCGCGGTGGACTGACCCGCGGAAAGGCCGACACGATCGGCGAATATGCGGCGGTTGCGGCAATTGGCGGTGTTCCACACCGGGTCGCCGGGTCGCTGGGGTGCGGAGAACTTCCTGTTATGGGTGGGCAGGTAGCCGTTGGTATCGACCGCGGCACAGAAGCCGATACGGTCGGAGAGGTTGAGCACCGGCTCGAGGATCGGCGGGAGCACCTGGTCGGTGAATTCGGTAAAGGCCGCCATCATCTGCACCGGATCGCTGCCGGCAATCGGGCGGTAGTTGCGGTCGAACAGAGCGGAAAGACCGATCCGGCCGCTGTCGACGCCGCGCTGGAAAGTGGCAGAGATCTGCGCGGCGACATCGCAGGCCGCATTGATCCACGGGCTGTCATGGGTCTCGATGCCGGCCGACGCGGTGAGCTGGATCAGCGTCTCGGACAGGGCGACGACACGATCGACGCGGGTCGCGGCATTTTGCAGAGCGGTATCGGACTCCAGCACCTCCCCTGCCATGACGTTAAGCGTGCCGACGAATTCGGCGCATTGGCGGTCGACGGTATCGGTGGTCTTGGCCATCACCGTCGAGCCGTCGAGGATGCGGGTGATCACCTGCTCCATAGAGCCGAAGGAATTGTTCATCGCCTGGGAGGTCTCGCGCACGTCGAGCGCGCTTTCGCTGGCGCCGCGGCCAGCCTCGGACAGGCGGGTGATCTTGCCGCGGATTTCGTTCAAGGTCTGCTGGATCGAACCGGTCGCCTGCGAGGTCTGCAGGGAGAGTGCGCGGATTTCGGAGGCAACCACGGCAAAACCCTTGCCAGCCTCGCCGGCACGAGCTGCCTCGATTGCGGCATTGAGCGCCAGAAGATTGGTCTGGCGGGCGATCGAGCCGATCTCTTCGGCAACCTTGTCGACATTGCCAAGCGAAATCGAAAAGGAACCGATCTCGGTCGAGATCTCCTGCGAAGCGGCGACCATCAGGTCGATCTTGTCGACCGCGCCGGAAAGCCGCGTGGCGGATTCACCCAGCATGCGGCGGGCCTCGACGGCTGTCTCGTCGGTGGCGCGCAGCGAGGAAGCGACCGACTTGTTGGTCTCGGCAATGGAGAGCGCTGTGCGGGTCACGTCATCGAAGGTCGCGGCATGGCGTTTCGACATTGCCGCGACATCCTGGATCGCGCCGGCGATATCGACGAGGTCGATGCCCAGCGTCGAGGCTTCGTCGGCGAGCTTCGACACGATCCGGCGGAGCGTTTCGGCGTCTGACTCCCGAGCCGGTTCTTCGGCTGGCGGCGTCTCGATGAATTCTTCATCTGGCAAAGCCAGGTTAGCGAGTGCAGTCATTGCAGGTCCTCCCCCGAGAATGCGCAATTGTGACGCGGTTCGGTTAAGGATTTGCAAATGCTGGTATATGAGGATTAACGATACGGTCCGCTGCCGGCGTGCAGGTGAAGGCGAACCTAAAGCGCGCCGATGTCGCGCAGCTTCTTCAGCACGGCCTGGCTCGGCTCGCCGGTCTCCGGCAAGCGGTAGTGGCGCTCGAAGCGGCGGATGGCGGCACGCGTCTGTGCGCCGGCCACGCCGTCGACGCTGACATCGGAATAGGCGATGTTGGCGAGCCCGCGCTGAATTTCCATGACGAGGGCGGCATCGGCGGCCGAGCCGCCGAGCGAGACGGGCAAGGCTGCGGGTGGTGCCTTGGCCGGCGGGGCAGTCGCCACGGCCTTCGAGGCGTTGCGGATGGCTGCGGCAACCGGATCTTCCGCCGCGGCGGACGCGCTCAGGTCCTCGACCGGGCGGCTCTTCGGCACGGCGGCGGTCGCGGCACTGTCGACCTTCAACGCCGCCAGCAGTTCCGGGCTGAC
>DBUL01000116.1 GCA_002307905.1 Rhizobiaceae bacterium UBA1291
CGCCGAGCGCGAGCGGATCGCCCGGGCTGCGGTGCAGATCCTCAAGGGCGCGCAGGTGCTGATGATCGGTTCCGGCTCGACGACGGTGCACACGGCCCGGCGCATCGCGGTGGAGATGAAGAACATCACCGTGCTCACCCATTCCTTCGGCGTGGCGACCGTGCTCTCCATCAATCCGACGATCAAGGTCGTCATGCTGCCCGGCGACTATCACGCCACCGAAGGCGCGACCGTCGGCGCCCATGCAGTGTCGTTCCTCAATTCCTTCTACGCCGACTTTGCCATCCTCGGCGCCAGCGGGCTCGGTCCCGACGGCCCGTCCGATGCGCTGCTCGAATGCGGCGCGGTCTATACCGCCATGGTCTCGCGGGCGGCGTGCAGCGTCATCGTCGCCGACCATTCCAAGCACGACCGGCTGATTCCCGCGCGTTATGCGCCCTGGCGCGACATCACCAACGTCGTCACCGACCAGGCACCGGGCGACAAACTGAGGGAAAGCCTAAACAGCAACGGCGTGAAGCTCACTGTGTGCTGAGAGAAGACGGGTTGCCAATGGGAGTGACGCCATGACCAACGACACGACCGCACCCCGCCGAAAGCGCGCCCGCGATTTCGGCATTCCCTTCGACGGCACACCCGGTCCGCTGAACGCCATCACCGACATCGCGGGCATCCATGTCGGCTTTTCTACCCTCCGCGAGGAAAGCCCCCGCCCCGGCCGCAAGCTGCCGGTGCGCACCGGCGTCACTGCCATCCTGCCGCACGCGGCGGCCGATGAACCCGTTCCCGTCTTTGCCGGCATCCATCGCTTCAACGGCAATGGCGAAATGACCGGCTCGCACTGGATCGAGGACGGCGGCTATTTCGTCGGTCCGGTGCTCATCACCAATACCCACAGCGTCGGCATCACCCATCACGGCGCGGTGCGCTGGATGATCGACCGATATGCCGCGACCTACGAAGGCGACGAGCATCTGTGGATCATGCCTGTGGTGGCCGAAACCTATGACGGGCTGCTCAACGACATCAACGGCCAGCATGTGACCGTCGATCATGTCTTTGCGGCACTGAACGGCGCGAAACCCGGCCCGGTCGCGGAAGGCAATGTCGGCGGCGGCGCAGGCATGATCGCCTACGGCTTCAAGGGCGGCACCGGCACCGCCTCGCGACGGATCGCACTCGACGGCGAGCCTTACACGGTCGCTGCCCTGGTGCAGGCCAATCACGGCCAGCGCGACTGGCTGACGATCGGCGGCCTACCGGTCGGCAAACTGCTGAAGCAGAACGATCCCGGCCTTTCCGAGCGCGGCTCGATCATCGTGGTGATCGCCACCGACCTGCCGCTCGCGCCCCACCAGTTGCAGAAGCTCGCCCGGCGCGGCGCCATCGGCATCGGCCGCAACGGCACCATCGGCGGCAACAATTCCGGCGACATCTTCCTCGCCTTCTCAACCGCCAATCCCCATCCAATGCGCCACAAGGCCGGCCCGGTGTTAACTCTCGAAATGGTCAACGACGAGATCCTCGATCCTACCTATAGCGCCGCAGTCCAATGCATCGAAGAAGCCGTCGTGAACGCCATGATTGCCGCCGAAACCACCGGGGGAACTCCGCACGATCGCTATCGCATCGAGGCAATCGATGGCCGGGAAGTCGCGCGACTGCTTCTGTAAGTGCGCTGATCCCCAAAAACGGGTGGTAATTGGGTCTCAGTTCATGATCGGTAACGCAATTCTTGACTCCGCTCTCACGTGATTGCTGAACGCGGCCGACAATGGGAAGAAGCGCATCTCGGGGCGCCATGACGAGGCAACGCCGTTGGTGGTCGCCCCCTATGTCGAGAATATCCCCGGCTGTCGCTGGGTGGTCTTTGAGCAATCGAGCCACATGCCCCACGTGGAGGAAAAGGAGCTCTGCCTGCAAACCGTCTCGGAATTCCTCAAGGAATACGATTGAGGCAACACCGACAGAGTGAGCGGTCCGATATCAACACCGGCCGGGACGATACTGCTGACCCGAATTGCGGCGGTATCGCCACAGTCCCGGGGATGCTGGCAAACAGTCTGCCACGCCCCTGCGTTGTGCCTACTATAATCTTGTCCATTGCTTCTCCCCGTTTTCTTGATCAGCCCCAGTACATTCGCGCGAATGACATCCGCTCAGTGTTGGTGTTCGGGCGGCGCGAACAGGATCAGCTCCACCCGATCGCCACCATCGACATAGGCGTCATGCCCTGGGGGTATTTCAAAGAAATCACCGGTGCTTATGTGCGTCTCGATGCCGGTGTCGATCATGCGGACGACGAGCTTTCCGGAAATACAGTAGCCCGTGTGTCGCATCGGGCAGGCGTCGGGCGAGCCAAGCAACGGTTTCTCGTCGGCCTCCCAGGTCCAGCCGCGCTCGAAAATCGCGTGCATCCCCGCACTGCCGTCGGCCATCTTGAGAATTGAGATGCCCCCACGCTCCTTCATATCGAGGCGTTGATCAGGCGTTTCGAACCGTCTTATCTCTATCGCGTTTTCTTGCATCGTTTGCTCCACTTCTGCTTGAGTCCTGCCATGGTTGAGACAGTTGTACCCGCTGATCTTGTGGCATCTGCTTCGAGCAAGCTTGACGGAGTTCTGAAGATTTCCTGTAGAATCCGGGTTTTCTGCTGTATGTTGTCGCATGGCTTGGTCATTCGGCGACTTTCGACTTGATGCGGATCGATTTCAGCTATGCTGTGGAGATGAGCCGGTACGGCTTGAGCCACAGGTGCTTTCCCTGCTCATTTATCTTGTCCGAAACCGTGACCACATGGTAACCAAGGACGAGATTGTCGCCGCTGTCTGGCAAGGTGAGGCAGTCTCGGACGCCAGCATATCCAGTCGCATCCGCTCAGCCCGCAAAGCCGTCGGCGACGACGGTACGCAACAGGCCATGATACGCACAATTCACGGCCGAGGGTTCCGCTTCATTCCCGAGGTACTGACGATTTCACCACCCTTGCATGCGACTCCAGGGGATTTGGTCCACCGGCCATCCTGTCGTCCCGGCGAGCGTCCCTCGATCGCTGTTCTGCCCTTTCAGCGGCTTGGCGTGGTGCCGGAACTCGCCATACTTGGCGACGCGATCCCGCACGAAATCATAGAGGCATTGTCGCGCCTTCGATGGCTTGCCGTCATCGCCAGGGGATCGACCTTTCGCTTCCGACAGGTCGCCGCAGATGTTGATCTTGTATCGACAGCACTTGCCGCGCGCTACGTCCTGTCCGGGGCCATCGAAAATACCGGTCGTAACATCGCGGTGACCCTTGAGCTGACCGACGCCAGCTCGCGCGAGATCATCTGGGCAGACAGGCTTGCGGCTGCCGTTGATGCGGTTCCTGATCTGAGGGCACGAATTGTGGCGCACCTGGTGTCGGCGCTTGAGGTGCACATACCCGACAACGAGGCGCGCATCGCACGATTGCGCGATCCGGCCGGACTGGACGCCTGGGCGAACTACCACATCGGTCTCGGTCATCTTTATCGATTCACGGAAACCGACACTGCGTTGGCGAAACGCTGCTTCGAACGGGCAGTTACGGCGGACGCCCAATTCGCGCGCGCCCATGCGGGCCTGTCTTTCACCAGCTTTGTGGAAGCGTTCCTGCATCTGACGCCGGATCCGGCATTGGCTGCACGCAACGCGCGGCAGCATGCCGAGCGGAGTCTGGAGTTGGACCCCCTCGACCCCTTTGCGAACTTCACCATGGGGCGCACATTTTGGCTGTCCGACGAGCCCGATATCGCCGCCGAATGGTTGGCACGCGCGACGACACTAAATCCGAACTATGCGCAAGGCTTCTACGCCGCCGGTTTCACGGCAATGATTGCAGGAAATGCGCCTGGCGCACACGCCGCGTTAAACACCTCGCTGCATCTGAGTCCGCTCGACCCGCTGCTCTATGGCATTCACGGTGTTCGGGCGCTGATGCTGATCCAGCAAGAGGACTATGAGGCCGCAGCCGCCTGGGCCGACCGCGCGGCTACCACGCCCGGCGCACATTATCTCATTGCCATGATTGCACTTGTCGCGAACGGCTTGGCCGAGCGTCATGAACAGGCGGCCCGCTGGCGACAGAAAGTCCGCCGTCTCAAGCCAGATGCAAATTCGGCGCACTACTTTAGCGCATTTTCGACGCGAGATATGGCATCGCGTGAGCGTATTGCGACAGAATTGCGCCGCCAGGGCTTTTGATCCTGTATCTTCCATTGGTGTCTGAACGGCGCAGGTGCGAAGTGCTTCAGAGCTCGCCGAGTAGCGGCTTTAACCTATTCCTGTTATCGGACGAACAGCTGCTCGAGGTCATTCTTCACAGATCACGACTGACTTGCCGATTCAAGGACACGCCGTGGAGGTCAAGCGCGCACTGAGCCGCTGGCGATATGCGCATCGTTCATGTTTACTCCAGACGTTCACGGAATGCCTGACGACAGTTGTCTCCGCTTATTCGCAACAGACGACGAGGGTAGTCGAGATTGTCAATTTGCTGGCGCAAGCACGGGCGGCCGTCCTGGGGAGCGCAGCGACAACTCCATCCTGCGGCAGCTGAAGTGGGATGCCACGGCGGCCGGCCCTGAATTGCCGAGGGCACGCATGCTCCCTCCACGCCACGCAAGTGAGGAAGAACCCCATTACGAGCCAAGCGACAGGAAGATAAGGCCAGATCACGCGTCCCTTGCGACGACCTTTCCGGGATTGAAACGGTTTTGAGGATCAATGCCGCGCTTTATACGCCGCATCAGTTCGCTCTTCACCGGATTGCCATAGGCTGCGTTTAGGCTAAGCTTTGCCTGACCGATCCCGTATTCGGCGCTGAAGGTGCCGCCCATCTCGCTTGTCAGCCCGTAGATTGATGGCGACAATTCCGTCTCGATCCATTCCTTGGTCACAACGGGATTATCGGGTGCGGGCAAAACGTTGAAGTGCACGTTGCCGTCGCCGACATGACCATAGACCGATAGACGCGCTCCACACCCTCGCTCAAGCACGATCGCTGAAGCTCGCTCAATGAAATCGGCGATGCGTGACGGACGC
Source organism: Rhizobiaceae bacterium UBA1291 (assembly GCA_002307905.1). Classification (GTDB taxonomy): domain Bacteria; phylum Pseudomonadota; class Alphaproteobacteria; order Rhizobiales; family Rhizobiaceae; genus Allorhizobium. The sequence continues at coordinate 5,062 of DBUL01000116.1, forward strand.
ACCGCGACATCGTGCTTCACGGAACCGCCGGACAGCACCTCGCCCTCGGGAATGCTTTCGCGTAAATCCATCAGCGCTAGACGCTGGGTATCGCTGGCGGCGATTACCCCATCCGTCAACAGCCCCTCTTCCATGAAGTCCCCAACGAGTGCCTCGAAAACATGCTCGAGCGGCATGGCGCTTGTGCCTGTTGCCACCTCGACCAGAAGATAGTGTGGGCTTTTGCGTTCCAGCGGCAGGCGCAATTCCGACCGCGTCGACAGCAGCCTGTCCATCGCGTCGTGACCGATATACTCGAAGATCCTCACACCGTCGCCGGTCGCAGCCTGGACGCGATCCAGCATGGACGGCACGCTCTCGAGACAGGGACAGGCAAGAAACGCGGTCACTGACTTTTCAGCAAGGCGGCGCATGCGCAGGGTCGCGGCAGTGATCAGCCCGAGCGTTCCCTCTGCGCCGATGAAAAGCTGATCCACGGCATAGCCCGAATTGTCCTTGCGCAACGGCTCCAGCGTATCCAGAACCTGGCCATCGGAAAGGACAACTTCGAGCCCAAGCACGAGGTCCCGTGTCACGCCTGCACCGATAACGTTCATGCCTCCGGCATTCGTCGAAATATTGCCGCCGATCTGACAACTTCCCTTCGCCCCAAGGGACAGCGGGCACTCAAGCCCGACGGAGGCAACGGCATCCTGCAGGCTTGAGAGGATCACGCCGGCCTCCACCGTAACCGAGCGGTTCAATCTGTCGATCTCGCGTATGCGGTTCATTCTTTCGAAGGACAGGATGACCTGGCTGCCGCTACCGTCCGGCGTCGCGGCGGCGCAATAGGATGTATTTCCGCCCTGCGGCACGATCGACACGCCATGCTTGGCGCAAAGACGCACACAGGACACCACCTCTTCGGTTGAACGCGGGCGCAGCACGGCCATGGCCTTGCCTGTATACTTGCGGCGGAAATCGGTGAGATAGCGTTCCATGACATCGNNCATCGGCATCGGTGATGGCGACGCCCTCGGGCAGTTCGTTCAGGAAGTCGGACATGACCGATGCAGCTCCGGTTATCAGATGATGGCGGTCAGAAGAGGCTTGCCTGCAAAATGCGCGGCAAGATTGTCAACGACCTGCTGGTCCATCGCATCCCGGCTTTCCACGGTACCCGATGCGTGGTGCGGCATGAGTGTGACATTCGCAAGGGCAAGAAGACGCGGATCCGGCGCGGGTTCCGAGGCGAAGACATCCAGCCCGGCAGCAGCAAGGCCGCCTGTGGAAAGCGCCGCGATCAGCGCTTCCTCGTCTACCACGCTACCTCGCGAAATATTCACAAGAACACCATCCGGGCCCAGCGCGCCGATCACTTGTGCATCGATCAGATTGCGTGTGGACGGCCCGCCGGACACGATAACGATCAACGCGTCGGCCCAGCTTGAGAGGGCGAGAAGATCAGGCTCGAACCGGGCCGCGACCTCAGGTTGCGGCGAGCGGGCGAAATAGGCGACCTCCTGCCCGAAGACAAGGGCACGCGGGACGATGCGCCGACCTATCACCCCCATGCCAACGATACCGAGTTTCTTGCCTGCATTCGAACGGGCGAGCGGCATCATGCCTTGCCGTTCCCATTCGCCCGACCGCACCCAGCGGTCGCCAGCCAGCAATTGTCGCCGCGCCGCCATCAGCAGGAGCATGCCCATATCGGCGACGTCCTCGCAGGCAGTCAGCGATCCGGTGGTGAACCGGATGCCGCGCGCGCGCACGAAATCAGTGTCGATCTCCTCGTAACCGGCAGCGGCGCTGGCAACGATTTCGAGCGACGGCATCCGTTCCAGTTCGCGCTGCCCGAAGGCAACGCCGCCGCTAATGACCACGCCGCGTATGCGCGACCCCACATCCAGGAGCAGCTCTCGGGCCGCCTCGGGCGCCAGCCCGTCATACCGGTGCAAGACATAATCCCGCTCCAGTTGCGCCATCTGGCGAGGGCGTGGTGGAACGACTACGAGAAGTTCAGGCTTCATCGCATTCCTTCGTGTCAAAAAGCACCCACCGCTGCGTCCACCAAAGCGTGGCCTACGTGGTGACGCGATTTTTCGATGAGAACAGGATGGTCACTGTCTTGGTCCGCGACCATCCACGCACAAGGCCGGGGTCGGCCGTTAGCGAGCGCCAAAGGCGATGGCGGTCTCGCCGAAGCCTTCGATGCGGGCCGTGAAACGAGCCTCCGGACGGGCGGCCACCATGGGACCAAGCGCGCCGGACAGCACCACATCACCTTCAGCCAGTGGTCGCCCGACGCAAGCCATGGTGCGGGCCAACCACAAAACCGCGTTCAACGGCGAGCCAAGGCAGGCGCGACCTGTGCCCTGGCTGACGATCTCGTCACCACAGGTCATCTCCATGCGACAATCGAGAAGATCGGTTCCCGACAGGCGTCGCGCCGAAGGGCCAAGGGTGAAGAAGGCGGAGGATGCATTGTCGGCGACGGTATCCACGAAGCGAATATCCCAGTCCGCTATGCGCGAACCGACGATCTCGATAGATGGCACCACATATTCCACCGCGCGAAGAACCTCGGCCATCGAACAGTCCGCATGTGGCAGTTCCCGGTTCAGAATGAAGGCAAGCTCGGCTTCCACCTTCCATTGCGCGCCCTGCGACCAGGGCAGCTCGGCGCCGTGGTTCATGTCCATGTCGGCGAAGAGCATGCCGTAGTCGGGTTGGTCGACACCCAACTGCTTCNNGCCAACCAGCCGCCCGCCTGATGCAATGCGCAGGCGCGTGTTGATCTCCTGAACCTCATAGGCCGCGCTGGCGGTGGTGATTCTGTCGCGCACCGGAGCAATCGGCCGGCCATCGGATTCGGCCGCACGCAGGGTGGCGGCAATTGCTTCAAGTTCATTCGGCACGAAGAAACTCCAGATGAATCCGGTTGAACAATGGTGCATCTTCGAATTGCGGCCAGTGCCCACATTCGTTCATGACGACAAACTTCGCACCCGGAATGGAGGACGCAATGTTTCGACCTTCCTCCGGGGTGGCGGTCGGATCGTGCGAGGTCCAGAGCACCAGCGTGGGCGCCTTGATCTGCAACGTCTGCTCGGGCGTGAACATGTTGCGGCGGCGAATTTCCATTTCCTGAAGGCAGAGAATTTCGGGCATGATCGCCTTCAGCGCGGGCTGCGCATAAATGGCGCGGCGGGTTTCCACCAGATCGTCATTCACCTTGCTCTTATCATGCATCAGGAATTCCAGACGCTGGCGGATCCGCTCCGGATTGGGGTCATTGACCGCCTCCATGGACAGCGTCTTCAGGCGGTTCATCACTTCCGGGTGAGCGGTCCAGCCTCCGGACGTGTTCAGAACCAGCTTCTCGACACGTTCAGGATGATGGATGGCGATATAGGCTGCGACCCAGCCGCCAAGCGATTCGCCGGAAATCGACGCGCGCTTGCGGCCAAGCGCATCCATGACCTTCAGCACATGGGCTGCATAATCGCCGATCTCGTAACCTTTCGCAGGCTTATCGGTCCAGCCATGACCGATCAGGTCGATGGCGACCGTGTGGAAATGCTCGCCATGCGCGCCGAGATTGCGGCTGTAAGCCTCGGCATGGCCGCCCGTGCCATGCAGCAGCAGCAGAAGCGGCTTGTCGGGCGAGCCAGAGGCAATGAACCGGGTGCGGATACCCCCTGCATCGAGAAAACCTTGCGAGAATGAAACGCCGGTCAGGTCGCTCCAAACGGAATTGTGGAATTCGGACATCATCTATTCCTGTAATGGATTGGGAAGTGTGCCGCCCACCCTGGCAGGTGGCGACGGTGCGGCGTCGCGGTTCAGCCCGGACGGGCCGTCATGATGCCCATGCCGGTGATCCACTCATCAATCGGCTCATAGAAGAGCTCCTCGCCCCGGTATCCCGCACCCATGGCGGCCAGAGCCGCAACCCAGCTGCGTACCTCATGGCCACCGCGACCGCCCGTACGGGTAATTAGCTCATCCGGGCTTTCGTCCAGAACGGAAAGATTGCCCGCCACAAGAGCCGCCATCAGGCGACGGTCCCATTCTGGATTGAGCGGCAGGATTTCGGACTTTCCGGCAGCAAGTGCCGGCCCCTCGGCCATTGCCCTGCTCTGGCGGGCATGACGCTGGGCATGGCTGAGCGCATTGCCCTCAATAAGCTGCCGGCGCACAGCGGCCGGAGACGTCATGATGTTGGGAATGGGCGGATCATGCGACAGTCCGCCAGAACCGATGATCAGCACCCGCTCACCGGCCTCTTCTCTTGCCCAGTGACCGATAGCGCGGCCAAGCGCGCGGACCCGTTCCCAGGTTGGGCGCGGCGCCATGGCGCAGTTCACAAAAACGGGAATGATCGCGGGTACGTCAAGATGCGCGGTCAGATATTCATAGGGCTGCATCCCGCCATGATCCACATCCATCTGGTATGAAATGGCAGTGTCCACGCCCTGATCGAGAACGGAACGGGCGAGCGACAGCGCGCGCACTTCCGGTATGTCCAACGCCCCGACAGCTGTGCCGAAGTCGCCGATCGACTTGCCCGCGATACCGACACAGAACGACGGCAGCAGGTTGTAGAAAAAGCCGTTGACGTGGTCGGGATAAATGATCACCACCAAATCGGGCCGCGTCTCTTTGACGAACTGCGCGGCCGTGTCCACAGCCGCATTGAAGCGTGCCTCGACGCCGGAATCCGCCCGGTTCCGGTCGATCAGCGGACTGTGCGACATGCACACTGATCCAACAAGCATTCCTTCCTCCCTTACCGATAGTGCCTTGCGGGCGAACACATCTTCGCACCGGACACGCCGCCGTGCTCGCGCAGCGGCTTGATTTTGCAGATGTTTCAACTTCCTCAAAACCACACTCATCCTCAAGCGCAGAGTCTCTGAAGTTCGTTAGGCGAACAGAGCGCCGATGCGACCGCCGCAAACGGTCGGGCGCGCTGACCTGTAGGCGGCGGACTTGACCGTGATCCGGTTAGACGCCAGATATCCCGATCAGCTCCGGCCTCCGGTCGATCGAGGTTCATGTATGCAAAACACTCCAGATGAGAGTTACCGTCCAGTCGAGGCCATCGCTCGCGGCCTGACCGTGCTCGAGGCGTTAAGCGACACGGGCTGGGCCTCGATAAGCGAGCTCAGGGACATGACGGGTATAGACCGCAGTTCGCTTTACCGGATCGCCGAGACACTGATCCGACTGGGCTACGTCACCCGGCGCGAGGACGATCGGCTTCTCGCGCTCACATCGAAGGCGCATCGCCTCGGTGAAGGATTGAAGACCGACGACCTGGTAGCGCAGGCCGTTGCGCCGCATATGCGGGCGCTCACGGCGAAGATCCTCTGGCCGAGCGATTTCGCCAGCTTCCATCTCGGGGCCGTACGCATACGCCATTCAACTCACAGGCTAAGCCCGATGTCGGTTCACAGTCGCATGGTCGGCAAGGAACGTTCGCTGATGTATTCCTCGCATGGCAAGGCGATACTGAGTGCAATGTCGGAGGACGAAATCCGTCAGGCAAGCCTTATCCTGCGGACCAAGAATCCCCGGGAAGCGGACATGATTGCCAATCCTGAGCGCGTCGCGAAGGCAGCACAGGAAGTATACCGGCTCGGTTATGCGTTGTCGGTTGGGCAAAGCCAGGAAAACATCAGCGCCATCGCCGTGCCGCTGCATGCAGGTGGAAGGCTCTATGGCGCAGTGAATATCATCTTCTTCCGTTCATCCGCGACGCCGGCCGAGATCGCCGAGCGGCATCTCGATGATCTCAAGGCATGCGCCGCAGCCGCGGCGGTGGACATAGCCGCGCTACCGCCGCAACTTCAGATTTAGCCACCGGCTGCTCGGGGACAAGCCTGCCCAGGTCGAAACCGGCACCCCTGTGAAGTGCACCTCGGTACCAGCGGGCAGGACGGCATCGTAGTGCCGCTGCATCGACTGGCGATAGAGCGGATAATTGTCCAGGTCGACGCTGGACTGATGCCAGCTCTTCATGAAACCCTCAGAGCATATGGTAGCCGCCATTCACGTCCAGCGTCGCGCCGGTCATGTAGGCGGCCTGATCGGAAACCAGCCAGGCAATGGCATTGGCCATTTCATCCGCTGTGCCGATGCGCCCGAGTGGGACGGCCTTATTGGCTTCCTCGTCCTGTGTCGGATCGAGACCGGCGCGCAACATAGGTGTATCCACCAGTCCAGGCGCCACGCAATTGACAGTGATGGCGCGGGGCGCGAGTTCCCGCGCCAGTCCCTTGACGAGGGACTGAATTGCGCCCTTGGATGTGCTGTAGACCACCGCCGAGCGCATACCGCCAAGCCGTGCCGCCGAGGAGGAAAGCAGAACGACCCGCCCGTCTCCTCTTTCGACACGGTCGGCCCTGAGAGAATATTCCCGGCTGAGCCAAAGCGCCCCCAAGACGTTAATATCCATGACGCGCCGGATGACATCCGATGACGTATCGGCCATGCCCAGCATGCCGCCGCCTGGCTTCATTGGCGATATCGCCGCTGTGTTGACGAGGACTGCCACCGGCCCCAATGCCGCTTCCACGGCATCAAAGAGTGTCGTCACCGAGGCTTCATCAGCGATATCGACCGGGAACGCGCAAGCGCCAGTCTCCGTGGCAACGCCTGCCAACGCCGCCTGGTCCCGATCGGCGACGGCGAGGCGGAACCCGTCCCGCGCCAGCCGCCGCGCTGTCGCGGCGCCCCGCCCCCGCGCNNCAAAGCGAGATTATCGGGAAGAGGATCAGTAGCAGGAGTCGAACCACATCTGCCATGAGGAAGGGAACCGTACCGCGGAAGATGGTGGAAAGCGGCACTTCGCGCGCGATGACCGATTGCATGACGAACACATTCATCCCGATTGGTGGCGTGATCATGCCGATTTCGACCAGTGACAGCATGACGATGCCCCACCAGATCAAATCGTATCCCATCGCGGTAATCAGCGGAATGATGAAAGGCGCCGTAACGAGAACCGCCGCCATCGTATCGAACACGCTACCCAGGATCAGGTACATGATGACAATGCACAGCAGTATCAACCAATAGGGGGTCGTGTTCAGATCGACCACAGTCAACACAGTCGTGGTGATGTCCGTCATCGTCAGATAGGCGGCAAACATGTTTGCCCCGGCGACGACGACATAGATCGCGGCCGAGTTGACCGCCGCCTCGGCGAGGCTGTTCCAAAAACCGCGCAGCGTGAACTCAGGGCTGAAGAGAGCAAAGACCAGCGCCAGAACTGCACCGACTGCCGCCGCTTCCTGTGTGGTGAAGACCCCGCCGTAAAGCCCCGAAAGGACCAGGGTGAATAATAGGATCGGACGCCATGCAGCGAGAAGGGCGCGCAAAAACATCCTTGTGTCGAAGCCCGACGGCGCGGGCGAAAGCTCCGGGCGCAGACGAATGCTGATCATAATCGCCACGACATAAAGCGCCGCCGCCAGCAGCCCCGGTATCAACGCGGCCATGAAAGCATCGAGGATCGAGACCTCGACCAGAACGCAATAGATGATCAGGACCACCGACGGCGGAATCAACGCTCCCAGCGTTCCGCCTGCGGCCAGAGAACCGGTGGCCAGCGCCGTGTCGTAGCCGCGCGCCTTCATTTCGCCAAAGGCGACCTTGCCAAACGTGGCGGTGGTGGCAATAGAAGACCCTGAAATGGCTCCGAAGGCGGCACAGCCGAGAATGCTGGCCACCGGCAACCCGCCGCGAAGCCCCGCGGTCAAGGCGCTTGCGGCGCTGAAAATATCGCGGGCCATCCCTGCGCGCACAGCGAATGCCCCCATCAGCATGAAAAGCGGGATCGCCGAAAGGCTGGTGGAAGAAAATGCCTTGATCGCTTCGTTGCCGACGACCGCAAAAGCCTGTCGCGAACCTATATCGACCAGCAGGAAGACAAAGCCTGAAAGTCCGAGCCCTATTCCGATCGGCTGACCGCCAAGTAGCANNGTAAAGCGTAACGAAGGCAGCCGCCGCCCGCCAGCCGGGACCGAGATCACCGGATGCAACCTGCCAGATAAGAAGACCAGCGATCAGGACGATGAGAGAGAAAGAAACAATGGCGCGCAGCACCTGCCGGCGCGGCGCCTCAAGCAATGCGCCTAAACTGCGCAACGTTTGCCATGCCAGCGCCAATGTGGCGAAGACCAGCGCAAAACTCGTGACATACCAAAAGGGGGCGACGGGCACTTCCAGCAGGCTCGTCGTCTCGTGAAATTCAACAGCATCGACGCCGCGCAGATAAATCTGCCAAGCGACGAGCGACAGGAATATCATTTCCAGGACCGCCGCGAACAGTCCCAGCACGCGCGCGTCACCCATTCGAGGCAGGAATAGATCGAGTGTAAGATTGCGGCGCTGAAGGAAGGCGGGTGCCACGCTCATGGCGACAATCACGGCCATGAGCAAACTGGACAGTTCATAAATGCCGCGAACGGAGAAACCATCGACAAGTTTGCGTCCGCCGACATCCACCACTGTTGCCACAGCCAGCAACATCAGGCCGACCATGGCCGCATACATCAAACCCGACGACAATTTCGTCATGCCAAACCTCCCGAAAAACGTCTGGCTCCGGGATTTCTCCCGGAGCCATTCAGTTGCGACGCCGCCGCTCATGATTTGGCAAACTCCTCGACGCTCTTTCGGAAGAGGTCAAGTACCTGCTGGCCGTTCGGCGTCGCTTCAATCCAGGCGGCGCGCATGGGTTCGAGGAAGGCATGCGCTTCGGCGACGGCGGCCGCATCCGGTACATGGATGGCATGATTGGTCATCTTGTCCACTTCTGCCCGCAACCTGGCGTTCTCGCCATCCAGCTTCTCAGCCCAGTGCGCGTTGAAGACGGGCCCGGAATGCGCCTTGATCGCCGCCTTGGCGGGCTCGGGAAGATCCGCAAATGTATCCTTGTTTAGCGTCAGGAAGCACGGAGAAGAGCCGAGTGGCACATCAACATGATAACGAACGAACTCCATGATCCCCCATGTCTGCAGCGCATTCCAGTCGTTCATCGAACCGGTGAGCGTGTTCTTTGAAAGGCTTTCGGCGATATCGGAAGCGGGAAGGGAAACAGGGATGGCGCCGAACGCCTCCCACATGCGCGCAGCGGCAGCACCCCCGGCGCGCACGCGCTCGCCTTTGAGGTCCGCGGGCATGCGGAAGTCCTTCGTGGCATGCGCAAGCTGGATACCGGAGGACATCACAGCCATGATCTCGACGCCCTTGAAGCCATCGAGTAGACCGGCCTCGTAGGCTGACCAGAGACCCGCCGAGGCGGCAGCACAACTGGGCGCCTCGAAGGGCAGTTCGCACACGGTGGCAGCCACGAAGCGGCCCGCCGTATAACTGGTAACACCCCATCCCAGATCGGCGACGCCCTTGCGCACGGCGTCATAGACATCCGCTGCAGCCGCAAGCGAACCGCCGTCATACATATCGATCTTCAGCGTGCCTTCAGAAGCGGCCTCGATCTTGTCGAACCACGGACGGAAGATGTCGGTCGACATGAAGGCGTTGGGACCGGCGAAATTGGCAAAACGCAGATTTGTAACGCGTGCGGCATGCAGCACGGCAGGAGCCGAAATTGTCATGGCGCCGGCTGCCAGCGTAGTGCCAAGGAAATGTCTTCTGGTGAACTTGGTCATGTAATCCTCCCTGAGGTCCGCGTATCTTGCAGCGGGTGTGCGGCTATCCGCTCGTTGTCGGAAATGGCTGTCAGCCAGATAGCGACCTCCTATCGTACCCGTTGACGCGTAACTGGTAGTTCAGTCTTCCAAACCCGCCAAGATCAGGATGTTGTATTGTTCGCTCAGCGAACAATACCTTGCATCAGGTTCTTCCTCACCCTATGCGGCGCCGAGGGAGCATGCGTGCCGTGGAGTATCCTTTTCGATCAAGGGGGTTTTGGCGTCCATCTACGGCAATAATCAAGATCGGAGAACTCATCTTGCAGTTCTTGAAGTCGGTCTCCGACCGCCTGCCGAACGAAACTTTCCAGCCCTCTCAAGGGCGGCTTGCACCTTGACGTTTCGGGACAGGAACGAAACGAAAGGATTTGTTAGCAGGTTTGACATCACTACAATGGGTGGCCTTTGAGTTCTCGCGGGGGGAGAAACGTGACCGGGTTGAAGTCTATCTGTGCATTGATTGCCTCGTTGGCGTGTCTCTACGGCTGCGCGGCCAAGGATGTCGGTCCCATCAACCTTGCCGGTTCGGATGCTCCGCCGCCCACGCCGAGATTCATAGCCGACGGCGGCGACGATGGATCCACCGTCGTCGCACTCGCGTTTTCGGGCGGCGGCATGCGGGCATCGGCATTTTCCTATGGCGTATTGACCGCGCTGGACGACATCGTCGTCGATGAAGTCCCCTATCGCCGCTCGATGGTCGACAACATCAGAATGATCTCCGGAGTATCGGGCGGTTCTGTGGTCGCGGCCTATTTCGGTTACAAGGGACGAGACGGATATCGTGATCTGGACCGGCGGTTCCTCTATCAGGACCCGGAAGCCACGATGCGAACCAGCATGATGTCGCCGATCACGCTGTCTCGTGCGCTGTCCGGCGGCGTGAACGATCGCAGCACATTTGCACGCTGGCTCGATAACAATCTTTTCGACGAGGCCGACCTTTCCAGCTTCAGATGGCCAAATGCACCGACGGTCTGGATCAATGCCTCCGACATCTACAATCGGACGCCGTTTCTGTTCACATACGACACCTTTGCCGCGCTCTGCAGCGACCTGGACAAGGTTCGCATCTCCGACGCCGTCGCCGCATCGGCGGCATTTCCGGTGGTGTTCAGCCCGGTCGTTCTGCAGACGAAACGGGCGCAATGCCACTATGAGCGACCGCAATGGCTGACACGGGCGCTTGCGGACCCGCGTCATTCAATCCGCCTGCGGGCCTATGCCGAGGCGCTGAACGCCTATCAGAATGAATCCGATCTGAACTATGTCAGACTGCTGGACGGCGGGCTGACGGACAATCTCGGCATTACCGGCTTTGTGCTCGAACGTGCCGCAGCCGACAGCCCGCATGGTCCATTGTCGGCGGAAGAGGCCGTGAAGTTGCGCCATTTCATCTTCGTGATTGCCGATGCCGGACGTGGCCAGACCGAGACTTGGGGTCGCAACATGAACAATCTCCCCATCGGACCGCTCCTTAAGGCGGCAACCGACACAAGCATGTCGGCAGCCTTGCGCGATGAAATCGACGCGCTGCGTCAGGCAGTGTCGATATGGCGGGACCAACTCGTCAGATACCGCTGCAGCCTGTCNNTCGAGCATCTCTCCTTTGCCGGCGTCGACCCGGAAACCACGCGGGATCTCAACTTGATCCCGACACGCCTGACCCTGGAAACCGCGCAGGTGGACCGGCTGGTGGCGGCTGGGCGCAAGGTTGTCGCAGGCAATGATCGCCTGACTGCGGCCGTAACCAATATCCGCAAGCATGCGGGTGTCGCACATAGTCCGCTCATTGTTCAACACTGACCGGAGAAGCGTCGTGCAACACATTCTGCTGCTTCCCAAACCACTGCTTCTCCTGACGACGATCCTCTTCGTCGGCTCATGTCTGGTCGTTGCTCTTTTCGTGTTCAGATGGGGGCCCCGAGCATTGGGTCCGGGCGACAGGTACGTTCCGGTTCCCGCCTTCATGGGCGTGGTCGCAACCGCCTGGGCGCTCTCGCTGGGCTTTGCGGCCTCCGACCTGTGGAGCCTCGGCAACAGGGCCGACCAGGTCATTGCTGCGGAACGGTCGTCAGTGATGAGGCTGCTCGGAGTGGCGGCACCATCGGCGCTCGACATCCCTGAACTGCATGACAGCGTCACCCGTTATGTGCGTCTTGTGAAAGACACTGAAGGCGTTGGCCACCGGGGCGCCGCGTTCGGCGATCCGCGCGTCGATGCCGCGGTCCAGGATATCCGAATGACTGTGCTGAGGACCGTGGGATCCACCATTCCTGCGGCCGTCGGGGCAAAGATCGTCAGCGACTTCGACGAACTGCAGGATGCGCGCAATGCGCGGCTCGGCATCAATGTCAGCCTGATCGACCCATCGAAATGGTATCTGCTGCTGTCGTTCACCTTCCTGACCATGGTCACGGTCGCCATTCTGCATATCGACCGCCCAGCGGCCGGGCGACTCGCATGCACGATCTTCTCGATCACAGCACTCGCCGGATTGTGGATCCTGGTGATCCATGTCGATCCATTCTCCAACATTCCCGCTGACTACCTCTCCCACGGCCTCACCATCTTTTGAGAGCCGGTGGACTGGCGATTGTCCGTCGTCGAAGACGCCGCCAAGTTCGAAGCCGAGCGCACATCCGGACCAATGTAAGGTTGAGGAGAGACTGGGGGATGTGTCGAGTTGAATAGCCCCGCGTTTGGTAGACCCCCTCGGGTTACGTTTTCTGCTGCTTTTCGAACTCGACAGGTGACAGCATTCCGTTTCTGACATGTTTGCGTTTCGGGTTGTAGAACATCTCGATGTAATCGAATACGTCCTGCCTGGCTTCGTCTCGTGACCGATAGACTTTTCGCCGTATCCGCTCGCGCTTCAGCAGATTGAAGAAGCTTTCGGCTACAGCGTTATCATGGCAATTACCGCGTCGGCTCATCGAGTGAACCAGATTGTGGTGCTTTAGGAAGGATGCCCAGTCCATGCTGGTGAATTGCGATCCCTGATCCGAATGCATCAGAACCTTTTCCTTTGGCTTTCGTCTCCAGACAGCCATCAGCAACGCCTGCAGCACGACATCCGTTGTCTGTCGGCTCTGCATCGACCAGCCGATGACGCGGCGGGAATAGAGATCGATCACCACCGCGAGATAGGCGAAGCCTTCGTTGGTTCGGATGTAGGTGATGTCGGTGACCAGGCTTTGTCCGGGTCCGCGACGTCGAATTGCCGATCCAGAGTGTTGTCGATGACAATGGACGGCTTGCCGCCGTAAATTCCAGGACGGCGTTTGTAACCGATCTGAGCCTTTATCCCGGCAATCCGTGTCAGGCGGGCAACCCGGTTGGGGCAGGATGTCTCGCCGTGGTCGAGCAGGTCGTCGTGAAGCTTGCGGTAGCCGTAGACCTTGCCACTTTCCTCCCAGGCTTTCCGCAGAAGACCAATTTGCCGTTCGTCTTCACAAGCCCGCTTGCTCAAGGGTGTCCGCAGCCAAGCGTAAAAGCCGCTGGGATGAATGCGCAAAAGATGGCACATCGTCCGCACCGAAAACCGCTGTTGATGCTTTGCAACGAGCGCGTACTTCACTTTGCATCCTTGGCGAAAAACGCGGTCGCTTTCTTTAGGATGTCGCGCTCCTCGGTGACACGCGCCAGTTCTTTTTTAAGCTGCCTTATCTCGTCGGCCTGGTCGCTGCCCTGATTGCCAGACGCCGAGGAGAACCTCTTCTTCCACTCATAAAGCGAGTGCGGGCTCACACCCAGCCGCTGCGAAACTTCCGCAACCGGATAGCCCCGTTCCGTGATCTGACGCACCGCGTCCCGCTTAAACTCTTCGCTGAAATTCAATTTGCTCATGATGATCTTCTTGCCTCAAAATTAGGAAAGAAGGTGTCTACAAATTCAGGGGCTATTCAGCGGGAGTTCCGCAAGAAGACCCATATCGGTCTTGACGTGCCGAACGATGCCGATGATCAGGAGTGATGACACCGCCCCTTTTGGTGCAGACTTCCGAGGTTTCCTTATGGGATGGCCAGCCCACAGATTCCGGGCTTCCTGCCTCAGGAACAGTCGACGTTAGCGCTCTGAGTTGGACGTCCATATCGGGGGATTTGAAAACGTCGTTTGATCAGTTCTTCTGTATTCCCCCCGTTACTCTATCAAACGGCGTTTGCGAGTGAATCGCTGATCCAGAGCTTTCGTCTCATGGATAACCCTCCGCTTTACTCTCCTTGATGCCGATGAGCGGTGCGCATTTCCGGTCGAAGAACGCCAGCACGGACTTCCTGCGATCTTCGCTGTAAATCAGGATCGTACTTTTAGAAGATGAGCGGCGAATGGTGGGGTCTGCCGGGGGTGACGGAAGGCACCGCTCAGACCGGCAACCCTTCGGCCGGCATCGTTAAAATGCCTGCTTAGCGCGGTGGGGCGCTCACGGAGGGAAGGCAGATGACACAGGTGCATCTCCTTGCGATTGAACTTGCGAAACGGAGCTTTCAGGTCTGCGCAACAGATCGGGGTGGTGCGTGTGTGGATGCCCCCAGCTTGGCAAGAAGATGCCGACCGCATTTGACGCCTTTGGCCTCCTTGCGGCCTTTGATATCCCTCTGGGGTTCAACGGTAGGTACCCGACCGGACAATCTTACCATTCCGACCAATGACGCGAACAGGCGTTATATCCTGCGACACATCGAGCCCTAAGAACTGTTCCTTGACTTGCTCCCCGAGTTGGTTGAAACGGCGGCAGCATATCATTGACCGCAGCTATCTCATGGCGGTTCCGCCTCCCGGTCCTGCGGCTGCGTTATGCCGGGGCTCCTACGGCGGCCCTTATAACGCTCTTGCGGGTGGCGAACGGCTTTCGCGACCTTCGTCCGCTGCCGCTGGTGATGCCCATTTTCATGTTTGTTGCCGGTGGCGGGCGAGGCCCCGGACCTGATGCGACCGCTGCTCAAGCGAGCAGCAGGTCGACGCCGGCGGCGTCGAGGGCGTCGGTGATGTCTTTGGGCGGAGGCTTGTCGGTGGCGATTTCGGTGACGGCGCTAAAGCTGCTGACCAGGACCAGGCCCTCACGGCCGAACTTCGAGGAATCGGTGATAACGATGGCGCGCTTGCCGCGGCTCAGCACCATGCGGGCGAATTCGGCCTCCTCGAGATCGAAGTCCATGACGCCGCGGGTGTTGACGGCGCCGGCCGAGATGATCGCATGGGTGACGGAAAACCGGCTGGCGAATTCGATCGCCGTCGTTCCGAACGCCGCGCCATTGTCGCTGCGCAACTCTCCGCCGGCCATGTAGACCCTGTTGTCGTTGACGGTCGCGAGCGTCCGGGCGATGTCGGAGGAATTGGTCACCACGGTCAGCCGGCGGCGCGCCAGAAGCTCGCGGGCGAGAAAGCTCGTCGTCGTGCCGGTGTCCATCATGATGGAATCGCCGTCGCGGATGGTCGCGGCGACCGTAGCGGCAATCGCCTTCTTGGCGTCGCTGTTCTCGCGCATGCGCTTCTCGAACGGCGCTTCTCCCGCGACAGACGGGAGGCCGACCGCGCCGTGCATCTTGATGACGGAGCCATTCCCGGCCAGCGGCTTTAAGTCGCGCCGCACGGTTTCCAGGGAGACGCCCAACTTGCTTGCCAGTTCGGAAACCGTGATCGTCCCGTCGCGCTGCAGCAGCCGGAAGATGTCGCGGTGTCGTCTCGATGGAGTCATGGGCCAGCCCCTTGGAATGATGGCAAAGCTGATAGCGGAGGCCGGTCGATCCGGCAATCGCGGCATATTCGGTCATAAAAACACAAAATACCACAAAGCAACATTGACATCCGGCGGATGCTGACATGAGATTGGCCTGCGCACCGTCGTCACGAGATACGAAAAGTACGGGGAACGACGACCCGGTGCCCAGCCAGTTCCAATCATGTTTCAACGGGCTCTACTGGGAGAACTCGCATGCTCCACCTTACCCAACTGCCAAGAATCGCCGCCACATGCCTGATGCTTGCGAGTGCCGGTCTGGCCGCGCCCGCAATCGCACAGGAATCGACAGACCCAATCAAGCTGACGCTCCACGACTGGACGGGCCAGCTGATCACCACACAGCTAATGGGTGAGGTACTGAAGAAGGCCGGATACTCGGTCGAATATGTCCAGGCCGACTACCTTGCCCAGTTCGCCGGGCTGGAATCCGGCGATCTGCACGTCGCCATGGAGATCTGGGAGACGACGGGCCGCGAGGCGCTGGATGCCGGGACTGCCACCGGCAAGGTCGAAAACCTCGGCGAGACCGGCATGCTCGCCAAGGAGGAATGGTGGTTCCCGGAGTATATGAAGGAGAAATGCCCGGGCCTGCCGAACTGGGAGGCGCTGAAGGACCCTGGCTGCGCGGAAGCCTTCTCGACGGCTGAAACGGCGCCGAAGGGCCGCTATCTCGGCGGCCCCGTCACTTGGGGCGGTTTCGACGAGGAGCGGATCGAAGCGCTCGATCTGCCCTTCGAAGTCGTCCATGCCGGCACGGACGCCGCCCTCTTTGCCGAACTGGAAAGCGCCTACCAGCGCCAGGCGCCGATCGTGTTGTGGATCTATGCCCCGCATTGGGCGCCGGCCAAGTACAAGGGCGAATGGGTCAAGTTCCCGACCTATTCCAAGGAATGCTACGAGGATGCCGCGGCCGGCCTCAATCCCGATGCGACGCATGACTGCGGCAAGCCCTTCGGTCCGATCTGGAAGGTCGGTTGGTCCGGTATGAAGGACAAGTGGCCGGGCGCCTATGCCGCGATCAAGGCCTTCAATATCAACAATGACGAAATGGGTGCGATGATCACCAAGGTCGACCTCGACGGCAAGAAGGTGGACGAAGTGGTCGCCGAGTGGATCGGAGCCAATGAGGCCCGCTGGTCCGGATGGATCGAGAAATAGGCAGCTTGGCCGTCCTCGCCGCTGCGCGGTGAGGGCGGCCGTCTATTCCACGCGTCTCGCCAGCCTCCGCCTTCGACGGGAAAACTCATGCCTGCAGAAGCCAAACTCGTCTGCCGCAATGTCTGGAAGATATTCGGCGCCGGCGCCCGCGAAGCCGTGCGTGCCGCCGATGGATCACCCAGCATCGAGAGCCTTGCCGCCGCCGGACTTGTCGGTGCGGTGCGCGACGTCAACCTGCATGTCGCGACCGGCGAGATCTTCGTCATCATGGGGCTTTCCGGTTCGGGCAAGTCGACGCTGGTGCGCTGCCTTTCCCGGCTGATCGAGCCGACCTCGGGTGAAATCCTCTTCAACGGCGAGGACCTGCTTTCGGCGAGCGAAAGCCGGATGATCGACATCCGCCGCCACCAGATGGGCATGGTGTTCCAGCATTTCGCCCTCTTGCCGCACCTGACCGTGCTTGCCAATGTCGCCTTCCCACTCGAAGTCCAGGGCATCGAACGCAGCGCGCGCGAAGAGCGGGCGCGAAGGATGATCGAGCTGGTCGGCCTTGCCGGCAAGGAAGGCGCCTATCCGCGCGAGCTCTCGGGCGGCCAGCAGCNNCCGGATCGCGATCATGAAGGACGGCGCGATCGTCCAGTGCGGCACGCCGCAGGAACTGGTGCTCGAGCCGGCTACGGACTATGTCGCCGAGTTCACCCGGAGCGTGGCCCGCGCCAAGGTGGTGAAGGTGGCAACGATCATGAAACCGTCGGAGGGAGCGGCCACCACCGTGCGCGTGTCGGCCCGCGCGACCGTCGCCGATATGGCCCCGCTCTTTGCTTCCGCGGGCGAGACGATCACGGTCGTCGACGCGGAGGGGCGTCCGGTCGGCACGGTCCACCGCGACGACGTCGTCAACCTGATGATGCAGGGGTGAGGGCATGTCTTCGACCCAGCGCATGACCGGCATGTTTCGCGAAGACGAGGGTCGCTCCGGCGAAGGCCGCGGCCGCCTGCTCCCGGCCTTGTTGGCCCTTGCCCTCGGCCTGACCCTGATCGCCTGGTGGCTCGGGCCCATGCTCGGCAAGTGGATGTTCGACTATCCGAAAGCCTGGCAGCTGCCGGCGGCGCGCCACATCAGCGCATGGATGAAGTGGCTGATCGACGAGGCNNGACGAGGCGCATTTCGGTCTCTTCAGCTTCACCGACCTGACCCGCTTCGTCGCCCAGCTGATCGACCTGCCCTACCGGCTCGCGCTCAGCCTGCTCGCCACCGGCTTTCTCGACGGTCAGGGATCCGCCGCGGTCCAGGTGCTCCCGCCGGTCTCCTGGCTCGGCGTGATCCTCGCGATCAGCCTGATGGGCTATTACGCTGGCGGGTTGCGGCTTGCCTTGCTGGTCGGGGCCTGCTTCGGCTTCCTGGCCGTCTTCGGCCAGTGGCAGAGCGCCATGGTGACGCTGGCCTCGATCCTCGTCGCGGCACCGATCGGGGTGGTCTTCGGCCTGCTGCTCGGGCTTGCCGCCTGGCGCTGGTCCTGGCTGGAGCGCCTGCTGAACCCGCTGCTCGACCTGATGCAGACAATCCCGATCTTCGCCTATCTGGTGCCGATCCTGTTTCTCTTCGGCTTCGGGCCAACCGCCGCGATCGTCGGCACGCTGATCTATGCCATGCCGCCGATGGTGCGCATCACCATACTCGGCCTTCGCGCCGTACCCTCCGAGATCGTCGATCTCGGCCACATGGTCGGCTGCACGAGGCGCCAGATGACCTGGAAGGTCATGGTGCCTTCGGCCTCGGACGCGCTGATGGTCGGCGTCAACCAGGTCATCATGCTCTCGCTCAACATGGTCATCATCGCCTCGATGATAGGGGCGGGCGGTCTCGGATTCGACGTGCTCGCAGCACTTCGCCGTCTCGATATCGGCGCCGGCATGGAGGCGGGCTTCGCCATCGTCGCGCTCGCCGTGGCGCTCGACCGCCTGAGCCAGGCCTTTGCCCGCAAGGTCGGGCAATCGCAGCCGGGAGCTACAGGAAACCTGGTCGCCCGACACCCCTATGTCGCCGCCGCGTTCGCCTTTGTGGCGGTGACGTTCGTGCTGGGTCTCGTCTGGCCGGCCGTCAGATCCTACCCGGATGCCTGGGTGCTTTCGACCGGAAGCCTGTGGAACGACATCGTCGGCTGGATCAACGTGCGGTTCTTCGACACCCTCGAGGCGCTGCGCAATGCCGTGCTGCTCAACCTGCTGATCCCCTTCAAGCGCTTCCTCGGTGAACTGCCCTGGCCGGGCGTCGTTGCCGTTCTGGCGCTGCTTGGCTACCGGCTCGGGGGCCTGCGGCTGGCGCTGAT
Organism: Rhizobiaceae bacterium UBA1291; assembly: GCA_002307905.1. GTDB lineage: Bacteria > Pseudomonadota > Alphaproteobacteria > Rhizobiales > Rhizobiaceae > Allorhizobium. Next base: position 24,000 of record DBUL01000116.1, read on the forward strand.
TGCCGGCATCCTCTCCCTTCTCATCGCCGTGACCGGGCAGTGGGAAAAGGCGATGATCACCGTCTATCTCTGCGGCATCTCGGTCATCGTGGCCAGCCTGATCGGCATCCCGATCGGCATTCTGGCGGCCGAGCGGCAGCGCCTGTGGAAATGGCTCCAGGTGGTCCTCGATACGCTGCAGACCCTGCCGTCTTTCGTCTACCTCATGCCGGCCGTCATGCTGTTCCGGGTCGGCGATTTCACCGCGATGATCGCCGTCGTCGCCTATTCGATCGCCCCCGCCATTCGCTACACCGCGCTTGGCATCCAGCGCGTCGATCCGAAGGTGATCGAGGCCGGCCGCGCGATGGGCTGCACCCCCTGGCAGAGCCTCACCAAGATCAAGTTGAGGCTGGCTCTGCCGGAAATCCTGCTCGGCCTCAATCAGACGATCATGTTCGCGCTTTCCATGCTGGTGATCACCGCGCTGGTCGGCACGCGCGACCTTGGCCAGGAGGTCTATATCGCCCTCACCAAGGCCGATACCGGCCGCGGGCTGGTCGCGGGGTTTGCCGTCGCCTTCATCGCCATCATTGCCGACCGCCTGGTTTCCGCAGGTGCGGCCCGACTTCGGGAGCACGCCGCATGACGATGAGGGACGCAAGGATCGAAGACCGCATACAGGGATTGCCGTGCTGGAACGGCCCGATCTCCATCGAGCCGCTGCATGGTGGGTTGAGCAACGAGAGCTTCGTGGTCGCTGATGCCGGCGGTCGCCATGTCGTCCGCTTCGGTGTCGACTATCCGTTCCACCATGTCTCCCGCGATCGTGAGGCGATGACGGCGCAGGCCGCCCACGCCGCAGGCTTTGCCCCGCGCGTCGAATATGCCGCGCCGGGGATCATGGTTACGCAGTTCCTGGCAGCAAAGACACTGTCCGGTGCGGACGTCGCCGCCAAGCGCCGCCGCATCGCCCGGCTGCTCCGGCGCTTCCACACCGAGATGCCACGCCATGTCTCCGGGCCGGGCTTCCTGTTCTGGGCCTTCCACGTCATTCGCGACTATGCGCGCACACTGGCGGCCGGCGGCAGCCGCATGACGGCCGAACTGCCCGGCTACCTAGCGCTGGCGCAGGAACTGGAGGCGGTCCAGATCCCGCTGCCGATCGTCTTTGGCCACAACGACCTTCTGCCGTCGAACATCCTCGACGATGGTGAGCGCCTCTGGCTGATCGACTTCGAATATGCCGGTTTCTCCACGGCGATGTTCGACCTCGCCGGCGCGACCTCCAATGCGGGCCTGTCGCCGAACCAATCGGAAGAGTTCCTCGAAGCCTATCTCGACGGCCCGCCGTCGCCGGGCATGCGCCGCTCCATGGCCGCCATGCAATGCGCCTCGCTGCTGCGCGAGGCCATGTGGAGCATGGTCTCCGAACTCTATCTCGACGCGCCGGGGGCCGACTATGTCGGATACACGGCGGACAATCTGAAGCGCCTCGAAGAAGCGCTCGATCACTATCACACGATCTACGGGAAACACGCATCATGACCTTACCCTCCCACGCCCAAATCGTCGTCATCGGCGGCGGCATCATCGGCTGCTCCACCGCCTATCATCTCGCCCGCGACCACAAGGCGGACGTGATCCTGCTGGAGCAGGGAGGCCTGACATCCGGCTCGACCTGGCACGCGGCGGGCCTCGTCGGCCAGTTGCGCTCGTCCGCCTCGATCACCCGGGTGCTCAAATATTCGGTCGATCTCTACAAGGGGCTGGAGGCCGAGACCGGGCTTGCCACCGGCTGGAAGATGACGGGCTGCCTGAGGCTGGCGACCAACCAGGACCGCTGGACCGAATTCAAGCGGCTGGCCACCACCGCCGGCAGCTTCGGCATGGACATGCATCTCGTCTCGCCGGAAGAGGTCAAGCGCATGTGGCCGCTGATGAATGTCGACGATCTGGTCGGCGCCAGCTGGCTGCCGACCGACGGCCAGGCGAGCCCCTCCGACATCACCCAGTCGCTCGCCCGCGGCGCCCGCATGCATGGGGCGAAGATCGTCGAGAATGTCCGCGTCACCGGCTTCGAGATGAAGGACGGACGCATCCTCAAGGTCAAGACCACGCTCGGTGATATCGCCTGCGAGAAGGTGGTCAACTGCGCCGGGNNCGACCCGGACCGGCGGACTTATTTCAAGGAAGAGGTCGGCGGCCTCGTCATGGGCGGCTATGAGCCGAACCCTCAACCCTGGACCACGGGCGACGTGCCGAACGAATGGGCGTTCCGGCTGTTCGACGACGATTACGACCATTTCGAACAGCACATGATGCAGGCCATCGAACGCATTCCGGCGCTCGAGAAGGTCGGCGTCAAGCAGATGATCAACGGGCCGGAGAGCTTCACCCCGGACGGCAACTTCATCCTCGGCGTGGCGCCGGAATGCAAGAACATGTTCGTCGGCGCCGGCTTCAACGCCTTCGGCATCGCGTCAGGCGGCGGCGCCGGCTGGGTGCTGGCGCAATGGGTCGTCGACGGCGAGGCGCCGCTCGATCTCTGGGTGGTCGACATCCGCCGCTTCGCCGGCATGCATCGCGACCGTCAATGGGTGCTGGACCGCACGCTGGAAGCCTATGGCAAGCACTACACGATCGGCTTTCCGCATGAGGAATATGAAAGCGGCCGGCCGCGCCTCGTCTCGCCGCTCTATGAGCGGCTGAAGCGCCATGGCGCCGTGTTCGGCTCGAAGCTCGGCTGGGAGCGCCCCAACTGGTTCGCCCCGGCCGGCACCGAGGCGAAGGACGTCTATTCGATGGGCCGGCAGAACTGGTTCGGGCCGGTCGGCGAGGAGCATGTCCATGTGCGCGAGGCGGTCGGCGTGTTCGACCAGTCCTCCTTCTCGAAATACGAGCTTTCCGGTCCCGATGCCCTCAAGGCGCTGGACTGGATCTGCGCCAACGACGTATCGAAACCCACCGGCCGGCTCACTTACACCCAGCTCCTCAACACCCGCGGCGGCATCGAGGCGGATCTGACCGTGGCGCGCATCGCGGAAGACCGGTTCTACATCGTCACCGGTACCGGCTTCCGCACCCATGATTTCGGCTGGATCGTCGACCACATTCCCGCCGGCCTCGACTGCAGCTTTGTCGACATCACCGAGGACTGGGGCACGCTGTCGCTGATGGGCCCCAAGGCCCGTGCGGTGCTTGCCGCCGTCACCACCGCCGACGTGTCGAACGAGGCTTTCCCCTTCGGCCATGTGCGGGAGATCGTCATTGCCGGTGCGACGGTGCGGGCGCTGCGGGTCACCTATGTCGGCGAACTAGGCTGGGAACTGCATATCCCGATCGCCGCTCTCGGCGAGGTCTTCGATGCGCTGATGGCAGCCGGTAAGGCGCATGACATCCGCCCGATCGGCTACCGGGCGCTGGAATCGCTGCGGCTGGAAAAGGGCTACCGCGCCTGGGGCTCCGACATCACGCCCAACGACACGCCCTTCGAGGCGGGCCTCGGCTGGGCGGTGAAGCTGCGCAAGAACACCGATTTCCTCGGCCGGCGCACTCTCGAAGAGCTTCAGGGCGCGACCCTGAAAAAACGCCTGATGGGCTTCACGGTCGACGATCCGGAGATCGTCCTCGTCGGTCGCGAAACGATCCTGAGGAACGGCGAGCCCGTCGGTTACCTGACCAGCGGCGGCTTCGGCTACACGCTCGGCAAGAACATCGGCTACGGCTATGTGCGCAATGCGGACGGCGTGACGGACGACTATCTCGCCAGCGGAAGATACGAGCTCGTCGTTGCGGCGGAAAAGACGCCGGCGACCCTTCACTTCGGGCCGATGTTCGACCCAGCCATGGACAAGATCAAGGCCTGAGGACTTGAAGATGACATTCCGCGCGGACCGCCATGTGCATATTCTGATCATCGGTGGTGGTGTCATCGGCACTTCCGTCGCCTACCACCTTGCCCGCGACGGGGCAAAGGACGTGCTGCTGGTGGAAAAGGCCATGCTGACCCATGGCTGCACCTGGCATGCGGCGGGCCTTGTCGGGCAATTGCGCGGCAAGCGAAACCTCACCCCGCTGATGAAGAATTCGGTCTACGTCTTCGACCGGCTGGAGGCGGAAACCGGCCAGCACATCGCCTGGAAGAAGGTGGGCTCGCTGCGCCTTGCCGGCAGCCCCGAGCGGTGGAGCGAGATTAGGCGCTCGATGACCCAGGCAAAGAGCTTCGGCGTCGAATGCCATTCGCTGTCGGCCGATGAGGCAGCCGCGCGCTTCCCCTACATCATCAGGGACGGCATCGAGGGGGCGGTCTTCATTCCCGGCGACGGCTATATCGATCCCTATTCGCTCACCATGGCCTATGCCAAGGGCGCCCGCATGTTCGGCGCGAAGATCGAGGAAGGCGTCTGCGTCGAGGAGATCGTCATCCACAACCGCCGCGCTTTCGGCGTCGTCACCAATGGCGGGGTAATCCCCCCGGTAAATAACGGGCTTCAAAAGTAGAATTTTCTCGGGCTTTATGATCGAGGAGATTTTGATGAAGACGAGCAGATTTACCGAACCACAAATCCTGCCATCCTGCGCCAGGCAGAAGGCGGCATTCCTGTGCCGGAGTTATGCCGGGAACACGGGATGAGCACTGCTAGCTTTTGCAAGTGACGTTCGAAGTATGGCGGCATGGACGCCTCGATGATCCGCCAGATGAAGGCTCTGGAGGGCGGGAACCGGCGGCTGAAGAAGATGTATGCCGAGATGATCATGCAGGCAGCACTGCTGAAGGAAGCCTTGGGAAGAAATAACACGGCCGTCTCAACGCCGAGAGATGGCCGGGAAAGCAGTGGCGTTGTACGGGGTGAGCATTGCGCTTGCCTGCCGGACCTTCGAGGTCAGCGAGACCTGCTATCGTTACAGCGCCAAGCTGAACGACGAGAACGAGCAGATCGCCGATCTCCTCATCGGACTGACGCGGGCAAAGAAGACCTGGGGCTTTGGCCTGTGCTTCCTTTACCGGCGGAATGTCTGAGGACATCGCTGGAACCACAAGCGTGTATACCGCATCTACCGCGAGCTGGAGTTGAACCTCAGGATCAAGCCACGCAAGCGTTTGAAGCGGGACAAGCCCGACGCTCTGACTGTGCCGGATGAGCCGAACCTGGTCTGGTCCATGGATTTCATGGCGGATCGTTTGGAGGATGGTCGGCAATTCCGGCTGTTGAATGTCTTGGACGACTTCAACCGCGAGGGGCTGGGCATCGAAGTAGACTTTTCGCGGCCCGCTGAACGTGTGATCCGAAGCCTGAACCAGATGATCGAATGGCGAGGCGGACCATTCGCCATTCGTGTGGATAACGTCCTAGCTCGGGAACAAAACGCGGTTTAGGGCGTCAGGTCACGGGGCATCCGAGGGACCGGATGTGTTGAATAGTTACCCAGGCGGGCTCCGCCGTCAAGAAGTGGTCTCTTCCATAGCAAATACAGGGTCGGCCTGGTTGCCGCCCTCACCGTCCTTAAGACGAGATCCTAAATCCTAAGCGGAAGGCCCGAACATTATCTACGAGGTCAGGAAGCTGCCTCCACGGCTCTACAGAGAGGGGTCCTTCCGCCTGGGCTCGTCCCCTCGAAGGAGGGACGATAGGGTTCGCCGGATTTGATCACGGCGTGAATGGTGCGTGCCATCTTTGCGGCGATGGCGGTGTAGGCCTTGCGGCGCAAATCCGGGTTGTGACGATCTTGCGCGATGTAGCGCTCAAACTTGTCGCGGAAGCTGTTGGCCTTCTTCAGTACCGCCGTCTGCCCTGCCAGCCATAAAGTGCGCCGCAGGCGAGCATTGCCGCACTTGGATATCTTGCTTCGACCGCGAAACATGCCGGACTGGACTGTAGCCAGAACCATGCCGCAGAACTTCAGAAACTGACGGTGATGATGGCAGCGGCGCAGATCGCCCGTCTCGGCGAGTATGGTCAGGGCATTGATTGGCCCGATGCCGGGAATGGTGCGCAGCAATTGATAATCGGGCCGATCGCCCAGCAATTCGACCGCCCTGTCTTCGATGGCGTTGCGCTGCCGGATCAGCTTCGTCCTTCGGCCAGCATCATGCGGAACATGCGGATGGCGTCTGAATTTGGCGACACGGGCACTCCTGCTGATACCTTTGCTGTCTCGTAAATATCTGACAACAAGAGAGACTTCTCCACTTTCCGCCCGACCACTTCCCATGCGGTCTTGATGAACTCGTCCTTCGTCATGACCGTGATCATATGTGGTGATGGAAACATCTCTAGGAAGGACAAGAACCAATCGGTGCGTGAACTGCGGTGGAAACGGTCAGCTTCCGAAAAGTAGAGCGGCAGGTAGTGGGTCAGTATACGGTGCCACAGCTCGGTTTTGGCCCGCGACACGGCATCATGGGTCTTGGACAATTCCTGAATGTCGTTCGTGCCAGCTACCATCGGGTCCTGGAAGATCTGCACAGCACCGATCTGCAGCATGCGCAAGTGAGCTGCGAGGGGCCGGGACGCAGATGTTGAGTGAAATCGCTCATCTTCAGGCCGCCTGATCATAGTCCTCACGGTCCTGCCTTGATCCGACACCCATAAGTTTACAGTGCCGGAGATTTCAATTCGTGTGGCGATAACTTCTTTCGCCAGGCATAGATCTGCTGCGGAAGGACGTCGTGCCGGCGTGCTACATCCGAAACGGTACCATCTACGCCGAAAGCTTCTGCAATATCGAAAGCTTCAGTTCTGTGGCCCATCGACGTTGTCGCTTGGCACCCGTCAGGATCTCAACCTTGGCCATACATACCCTGTTGCGTCACAAATGAATCATCTGTGTCGTAACTTGCGCTAGTTCCCCACCTAACCAAAACTGGCTCACCGGACGCTCACGGTATTACAGCATCCGACCGCGGCTTTGGATTGGCCTGCAAAAGCGTTCTGAGCAGTCTCAGCGCCGAGCGTTTCTGAGTCAGTCCACAGATTGGAGGCGGCCAATATCTTTCGCTTCTACACTCGGAGAAGTGGATCGAATTATAGCAAGGACAGTTCCGCCAACGGCCAGGATACATGATCCTACGATCACGGGAACTGTTGGAACTTCGTTGAAGAATATATATCCAATCAATGCTGTAAATATCAGCCAACTGTAATCGACTGGGGCAACGATCGACAATGCAGCTAATTTATATCCTCGAACTATGCAATATTGTGCAGAAATAGCAACAACGCCAAGAATAAGGTATGGAAATGAATTAATCAATGAAATGCCTGTCCAAGACATAGCGGCAAAAGCTCCTGTTATGAACAGCCCAAATGCGTTCGTATACAACAGAACCGTGAGTGGTTTATCGACATATGAAAGAACTTTAATCATGAACCCTTCAAGGGCGAGAAGAGCTGCTCCCAGTATCGCAACCGCTGCTGGAATAGTATACGCAGCATCTATGGACGAAAAAGCCCCACGGGAAAGCATTATTATCGCGGTACCTCCTCCACAAAGGGTGATCCCGAAAAGATGTTGTCGTGTGATCTTATCGCTCAGAAAGATTACGCCGAGAGGTACAATGAAAACAACATAGAGCAGTCCTAATGCGGTGGCATCGACGATTGGCATGTTAGCAGATGCGAACATGATGGCTCCTGCGCCCGTGGCACCAAAGCCTGCTCTGAGAAAATAGAGGAACGGCTTTGAACTATGATAGGAGCGCAGTCCACCGGAGACAGAAGCTATCAAGAAAAGAGATAAAAGACCGCCAATGTATCTAAAGAACAATATCTGAAATGTTGAAATACTTCCGTCTGCAAATTTAGCTGATGAAAATATTATTGCGAACAGTCCGGTTCCTACCGTGACCCATGAAATGGCTTTTGCATTTGACCATCGGTTTTCTATGTGGATTTCTTGCTTGTTCTGATTAATTTTGTCAGACATAGTATTGCCCATATATTTATGCCGCATGCGTCTGCCTGTTTCCTGCCGTAAAATTTCCTCCTTTTATTATGCGGACAATATCTTCTATCGAGAGATTTTCAATTTTCAATTTTCTCGCGTTCCTCCCGTGGAGGAAATAATTCTCATTGTTGATGATTGATGAAAACTCGATGATGCTTCTCATGGTAGGTGCTTGTATGCCTGCCACTCGGCCAAGCTCGTGCCATGGCACCATGATGAACGGCACATCCTCAGTGATGTACCTTTCTGCCATGCTGCTGGGTGTGTTCTTTGTCCTATTGTGGACAGCGCTATGACAGGCAAAATCTGAGAAACTTTTGTATTCGCCGCCATAGAAGCTGATCATCTCGCTCAGCAAGGTTTGCGGGCGGTATCCAAAAGCATTGGCGATAGCCAGTCGCTCCTGATCTACAGATTCAATGATTCGTCCGACCGATGTCGAAATTCCATCTTTGTAAAAATAAAAATCGCCTTTGGTAAGCTCTATACGGGCGGTATTCAATATTGTGGTAGCGGGGTGGAAAACACCATTGTTTGATTGGAGTCCAACATCCAATACATTGTCTTGCCACTCGAGCGACATGGAAAAAACGCTAGCGACTGCGTTCCGGTCGTCAGCTGATATGTCAGCTGGATAAGCTGCAATTTGTAAGTTTTTCTTGATCCCGAGAACCAGGATTTCCCCATCTACGAACCGCGACGCGTAAGGAGCGGCATTTGTTTCAAGGATCAAACGAGCATTGAGCTCGTTCATGTATGCAAGTGAGAAGAAGTTCGCATTTATGACAACAAGGACATGGTCACTTAGGTCAAATGACTTTAGTTCGTTAACAATTGTGTCGTGCCCGAATGATGGTGTCGTAATGATGAGGCATTTCGAGAATTTGACGGCTTCCGCGATGTTCTGAGTTAACCTTGGCTTAAATTGCCCCTCGATCTGCATCGCCGAATTTAAGTAGCCTTGCTGCGCTATCGCATTGAGGTTTCGCGCATGTTCTGGATGAGCGTAAAGCAGCACCCCCAGGCCACGCGACAGTGTATCAACCGCAAGAGCACAACCGCAGTGGCCGGTACCAATAATTGAAACAGAGTTAAACATCTGAGCTCTTTTCCTATAGGCATTGGTGAAGCTGTGGGAAAACCCAAGCCGCGGCTTAGATAGAATTGATAGGTTTGATGCGGCCAAGGATGTCCTCAACCGGACCGTTAGACCTTTTAGGGATCAGACGAAGTGCTCACTGCCCGCTAGTTCACGGATGTTGCTGGTCGCACGCTCTTTAATTGGGGCTTTTTCGAGCACGAAGTCCCCGATGAATAGAGTATCAATTCCCGTCGAGTAGAAGCATCTGACGGCGTCGTAGGGGCTTGCCACTATCGGCTCATCCATGACGTTGAAGCTGGTATTGAGGATGACTGGATGACCAGATAGCTTGGAGAACTCCTCAATCAGTCGATGATATTTGGGGTTGCTATCTTTTGCTACTGTCTGGAGTCGCGCTGTATTATCGACATGAACAACAGCAGGAATCGTCGCTCTTGCTGCTTCAACGACGGGGAAAACGGTTAGCATAAACGGCACCGGCACTGTCGATTCGAAGTACTCGGTCGCGCGCTCCTCCAGCACCGAGGGTGCGAAGGGCCGGAACGCCTCCCGGTGTTTAACCTCAGCGTTGATCTTGTCCTTCATGCCTGCTTTTGTCGGATCGGCGAGAATGCTTCTACCGCCGAGGGCACGCGGACCGAACTCCATCTTGCCTTGGAACCACCCGATGATGTCGCCCTTGTGGAGGGCTCCGGCTGCCTCGGCGCAGACATTGGTGCTCCGGCGATAGCGGATCTTGGCCTGCTTCAGGAAGGCCTCGATTTCCTGGTGGGAATAGGCATCACCGATAAACGGATCGGCATGGTGGAGCTTGGCCGGTTGCTTCAGCACCTGCTTGTAAACGCAGGCCGCGGCGCCGATGGAGGTGCCGCTGTCGCCCGCCCCTGGCATGATGTAGATGTCGTCGAAATGTCCTTCCTGAAGAATGCGCCCATTGACGACGCTATTAAGCGCAACGCCCCCAGAGTGCACCAAATGACGCATACCAGTCTTTTTGGACAGCATCGCCGTGATCTTCAGGATCTTTTTTTCGAGAACGGCCTGAAATGCGGCGGCGGCGTCGCGATGGTGGTCCGCGATCGGCTCCCGGGGACTGCGCGGCGTGCCTAGCGCCGAGATCATTTTCGCGCTGCAATAGCGCCCGTTAATGGACACTGGCAACTCGAACCAAGAGGGATCGAGTCGAACCGCGCCCTCGTCATCGACATCAACCATGCCATCGACGACCTCGAAGAACCGCTTGGGATCGCCGGTCGGCGCGAGCCCCATCGTCTTGCCTTCGTCATATTCGGTCTTGAAGCCGCAGAATTCCGTAACGGCGGAATAGAAGGTGCCAAGGGAATGGGGGAAGAGGGTCTCGCTGAACTGCTCCACCGCGCCGCCTTTGGCTTGCCCCATCCACAGAGTTCGCCATTCCCCTCCTCCATCGACTGCGAGCAAGGCCGCCTCCTCCCAGGGGGAAACGAGGAACGAGCCAACAGCGTGGGAATGGTGATGGTCCACGAAATGGACGCGCGGACGTTTCTGCTTGTCCTCCGGCCAAAGCGCGTTGTACCATTTCCAAAATGTCAGATGCTTCTCGTTCTGTTCCTCGATTTCCGTGAACATGAAATCCCGGACTGCCGGTCGCAGGCTGGCCGCATATTGAATCTTCTCCGGCATCGCCACGTTCGGATTAATCGAGACGGCGATGTGGTCGAGGTCGTCGTGAGTCAGCCCGCTTTGTGCCAAGCATCTGGCAATTGCACGATAGGGAAAGACCGGGGTATGCTTCTGTCGAAGCAACCGTTCTTCTTCGATGGCGCATTTCACCATGTGGTCGGAGATCACGCAGGCAGATGTGTCATGGAATATGTAATTCAGGCCGAGAATATTCACTGTTGACTCCCTTGGGTAGTTCCGGGCCCTTGCGACCCTGTTGCGAATCTTTGACCGCCTACGAATGCTGCGTGAAATCGAGCCCTGGATCACCGCGTCGGTTATATTGATCAAGATCTCCAAGATAGGATTGGACACCGGGGCGAAGCGCGAAACCAAGCAATTGCCGCTTCAATGGATCCGTCAGGCCGAGAATGCGCGCTGGCGGCGGCTGGGTGCATCCGAGGTCCCGGCGCTTGATCCAAAACTTCCCGAAAATAGGGAACAGCGCCCAACAATCGACTGAAGGACCGTCAATAGTTCCGGCATGCCAGAGAGCCGCGTCATGCACTACAGCCGCCCCCGCCGGTACCGGAACCGCAATTCCCCCCTCCAGATCACCTAGCGATCGGGGCGGGCCGTCGTCCTGCCGGTGAGAGCCAGGCACCAGCCGCAACGGACCGGCACGGGCCGGCGTATCCTGCAGGTAGATCGCGATGCTGACCGCGAGGGTCTTGCCCGCCGCGAATTCGACGTCGCGATGCCATTCCGGCTCCGCATCGCCCGAACGAGTCCGCAACATATCGAACTGGAGCAACTGCACATCCTCTCCGATGAGTTGGACCGCCAGTTCGATCAATTCCGGCGCATCGAGCAGACGGCAAAACGCTTCCCGACGGAAGCACGATCGTTCGTTCCACGAGGATCGCAAAGGTTCGGTCTCGGACATCTGACGGGCGGCGCGCTGAATGTCCTCCAAAACATCGTTAGGGATAATACTATCCAAAACCGTGTATCCATTACGGTTGAATTGCGAAAGTTCGTCAAAATTCAACATGAGAAACCGCCTTCAACGTGGTTATTCCGGATTTATATTTTAGTAGGAATCGAATCTACCATTCCAAATATGCTTTATTCATTTAAAAGGACATTGCTGGATCGAGAGTTTTATCGGAGTTTCATTGTCATCGGATAGGATATACTGAGATCTCTCCGTTCCAACTGCACCCTGACCATAGGCAAAAGAACTCCAAGGGGCGAAGGCAAGCCCCTTATCGAAGGCCTCGGTGCGGGCACGGATGATGGATCTCACCTTGCGCCCTTTGTCCGTCGGTCCGGCGACGCGGTCAAACACGTCGCGCGGCGAGATCATCAAGGTCATGCTGGGACCAAGATTGCGGGAATGGCGAGCTATATTGGCCGGTGTGGAGACATTGACGAACAGCGCACGGCCGGCAAAGGCAAACGACCAGTGCGGATCGTCCTCATCCGTGGGAACTTCAGCCGGCCAAGGCGCGACATCGCTTTCGTGCAGCGATTGGAGCAACTTCTGGGTCATTTCAGCGTAATGCGCCAGCGAGTACCCGGGAACCGGACTGACAAATATTACCAGCACATGATAATCGGCCTTTTTCTGAGGCATCCCGTCCAAGGCATCCAGATACTTGATGATCGCCTTGCGAATAACGGTGATGTCCTTAGCTTCGTAAGTGGTTTCAACAAAGGCGTAGACCAACTGCTCCTGCTGTTCCGACGTCGTCGCGAATGTGCAGGGGAAATCCGGATTCGAGACCACCTGCCGGAATGCCTTCAGGCTGGCCCTAGCCCAAGGGGCAAGTGGGGCTCCTCCCGGGCTGTCAATTTCTGCTTGGGTCCAGTATGGGGCGCCACCGACGGGTAGTAGAAGGCTTGTCTCGCCGTTGACGGCTCCGCCCCTGTCATCGTTTTCCGCGAAATGTTGAACATTCATTTCAGCTTCTCCTCTGTTGCCAAAGCCGCGACCTTGCAGGACGCGAAAGAAATGACTCCCCCGACGGCGTACCCCTGGCGGGTGCCGTTCCCCTGTTGCGGGGATGGCTCTTGTAGTTTGATGTGGTGAGGGCGCTCCGCTCAGGTCGTCTTCAGGGCCAGTGCCGGTCTCCAACTCTGGGCCGCGAAGATGTGCTCGGATTGGTTCATCAGGACTTGTTGCGCTTCGATCAGCAACTCCACAGTCGGCGCCTTCAGAAAGACATTGGCGATGTAATTGGGCGTTCCAAGTTTGGGATCATAGGGTTTGACGGGTTCGCCGTCCTCGTAATCGCTTCCCCAGGCAATCTCGAACTCCACGGCTGGGTTGAGATAGCTCCGGAGGTCAAGTGCTTTGTTGATCCTGGGATAATGCCGCCAGGGCTCGCCCCCGGGCGTGAGGCTGATGATGGCAACTGGTCCGGCCGCGCCATGGACCGGCTGGTACTGGAGGGCTGGTACGTCAATCGTTTCACCCAATAGTGCCCGGCTGAGCAGGTCGATCATATCGACACCGAAAACCTCAAGGATTTGCCGTGTCATCAGCGCACCTGGCGTGCGGGCCGCCGATTCCACCATGCAGAGCTCGCCATTTGCCTGCAACTTCATCTCGGTGTGCGTAGCACAGGTGTCGAGCTGCTGCGCGTCCACCGCGCGTCGGGCGAAATCGACGATCGGCAACTGCTTGGCTAGAGGCAGTACGCAAGGCGTAATCTGTCCGACTTCGGTGAAGGGGGGCGCCAGCGGATATTTTGAGGTGACGGCGATCGGGTGGTAGACGCCCCTGACCACTAACCCCTCGACACTGACCAAATCGCCAAAGGTGGCATCGTCGTACCAGGAGGCTGTTGATGCTTCAATAAACTCCTCCAGAATGAATTCCGGTTCGGAAAAGCCCTCTATTGCCCCCACTGTTCGCCCAGTCGCGAGCGTGTGCAGGAACGCACTGCCATGTTCCCAGACGATTTGCAGGTTGTCGCCTGTCCGTAGGATGGTATGGCCGATGGAGGCCGCCCCTTCCGTGGGTTTCAGCACGGCCGGCAGGCGCAGATCAGCGGCGGCGGTTTCAAGGTCGTGCAAATTTCGGACCCGACGGAAGCGAGGATTACGTACCCCGGCAGCCTCGAATGCGTTGCGCATTGCCCATTTGTTGCGCGCCAGATGAATATGAGGGCCGGCGCCGCGAAGGCCGCGCTCGTGCGCGGACCGCGACACTGGGCCGATCGAAAATTCGTCGAGGGTCAGAACGGCGTCGATACGATAGCTATCGATCGCCTCCAGGATATGCTGCTCCAGCTCGGCTTCACTGCCGAACGGTCGAGCAAGCTGGACATCCGCGTGTCTACCGATCGCCTCGATTTTGGATTTCGCCAGTGTGTCAGAATAAAGAACATGCAGCTTTCCAAGAGCCTTGACTCGGGGCAGCCCGAAGTCCAGGGGGGGGCCACCAAAACCTGCGACAAACAGTAGATGCTTCATTGTTTTCCTCCGGCATTCTCGTGTTTCAGGGCCAACTGCTCACGTCCGAGCGCTTGCCGTTGGCGACTCTTCGGCTGGCGAGTCCCCGGCTACCGGTAAATGCTCGCGCACCAGGAGAAGTAGGGCTCCGCCCAGAGCTGCCATGACTGCAGCTAGCGCCACCGCAGATGCGGCGTCACCAGCCTGCAAAAGCGCGCCATAGGCGATCGCGGCAACCGCGCCGCCGGCATAGAAGGCGAGCTGACGCGTGCTGGTTGAAACGATGGACTGACCCTTGGTGAAGGCCGAAATACTTACAGCGTCGAGGATCGGCATCGTTGTGTAGTTGAGCGTAATGCGCAGGAAGTAGCCGAGCAGGAACAAACCCAAGGTCGGCAATGCGGCCTGCAGCAAAAGCGATGCCACGGCGACAACAGTCAAAGTGCCGATTAACAAGCGGTGAGAAACGCGCTGCTTGAGGCCCGGTGCCACCAGGGCTCCGGCCAACGCGAAGAGCTTTTCAACCCCTAGGACCACTGCCGTGTCGCTGACCGACATCTGATAGACGTCCGTGAAAATGAGATTGGAGAACCGGAAAACCAGCAGGATTGAGCCACCCATCATGAAGGAGGCAGCAAACAGCGTCGACAGCGGAAACCAGTCCGGGCGGGCGCTTCCCTGCACCGCGTTATGCCGTTGCGGCAATTCCATCGGGTTCATGCCGATCGAGGTTTCGCGGAAGAAACACATGATCAGCGCCAGAACGCCGGCGGCTAAGAGCACGGCGATATAGGTNNATAGGTCCCTTGGGCGGACCAGAGCGATATATTGGCGAAGCCGGCGGCGGCCAGCGATCCAACCATCGCGCAACCTAAATAGGAGACGAAGAACGCGCTGAACAACCGGACACGCGCGTCCGGGGCAACGCGATTCCCAAAGATCGCAGCTCCTGTCGAAAGCATGCCGACGAATCCCCCCGACACTACGCTCAACACTAGACCTGTTGTCAAAACCGTCCCACAAAAGGGGATAACGAACAGGGCAAGCGCAAACTGAAGTGCGGCGACACGATGAACCAGACGCAAGCCAAATCGGCGGGAGGCCATACCCTGTAGGATAACCGCAATCGACATCCCAACCATTGAGATGGAATAAATCGTTCCGACTTCGGCCTTGCTTAGCCCTTTTGTCGCCAGGAAAAAGTTGAAAACAGCGTCGAAGCTACCATTCGCGAGCCCCATAAACCCGGAGGCGACGAGGTACTTGACGGTGAAATGATCAAAATGGGTAGAGATGGTACGGTTCAACAATCGAGCACCTTGATAGGATCCAAAACGATTAATCTGTTGATGGATTGCACGCAAAAAGCGTAGTTGTAAAATTCGAAATCGAACGCCAAGAATTACTGAATCTTATGGTGGCTCATGAATCTGCGACAGGTAGAAGCGTTTCGAGCGGTCATGTTGACGGGCAAGGTGACGGCGGCGGCGGAACTGCTGACCGTGACGCAGCCCGCCGTCAGCCGACTGATCCGTGAATTCGAGCACACGACGAAGCTGCGCTTGTTCATCCGACAGGGAAACCGTGTCATCCCGACCCAGGAGGCCATCGCGTTGATGAAGGCGGTCGATCGCGCCTTCGCTGGACTGGATCAGATAGCAACGGCGGTGGGCGATATCGCCCGCCAGTCCGCCGGCAGTTTGCGGATCGCTGCCATGCCCGCGTTGGGCATCGGCATCCTACCCCGCTTCCTTGCCCGCTTTCTCCGCGACAAGGTTGACGTGCGGGCATCGCTGCGAAGCATGCCGTCGGTGATGGTCACGGAAGCGGTGATGTCGGGGCAGGCCGACATTGGCTATGCGGAGGGGCCCTTGGACAGGCCGGGCCTCACCATCCGCAATTGCCCTCTGGACGCCGTGGCGGCGCTTCCCACAGATCATCCGTTGTCGCGAAAGGCTTTTATTGAGCCGCACGATCTGTTGGATCAACGCATGATCTCGTTGGAGTCCGGATCCTTGTTTTCTATGCGCGTCGATCTCGCGCTTGCCGGCATCCAGCGCTCGACCGCCATTGAAGTCCGCCTCTCTCACACGGCCTTGACCCTGGTGAGCGAAGGATCAGGAATAGCCATCATCGACCCGACCTCAGCATGTGAGTTCAGCGGTCGCGGCGCGGTTATGCGGCCGTTCCGCCCCTCCGTCGAGGCCGGATTCCTCGAAGTAAAGCCTTCGAACCGGCCGACATCCACTCTGCTGGACCATTTTTCCGAGGCATTCTGGAACTTTCATGCCGAGCAAGTAGCTAAATTCTAGCGTATCCCGCTACCGCTCTTCCGTCGAATTGGCCTGGTCGGCCCGAAGCTGCGTGGCCAACCTAGAGCGTTTCCGTCCTTTTTTGAATCGGGTCGGATTCCCAAATCACCTTTGTTCTGATTCACTGGTGCTGACTGGATGGAGGCCAGCATCTC
>DBUL01000107.1:0-2857 GCA_002307905.1 Rhizobiaceae bacterium UBA1291
CAGGTCGGTCGCATGGCCGACGGCAACGCCCTCGACATCGGTCAGAAGATTGAGTTGGGATGTCATGCCGCTCCTCGTATGCGCTTCGGTTCGATGGGAACCACCTATGACCTTGAAAATATGCGCGGAGAGTGGCCTCGTCCGTGATCGGAATCAAGCCATGGGAGGAGGATGGTCGCGCGGGGGGCGTAGGGCCGCAAGACACGTAGCTACCCGATCTTCGAAAAATATCGCTGTAGTATGGCGATAATACCCGCCCTCCCTGACGATTTGCTAGCGTCCGCCCGACATTCCAGAACGGGAGGATGATATGTCGAAGAAGATCCTGATGATTGTCGGCGATTTTGCCGAAGACTATGAGACCATGGTGCCGTTCCAGACGCTGTTGGCCTGTGGTCACACCGTGCACGCCGTCTGCCCCGGCAAGAAGGCCGGCCAGACGATTGCCACCTCGATCCACGATTTCGAAGGCGACCAGACCTATACGGAAAAGCGCGGCCACAATTTCGCGCTCAACGCCACTTTCGCCGACATCAAGGCATCGGACTATGATGCGCTCGTCATTCCGGGCGGCCGGGCGCCGGAATATCTGCGCCTCGATCCCGAGGTGATCGCCGCCGTGAAGCACTTCTTCGAAGCCGACAAGCCGGTTGCCGCCGTCTGCCATGGCGCGCAGATCCTGGCCGCCGCGCGCGTTCTCGAAGGTCGCACCTGCTCGGCCTATCCGGCCTGCCGTCCCGAAGTGGAACTCGCCGGTGGCACCTATGCCGACATCGCGATCGATGCGGCCGTCACCGACGGCAAGCTGGTGACCGCGCCGGCCTGGCCGGCCCATCCGGCATGGCTGAAGCAGTTCATGGCGGTGCTTTCCGCCTGATCCTGNNGTTTTGCGAGCGCCGCCGTTTCGCGATAGGGTCGCATCCACGCCGAGGACCGCACATTCGGGAGGAAACCATGTGCAAGCTCTTCATCCAGGCCGATCCAGGCCTGTGGGAAAGCCAGACGAAGTCGCTTCGGATCGACGGCATGGTGACCAGCGTGCGGCTGGAGAACTTCTTCTGGATGACGTTGGAGGAGGTCGGTCGCCGCGACGGCATGACCGTGATCCAGCTGATCGCCAAGCTCTATCACGAATCGATCGACGCGGGGCACGATCTGGGAAACTTCACCTCGTTCCTGCGCGTCTGCTGCGGCCGCTATCTTGCGCTACAGCTCTCCGGCGACATACCGGCCAATACCGACCTGCCGATCGCAGCGCTGGATGCGGACCATATCCTGACGGCCGAAAAGGCGAAGTATCACTAACCGATAAGGCGGGTTCGGTGCTGTCGCCTTTGGAACGCGCCATGTCACCGGCCGGCGTGACGAGGCGNNGCTATAGCTTGGCCATTGTACCGGCAGCCAATCGACCTCCTTCCCTGACTGCCGGACCCCTTTGTCTTTCAGGAGTTCATTCCCCATGCCCGGTCCCAAGGTCGTTCCCGTTCAAGGTGACGCTCACATGCCTGCCCGCGTCGATGTCGTCGTCATCGGTGGCGGCATTATCGGCGTATCGACGGCGCTGGAGCTGGCCGAACGCGGCGTGTCGGTGGCGCTGTGCGAAAAGGGCGGGATCGGCGAGGAACAGTCGAGCCGCAACTGGGGCTGGGTGCGCATCTCCTGGCGCGATCCGCGCGAGGTGCCGCTGATGGCCGAAGCCATCCGCATCTGGCAGGGGCTCGACCAGCGCATCGGGCGCGACACAGGCTACAAGCAGTGCGGCATCGTCTTTGCCTCCATGGATGAGAAGTACGAAGCCAAGAACGCCGAATGGCCCGACATCTTGAGCAACTATCAGATGAAGTCACGGATGATCGACGGGCCGGAATTCAGCGGGCTCTATCCGGGCATGAAGCACGATTTCAAGAGCGCNNCGACGGCCGCGCTGAGCCGCAGAAGGCGGCACCGGCGATCGCCGAAGCGGCGCGTGACAAGGGCGCGCATATCCTGACCAACTGCGCGGTGCGCGGCATCGAGACCTCGGGCGGAAAAATTTCCGGTGTTGTCACGGAGCGCGGCTCGATCGCCTGCTCGTCCGTGGTGCTCGCCGGCGGCGCCTGGTCGAGCCTGTTTGCCCGCAATGCCGGCATCGACCTGCCGCAGCTCAAGGTCATGAACACCGTCATCCGCACCAAGCCGATCGAGGGAGGGCCGGAACACACGCTCTATGGCAAGGACTTCGCCTTCCGCAAGCGCCAGGATGGCGGCTACACCATCGCCTCGCGCTACGACAATATCGTCGAGATCGTCCCGGACAGTTTCCGCTACATGCTGAAGTTCCTGCCGGCGCTGAAGAGCGAATGGCGGTCGCTGCGCTTCCGCGTGTCCGGCCGATTCCTCGAAGAGGGGCGCATGGCGCAACGCTGGCGGATGGACGAGGAAACGCCGTTCGAGCGTTGCCGGGTGCTTGACCCGAAGCCCTCGGACAAGTGGACCAACCATGCGCTTGCGCAACTGAGACAAGACTATCCGGTCTTCGCCAAGGCCGAGATCGAACAGCGCTGGGCCGGCTATATCGACGTTTCGCCGGACGCCGTTCCGGTGATCTCGCCAGTCGAGGAAGTCCCGGGCTTCTTCATCGCCACCGGCTTCTCCGGCCATGGCTTCGGCATCGGACCGGGGGCGGGACGGCTGATGGCGGACCTTGTCACCGGACATACCCCTTGCGTCGACCCGACGCCGTTCAGGCTGTCGCGTTTCTTCGACGGTTCGAAGATCGAAGTCATCAGCGGGGTTTGAAGGGAATTTCCCTTCTCCCCGATGGGGAGAAGGGAGGGCTCACCGTTTCATCATTCTCGGGTCGAGCGCGTCGCGGATG
>DBUL01000107.1:2963-18538 GCA_002307905.1 Rhizobiaceae bacterium UBA1291
AGTTGACGCTCAGCACTGTGAGCGAGATGGCCAGGCCCGGCCAGAGCACGCGCGACGGGTTGATCTGCAGGAAATTGGCGCCGTCGAACAGCAGCCGGCCCCAGGTCGGGAAGTCCGATGGGAAGCCGAGGCCGAGGAAGGAGAGCGCCGATTCCGTGATGANNCCATGATCGAGCTCATGACATTGGGCAGGATGTGCTTGAGGATCACCCGGTATTCCCACATGCCGCTCGCCTTGGCCGCAAGGATGAATTCCTGGCTTTTGACGGCCAGCACGTCGCCGCGGACGATGCGGGCGGTGTGCATCCAGCTGGTGATGCCGATAACGAAGACGATCAGGATGAAGATCCCGGTCTCCGGGCCGAAGGCGGCACGGAGCGTGTCGCGGAACAGCATGATGATCACCAGCAGCAGCGGCAGCAGCGGCAGGGCAAGGAAGAGATCGGTGATCCGCATCAACAGCCCGTCGATCCGTTTGAAGTAACCGGACAGCACACCGACGAGCGTGCCGAGCAGCAGGGCCAGCAGCATGGCCGTCATGCCGACGGCGAGCGAGATCTGCCCGCCGGCCAGCACCTGGGCCAGCATGTCATGGCCGAGATTGTCAGTGCCGAAAGGGTGGGTCCAGGACGGACCCTGGTTCTTCTCCTTGATGTCGATCTTGTTGGGATCGATGGTGTGGATGAACGGCCCGAGATAGACAGCGACCACGATGAAGGTGAAGACGATCAGGCCGGCAACCCCGCCCGGATGAGCCCGGAACTGGCGCCAGAGATCGCTGGCGAACGAGCCGCTCGGCTTTTCGATGGTGGCGAGGGCGTCAGTCATAGCGAATCCTCGGGTCGAGAATGCCGTAGAGCACGTCGGCAATCAGGTTGAAGAGGACGATCAGCACGGCGAAGATGAAGGTCAGCGTCTGCACCAGCGGAATGTCGGCGCCCTGGATGGCGGTGATCAGCAATTGGCCTAGCCCGTTCACCCGGAAGATCTGTTCGGTGATGATGGCGCCGGAAAAGATGGTCGGCACGCCGAGCGCAATCACGGTGACGACCGGGATCAGGCTGTTGCGCAGCACGTGGACCAGAAGCACGACCTTTTCCTTCACCCCCTTGGCGCGCGCGGTGCGGACATAGTCCTGGTGCAGGTTGTCGAGCATGGAGGCCCGTACGAAGCGGCTGATCTGCGAGGTGTTGTAGAGGGTGAGCACCAGGACCGGCAGGAACATCTGCCTGGCCTGCTGAACGAAACTCCCCCAGTCCCGCACGACGAGATTGGTGTCGTAGATCGACGGGAACCACTGCAGATACGAGCTGAAGATGACGATCAGCAGCACGCCGGTGAAGAAGGTCGGAACGGAATAGCCGACCATCGACACGAAAGTGCCGATCTGGTCGAAGACCGAATACTGCTTGTAGGCCGAGATGACGCCGATCGGGATCGCCAGAAGTACACCGAAGAGATAGGACAGGCCGACGACCCACAGCGTCTGCGGCAGGCGCTGGACGATCAGGTCGACAACCGGGCTGCGGGTCGCCCAGGAGAGTACGCGCATGCGCTCTCCGGTGCCGATGGTGAGCCCTGTGATCTGTTCGAAAATGTTGATCGGTTCGTTGATGAAGAACTGCTGCAGCCATCTCAGGTAGCGAAAGACGAATGGCTGGTCGAGGCCCATGGCTTCGCGGATCTGCGCGCGGACCTCGGGGGGGATTGTGAGCGGCAGGTCGCTCAGCGGGTCACTCGGCGCCAGATCGAGAAGCGCGAAGATGATGAAGCTGATGACGAGCAAGGTCGGGATCGCGAACAGCAATCGCCGCAGGGTGAAGGTGAACATTCAAGGGTCCCCGGACTGTCAGGAAGAGGGCGATCACCGGGCCGGCGCGGACGCCGGCCCGGTGAAACTGCACTTACTTCTTGCGTGTCCAGTCAGCGACGTTCCACAGCTCGCTGTCCCAGGCGTTCATGCGGACGCCTTCGAGGGTTACCGAATGGGACGAGACGCTGCCGCGGTGGATCAGCGGGATTTGCGCCACGTCGTTGGTCAGCATGTCATTGAGCTTCTTAGCAATGACGGCGCGTTCCTCGAGCTTGGAGGTCTTGCCCAGTTCGATGACCAGTTTGTCATAGTCTTCATTGCAATAGCGGACGATGTTCTCGCCCTGCCAGCCATTGGCCGGGCTCGGGATCTTGTCACACATCCAGCCGGCCATGTACTTCTCCGGGTCGGTGCCATCAAAGTTGTTGGTGTACATCTGCACGTCGGCGTAAAATTTCTGGAAAGTGTCCGGGGAGGCCGGATCGCCGCCGAAGAAGACGTTGGCGGCAATGTTGCGCAACTCGACGGTTACGCCGATCTGCGACCACATATCCTTGACCAGCGCCTGGGTGGCCTGGCGCACCGAATTGGTCGAGGTCTGGTAGAGGAAGGAGAGCTTCACCCCATCCTTGGCGCGGACGCCGTCGCCGCCCATGACCCAACCGGCGTCGTCGAGCAGCTTGTTGGCCGCATCGAGATCCTGCGTCAGGCACCAGTCGACATCGGTCGACTTGTAGATATCCGGGGCGGGGAGGATGTTGCAGGTCGGCTGACCCGCTTCACCGTAGCCGGCCTCATCGATGATGTCGCGGTCGATGGCGAGCGAAAGGGCCTTGCGCACGGCCGGGTCGGACAGAGCCGGGTGCGGGCCTGCCTCCTTGGTGGAGCGCTTGTCGCCGAGCGAGGAATCGACGGCAAAGGGGTTCACGTCGATACGCTCGACCTGGGTACCGAAGGAGGTGACGAGCTTGCCCTTGCCGGCGGCCACCATGCTGGCGAGGATTTCCGGCTCGACCTGCATGTTCCAGGCATAATCGAATTCGCCTGTTTCAAGCACGGCGCGGGCGGCCGATGCTGCATCACCGCCGCCCTTCAGCGTCGCGGTGGCGAAGGCGGGCTTGGCCGGATCGCGATAGTTCGGGTTGGCTTCGAAGGTGATGACGTCGTTCGGCTTGAATTCCTTGACGACGAAGGGGCCGGTGCCGATCGGGCCGAAATTGGCGGAGGTGCATTCCGGAGCCTTGACGCCCATGCAATCCTTGAACTGGGCCGCCTGGATGATCGGCGACTGGGCGCCGACGAAGGCGCTATAGGGATAGGGCTTGGCCTCGGAGAAGGAAACCTTGATGGTGGAAGCGTCGACCGCCTCGACATTGGTCACGCCCTCATAATAGGCGGCCTGGGCGCAGCCGCCGTCCGGCGCCGTGCAGTATTTCCAAGTGAAGATGGCATCGTCGGCGGTGACGGGCGTACCGTCTGACCACTTGAGGTCGGGCTTCAGCTTCCAGGTGATGCTCTTCAGGTCTTCGGCTACGCCACCGTTTTCGACGGTGGGGATTTCGGCGGCCAGCATGGGAACCAGCGCACCGGTCTCGTCATAGCGGGCGAGGGGCTCGATCACCATCGACGAGCTGTAGACTTCCTTGGTCCCGCCGGAGAGGTAGGGATTGAGCGTTGAAACGGCTTGCCAGAAGAGGATCTTCAGTTCGCCGTCGGAGCCTCGCTCGGCCAGTGCTGGCGCCGCCTGCACGGCGAGCGCCGCAGCCGATGCCGCCAATAGAATACGGAATTTATGCATGTCGTCATTCCCCTGTTATTATCATTGGAGTTGTGAACGTCAGTGTTGCCTTGGGAGAGTTCCCGTTCTCCCGGCAATCAAGGCCAGTCCCAGTTAAATTGCTGACCTTGTTATGTAATCTTGATTTTTTGGCCTCCGCCTGAAGTCGTTGCCCTTGTGAGAAATCGATCCGAAGATGGTGGGCCTGATCAAAATATAAGCCATCTAAGCATAGGCCTATTTTCCGTTCAAGGCGGAAAATTGCGGCTTGCAAAAGCGCTTTGAGGCAGCGCAGTATGGCGCAACAAGAGTGGGAACCAAAAGAAAAACCGAGGATCAAACACATGCCTGTGTTGAACCGTGCCAGCGAATTGCAGGGCGAGGTGGCCGCCTGGCGCCGCCACCTTCACGAGAACCCCGAACTGCTGTTCGACGTCTACGATACGGCCGAATTCGTTGCGGAAAAGCTGACATCCTTCGGTTGTGACGTCGTTGAAACCGGTATCGGCCGGACCGGGGTCGTCGCCATCATCAAGGGCAATCGCGGCCACGGACCGGTCATCGGTTTTCGCGCCGACATGGATGCGCTGCCGATCTATGAGACGAGCGGCAAGGAATGGGCGTCGAAAGTCCCGGGCAAAATGCATGCCTGCGGCCATGACGGGCATACCGCCATGCTGCTGGGCGCTGCGAAGTATCTCGCCGAGACCCGCAATTTCCGCGGTTCCGTCGCGCTGATCTTCCAGCCGGCGGAAGAAGGCGGCGGCGGCGGGCGCGAAATGGTCGAGGACGGCATGATGGAGACCTTCGGCATTTCGCAGGTCTACGGCATGCACAATCATCCGGGCATTCCGGTCGGTCACTTCGCCACCCGCAAGGGCTCGGTGATGGCGGCGGCCGACGAGTTCGAGATCCTCGTTCACGGCCGCGGCGGGCATGCGGCCCAGCCGCATAAGACCATCGACCCGGTGCTGGTTTCCTCCCATATCGTCATTGCACTGCAGACCGTTGCCTCCCGCGAGGTGGACCCGCTGGAATCCGTCGTCGTCACCGTGGCGACGGTGCATGGCGGCGAGGCGTCAAACGTCATCCCCAACACCGTGAAGCTGACCGGCACGGTCCGCACGCTTCTGCCGGAGACGCGCGACTATGCCGAGCGACGCCTAAGCGAGGTGGCGAGTGGCATTGCCGCGAGCTTCGGCGCAAGCGTCGATGTGCATTACCGGCGCGGTTATCCGGTGACGTTCAACCATCCGGACGAGACGGATTTCGCGCTTGGCGTGATGCGGCGGATCTCCGGCGAACGGAACGTCGAGGGTGAGCTGCCGCCGATGATGGGTGCGGAAGATTTTTCCTACATGCTGGAGGTGCGTCCCGGCTCCTTCGTTTTTATCGGCAATGGCGATAGCGCCAATCTCCACCATTCGGCCTACGACTTCAATGACGAGGCGATCCCCTATGGCATCAGCTACTGGGTGACGCTCGCGGAAACGGCGCTCGCGGCCTGATGCTGCGGTCTCATGTCTTGCCGAAAATCTGAGGTTGAAGGACGAGTCGGATGGTGGAAGCTTCGAATGGCAGTCTTGCGGGCGAGATCCCGGTTCTCTCGGTCAGGGATCTGACGACCTCGTTCAAGGTCGGCGACGAATGGCGATCGGTGGTCAAGGGCGTGAGTTTCGATGTCGCCCCCCGCGAAACCGTGGCGATCGTCGGAGAATCGGGTTCCGGCAAGAGCGTCACCTCGCTGTCGATTATGCGGCTGCTACCGCAGAACGCCAGCCGCATTGAGGGCAGCATCAAGCTGAACGGGCGTGAACTGCTGACGCTCGAAGCCGAGGAGATGCGCAAGGTGCGCGGCAATGAGATCGCCATGATCTTCCAGGAGCCGATGACGTCGCTCAACCCGATCTTCCCGATCGGCAAGCAGATCGCCGAAGCGATCACCTGCCATCGCGACGTCTCTACGTCCGAGGCGAAGGCCGAGGTGTTGCATTTGCTGGACAAGGTCCGCATTCCGAACGCCAAGAACAGATTCGGCGACTATCCGCACCAGTTTTCCGGCGGTATGCGTCAGCGCGTGATGATCGCCATGGCGCTCGCCAGCCGCCCGAAACTGCTGATCGCCGACGAACCGACGACGGCGCTCGACGTCACCATCCAGGGCCAGATCCTCGACCTGATCAAGGTCTTGCAGGACGAGGAAGGCATGGCGGTGCTGTTCATCACGCATGACATGGGCGTGGTGGCGGAAGTTTCCGAC
The DNA here is from genome assembly GCA_002307905.1 of Rhizobiaceae bacterium UBA1291. Taxonomy (GTDB): domain Bacteria; phylum Pseudomonadota; class Alphaproteobacteria; order Rhizobiales; family Rhizobiaceae; genus Allorhizobium. The sequence goes on from DBUL01000107.1 coordinate 8,814, forward strand.
AGGACGATCGTGATGTTTCGCGGCGAGGCGGTCGAGACGGGCACGACCGACGACATCTTCAATCGCGGCAAGCATCCCTATACGCGCGCACTTTTGTCGGCCGTGCCCAAGCTCGGCTCGATGGGCGGGCGCGAACGGCCGATGCGCTTTCCGGTGATCGACATTGTTACCGGCGAAACCCGGATACCGGAGACGGAAGCCGGCGGCGTCGATGGCGCCAAGCGACCGGTGCTGGAAGTGAAAAATCTCACGACGCGCTTCGACATCCATTCGGGCCTGCTCGGCCGCAAGAGCGGCGCCGTGCACGCGGTGGAGAATGTTTCCTTCGACCTTCGCGAAGGAGAGACGCTGGCGCTGGTCGGGGAATCCGGTTGCGGCAAGTCGACGACCGGCCGCTCGATTACCCGGCTGGTCGAGCCGACCGCCGGCGCGATCTCGCTCGACGGCTATGATGTCGTCAACCTAGACCGGACCTCGCTGCGCAAGATGCGGCGCAGCATCCAGATGGTTTTCCAGGACCCGTTCGCCAGCCTCGATCCACGCATGAGCGTCGGCAGCGCGGTCATGGAACCCTTCGTCGAGCATGGACTGGGGCCGAAGGCGCAGGCGCGCGACAAGGCCGCCGACCTGCTCGAGCGGGTGGGGCTGAAGGCCGACATGATGCGGCGCTACCCGCACGAATTCTCCGGCGGCCAGCGCCAGCGTATCGCAATTGCTCGCTCGCTGATGCTCGACCCCAAGGTGATCGTCGCCGACGAGGCGGTCTCGGCGCTCGACGTGTCGATCAAGGCACAGGTCTGCAACCTGCTGCTTGACCTGCAGCAAAGCTTCAACCTCGCCTATCTGTTCATTTCCCACGATATGGCGGTGGTCGAGCGGGTGAGCCATCGGGTGGCGGTGATGTATCTCGGCGAGATCGTCGAGATCGGCCCGCGCCAGGCGGTTTTCGACAATCCGCAGCATCCTTATACGAAGAAGCTGATGGCGGCCGTGCCGATCCCCGATCCCGCCCGGCGCAGCTTGAAGCGCAATATATCGACGGACGAGATCAAGAGCCCGGTCCGTCCGGTCGGCTATGTGCCGCCCGAGCGGCAATACCGCGAGGTATCAGCAGGGCATCTCGTCCAGGTGTGAGGCGGGAACTCGCGGTTGGCACCGTCATCGGCCCCGCAAAAACTGCCTTCGCTCGCCGGCTTCACCGTTGTTGACCAAAGATCCGACATTGTCTTCGGCTAGGAGGATGTGGGATGATGAGTGAAAGTTGGTCGAGAGAAGTCATGGCAGAGGCGGATGGGGAGCAAACGGACGATCCCAGTGGTCGCGGCACCCGCAGGCGCGGTGGTCGCCTCTCCGACATCCTCACGAGCATTGCCGGCGACGAGAGCCGCGAGCGCGTATCCGTCGGCGACATCTTCGAGGCCATGGGCGACCGCGCCTTCGGGGCGCTGATGCTGATCTTCGCGCTGCCGAACACCATGCCGACGCCGCCGGGAACCTCGGCGCTGACCGGCGCGCCGCTGGTCTTCCTCTCCGCGCAACTGATGCTCGGCCAAACGCCGTGGTTGCCGAGGATCATCGCGGACCGATCGATGGCGCGGAGCGATTTCGCCTCGATCGTCAGTCGCATTTCTCCCTGGCTGGCACGCGGAGAGCGCATGCTGCGCCCGCGGCTCGACATTTTCATCTATCCGCCGGCCGAATATCTCATCGGCCTGCTCTGTCTCATCCTGTCGGTTATCCTCGCCCTGCCGATACCCCTCGGCAACATTCTGCCGGCGATCGCCATTTGTCTTTTTTCCTTTGGCATACTCGAGCGTGATGGTCTCTGCGTATTGCTTGGCACGGCGATGTTCGCCGTGTCGGTGACCGTGGTCGCGGGGGTGCTCTATGCGCTCGTCAAGGGTTTTCTCCTGCTCATCACGGCCGCAGTGCTCTGATCGATCGAAAGCTGTGGCTATGCCGTAGGACGCTTTGCAAAGCGCGGCCGGTCAGCCTATCGTCCGGCTTTGATCGTCTTGGGCAGGATCCGTCATGTTGATTTCAATCTACCAGATGCAGCCGATTTCCGGCGATGCCGCAGCAAACCTTTCCAAGATCGCTCAAGCCGCGGCTGCCGCTGCGGACATGGGGGCCGACCTTCTGGTGACCCCGGAGCTTTCCGTCACCGGCTATGCCTTGGCTCCGGCCCAGTTCGCCGAAATCGCCGAAGGCCGCGACGGTGACATCATCGCTGCGCTCAGCGAAATCGCGGCCGAATTCGAAATCGCCATCTGCGCGGGCTTTGCCGAAAAGGATGGCGAGGGGGTCTACAACAGTGCTGTCCTGGTCGGGCCGGAGGGGACGACGGAATTCTATCGCAAGGCCCATCTCTACGGCGATGCCGAACGGGCGGCCTTCGTACCGGGTGGCGATGCGCCGCATGTCTTCGACTTCGCCGGCATCCGCACCGCAATGCTGATCTGCTACGATGTCGAATTTCCCGAATATGTCAGGACGCTGGCGCTGGCCGGCGCCGAACTTGTGCTCGTCCCCACCGCCCTGCCAGCCGGGCTGATCAGCCGGCGGGTGGCCGACATGGTGGTGCCGACGCGGGCCTTCGAAAACGGGCTGTTCATTGCCTATGCCGATCTCTGCGGCGATGAGGGCGCGCTTTCCTATGGCGGTCGCTCCGTGGTCGTCGGGCCGGACGGTGAGGAATTGGCGCGGGCCGGTATGCGCGAAACCCTGCTGGTCGCGGAAATCGACAGATCCGCCTATGACGACTGCCGCAAGCAGAACCCCTATCTGACCGACCGCCGGCCGGGGCTCTACCGGCTGGGATAATTCCGGACCGGAGGGCATCGGCCTTGTTCGCCGGCATGGTGCATCCTACATCCGCATCGGTATTGATGGAGGTCCCGGATGATCCTTGACGCAGCAGGCCTTGCCCTGCGCAATCTCTTCGCGCCCGAGACCCGCTCGGTATTCTGGAAGGTGATCGGCCTGACGCTGCTGGTGCTGGCGGGGTTGTGGTTCGTGCTGCGGGAGACCTTCGTCGCCTTTGCCATGCCGTGGGTCGATGCGCTGATCCCGGGCACGCCGGAATGGGCGGGATGGCTCACCTTCATCTTCGGCATCTTCGCCAGCATCGGCCTTGCGCTGGCGCTCGCGCTGCTTTTGTCTTCGGTGACCGCGATCATCGCCGGCCTCTTTCTCGACGACGTGGCCGAGGTGATCGAAAAACGTGACTATCCGACGGATCGACCGGGCACTGCCATGCCGATCGGCGCTGCCATGCTCGCCTCGCTGAAGTTCTTCGGCATCGTGATCCTTGGCAACATCATCGCGCTTTTCCTGCTGCTCGTGCCAGGCGTCAACATTCTCGCCTTCTTCCTCGTCAACGGCTATCTGCTCGGCCGGGAATTCTTCGAATTCGCCGCCATGCGCTACCGTTCGCCGGTTGAGGCGCGGCAGTTCCGCTCGCGCCATGCCGGAACGGTCTTCGTCGGCGGTTTGGTCATTGCCGGCTTCCTGGCAATTCCCTTCCTCAACCTGCTGACCCCGCTCTTTGCCGCCGGCTTGATGGTGCATCTTCACAAGATTCTGTCGGCGCGACAAGTTCTCCTGAGGGCCTGATCAGGCCGGCAGGGCTGCCGCATCATACAGCGCCGCATACTCCGCGCTCGGCGGGATCGGCTTTATGATGTCGATCAGAACGCCGTTCGGGTCGGCGGTGATGAAGTGACGCTGGCCGAAGTCCTCATCTGTCAATTCCTTCAGAATCGGCAGGCCGGCCTTCTTGCAGGCCTCGTATAGCGTATCCGGATCCTCCACCTCGAAGTTGAGGATGAGGCCTGCCACGCCTGCGCGGGCCTGTTCCGGTACGGTTTCATGGGATGGATCGAGGATGGCAAGCGTGACCTTTTCGTCCTCGGTCGACTGCAAATGCACATACCAGTCGCTCTCGAACAGCCGCGCGAAGCGGAAATGCCGGCAATAGAAGCCGGCAGTTTCGGCGACGCGATTGGTCATGATCACCGGATAGTAACTTGTCGATTTCATGCTTTCGCTCCTCTTCGAATTAACATACAATGTGAATGTATTTGGATGGATATCATACATACATCGTGCATGTAAAGAGGGCTTATGGCGAGGAATACCCGGGAAGGAATGGAGCAGACGCGGCAGGCGCTGATTGCCGCAGCCCGGCGATTGTTCGCTGAAAAGGGATACGCTGAGACCGCCACACCGGAAATCGTCGCGGCCGCCGGTGTCACACGCGGCGCTCTTTATCATCATTTCGATGACAAGAAGGCCTTGTTCGAAGCGGTCCTGGCCGCCGAGGCTGAGGCCGTGGCTGCGGCCATAGAAGCACAATCCGTTCCGGCCGCGTCTGCGCGGGAGGCTCTGCTGACGGGCGCGAAGGCCTATTTCGACGCCATGAGCGAACCCGGACGGACGCGGCTGCTGTTGCTTGACGGCCCTGCCGTGCTCGGAGCCGCAAAGGTGTCGAAGATCGATGCGGAGCGGGCCGAAGGCAGCCTGCGAGAGGGGCTCAAGGCCTATCTCGAAGACGCCGGTTGCTCCCTGGAGGGCCTCAATGCGTTGACAGCTCTGCTATCCGCTGCGTTCGACCGCGCGGCACTGGCGATCGAAGCGGGCGAGCACCGAAGCGAATACGAGCGTGCGATCCGAACGCTTGTGGATGGCGTGGCCGAAGCGCGGCCCTGAGGCAGCCGCCCAGGGCGCGTTCCAGGTTGCGCTATTGATCGCGCTAAGTCAGTCAGTTCGCGGACCCGATCATCTGCTGCGGCAATTCTACCAGCGGGGCCGGCACGTCGCAGGTCTTTTCCGGCGACTTGCAGATGTCGGCGATGACGCAGCGTTCGCATTCGGGCTTGCGCGCCTTGCAGCAGTAGCGCCCGTGCAGGATCAGCCAGTGATGGGCATGGAACAGATAGTGCTTCGGGATGATCCGCAGGAGCTTGTCTTCGATTTCGTCCGGGGTCTTTCCGGGCGCCAGACGGATGCGGTTGGCGATGCGGAAGATATGGGTGTCGACGGCGACCGTCGGGATGCCGAAGGCCATGGACATGACGACATTGGCGGTCTTGCGGCCAACGCCCGGAAGGGTCACCAATTCCTCCCGCGTCTTCGGCACCTCGCCCCCATAGACGTCGACCAGGCGCTGCGACAGGGCGATGACGTTCTTCGCCTTGTTGCGGAAGAGCCCGATCGTCTTGATGTAGTCGCGGACCTTTTCCTCGCCGAGATCGAGCATTTTCTGCGGCGTGTCGGCCACCTTGAACAGGGCGCGTGTCGCCTTGTTGACCCCGGCATCGGTCGCCTGGGCGGACAGCGCGACGGCAACGACGAGGGTGAAGGGATTGACGTGTTCCAGTTCGCCCTTCGGCTCCGGCCGCTGGATGGAAAAGCGCCGGAAGATCTCCTCCAGCTCGGCCCTGGAATAGGCCGATCGCGCCACGGGCTTGCGCTTCACGGCTGCGGGAATTGACTTTTTCAAAGTTTGGGTGCTGGATTTCTTGGATGGACTCGTCATGGACAATCTATAGTCGGCCCCAATGACCAAAGGCAATGTGAACCCCGTCGCGGAGCAGCCGATATTCGCTGCCGAACTCGTGCCCTACCGCTCGCTCGGCCGGAAGGGCTTCCGCATTCTCCTGATGATCGCCGGCGCGGTTTGCGCGGTCCACGCCGCGTTCTTCATGTCGACCGGCGCCTGGCCGATCGGCCTGTTCTTCGGCCTCGATTTCCTGCTGCTCTACGGCGCGTTCTGGCTGAACTACCGTTCCGGCCGCGCCCGCGAGGAGGTCTATGTCTCGCGCACCGACCTTGCGATCCGCAAATTCACGCCGTCGGGGCGGATGACCGAGCATTGGTATAACCCGTTCTGGGCGCGCTTCTTCGTCAAGCGCCATGACGAGATCGGCATCGTTTCGATGCAGGTGACCGGCCAGGGGAAGCGCACCGAAATAGGGTCGTTTCTCAATCCCGACGACCGGGAGAGCTTCGCCAAGGCGTTCAAGCGGGCGCTTGCAACGGCCAAGCAGAGGATTTAGCGCTCCGCACGCGGCAAGAAACGGGTGGCGAGCGGCGCCAAGCCATGGTCAGATCGAGATCTCAGACCGAGGATTTCGCCATGACCCTAGCCCAGCAGATCGACCTTTCCGCGACCACCGACATTACGCCTGGAGGCTCCGACTACGAGACGGTACGCCGCGTGATCGAGATGCTGACGCTCGACTATCAGGCGCAGCCGTCGCTGGAGACCATGGCGGCCCCGGGCGGGCTATCGCCGAGCCAGTTACAAAAGACCTTTACCCGTTGGGCCGGCCTCTCGCCCAAGGGTTTTCTTCAAGCCGTCACGCTGGACCATGCCAAACGTCTGCTCGGCCAGGAGGGCATGCCGCTTCTCGAAGCCTCGATCGAACTCGGGCTTTCCGGGCCAGGGCGGCTGCATGATCTCTTCGTCACCCACGAGGCGATGTCGCCGGGCGAATGGAAGGCAAAGGGGGCGGGGCTCATCATCCGCTACGGCTTCCATCCCTCGCCCTTCGGACTGGCGCTGGTGATGGCAACGGACCGGGGGCTGGCGGGTCTCGCCTTTGCCGATCCGGGCGGGGAGGCCGCCTGTTTCGACGATATGGCGCGGCGCTGGCCGCAGGCGCAGTATGTGCCCGACCAGACCGCGACCGCCCCCTATGCGAGCCGCATCTTCGACCCTGAGAAATGGAAGGGCGAGCAGCCGCTGCGTGTTGTTCTGATCGGCACGGATTTCCAGGTCCGGGTCTGGGAAAGCCTGCTCGAAATTCCACTCGNNGTCACCTATTCCGACATTGCTGCGAGGATCGGCCAGCCGACGGCGAGCCGAGCGGTCGGGGCGGCGGTCGGGCGCAATCCGATCTCCTTCGTCGTGCCCTGCCACCGGGCGCTGGGCAAGGGCGGCGCGCTCACCGGCTATCACTGGGGCCTGACGCGCAAACGCGCCATGCTCGGCTGGGAGGCGGGCAGGTCCTCCGGCTGAAGGCTGGCCGCGGGACTTGTTAATCGATTGAAATCAGGGAGCCTTGTTCTTGACTTTGCCGTCTTCGGCTGGTGATAGTCGGCGCGAATTCTTCGGCCTTGCCGCCTCTAAGAACAGGGATGACGATCATGACCTCCAAACTCGAACAGCTTCGCGCCATGACCACCGTGGTCGCCGACACCGGCGACATCGAGGCCGTTGCACGCCTGAAGCCGGTCGATTGCACGACCAATCCGACGATCGTGCTCAAGGCTCTGGGCACGGAGGCCTTCGCCGAAACGTTCGAGACGGAAATCGCCTGGGGCAAGGCCCAGGGCGGTGCGAGCGAGGCGGTGACGGCTGTAGTGGCCGACCGGCTGGCGATTTCGGTCGGTGCTGCCCTAGCCAAGATCGTGCCGGGCCGCGTCTCCACCGAGGTCGATGCCGACCTCTCCTTCGACACCAAGGCTTCGATCGCAAAGGCGCATGAAATCATTGCGCGCTACAAGGAACTGGGCATCGAGCGCGACCGGATCCTGATCAAGCTCGCCTCGACCTGGGAAGGCATCCGCGCCGCGGAGGTGCTGCAGCGCGAGGGTGTCGACTGCAACCTGACTCTGCTGTTCTCCAAGGCCCAGGCGATTGCCTGCGCGGAAGCGAAGGTCTTCCTGATCTCGCCCTTCGTGGGCCGCATCCTCGACTGGTACAAGAAGTCGACAGGCGAAAACTACACCGCCGAGACCGATCCGGGCGTTCTTTCCGTGCGTTCGATCTACAACTATTACAAGGCGAACGGCATCGAGACGATCGTCATGGGCGCCTCGTTCCGCAACGCGGGCGAGATCGAAGCGCTGGCCGGTTGCGACCGGCTGACGATCAGCCCGGCGCTTCTCGACGAACTGGATGCCGACAAGGGCACGCTGCCGCGCATGCTGTCGCCGGAGAAGGCGACGGCGGAACCGCGTGTTTCGCTTGACGAGAAGGCCTTCCGCTGGTCGATGAACGAGGATGCTATGGCGACGGAGAAGCTCGCCGAGGGAATCCGCGCCTTCTACAAGGACCTCGGCACGCTACGCGGCATGGTCGCCAAGGCACTGGCGGCTTAAGCGCCGAGAAGGAAGTTTCCGCTCAGTCCATGTGTTGCCTCCTCTGCCCTGCCGGGCAGGGGGTAACTGCGTGCGTCCCAATTCGTCACTCGATGTTTCCCCCAATGGCTGACGCTGAACTCACCAGCCCATCACCACATCGTCGGGAATGTGGAAGGTTTCCTCGCCGTTGACTGTGACGACGGCGACGCCGCCCTGTTTGCGGCTGCGAACTTCCGAGCCGTCCTTGGCGGCGAAGCGGCCAGCGCGGTAGGTGAGTGAACGGGTATAGCCGTCAGGGAAGGTCAGGTCGATTTCGGCGAAGGGGCCGTTGCGGACGATGCCGAAGGCACAGGCGGTAATGCGCGTGTCGCCGAGCGTTTCGCAACGGAGCGTACCGGTGGCGTGATAGGCGGTGCCGGGGATCACGCGCTCTTCGTCGTCTTCACGCTGGGAGCCCGCCGGCGGCAACCACTCGTCGGAGATATAGCGACCGTTGACCCAGCCGCTGATGCTCGGCCGGTCATAGGTGGAGATACGGCACCAGAAGCCGCCGTCGCGCTCGCGGCAGCCAAGATTGCGCACGGGGTCGCCTTCCTGCAAGGCGCCGATCACCCGGAAGGATGTGCCTGGACCGGAACGGATATTGAGGATATCGCCGGGGATCAGCCCATAGACATGCCAGATCGCCGCATCGTCGGACGGATTGCCACCGAGATTCGGCGCCGGGATCACCAGCGGTTCCTGGGCGGTCGCGACGGCAGGCGATGACAGGGTCGCCATGGCGATCAGGACGGGCAGAATGCGGCGCATGCGGGAGACTCCTCTGATTCTCTCCCGACGATAGTGCAGCGGCGGACGCGTCGCCAGATTATCTCGGCCGAAGGTAAATGGGTCCTGTCCCACGGCGCCCGGACGCAGTGCCGCTCCATCCGTTCTGCATCCCGCTCCATAAGCAAACGGCGTGACCTCAGGCCACGCCGTTTTCGATGATCATCCGCGAACGGCTCTCAGTGCGCAATCATCACGTGGCGGACGGCGGTGTAGTCCTCCAGGGCATAGACCGACATGTCCTTGCCGTAGCCGGACTGCTTCAGGCCGCCATGGGGCATCTCGTTGCACAGCATGAAGTGGGTGTTGATCCAGGTGCAGCCGTAGCGAAGGCGTGCGGCGGTCTTCATGGCGCGGGAAATGTCCTTGGTCCAGACGGAGGAGGCAAGGCCGTAATCGCTGTCGTTTGCCCAGGCGACCGCATCGTCGGTGTCCGAGAAGCGGGTGACCGAGACGACCGGGCCGAAGACTTCGCGGCGCACGATCTCGTCGTCCTGCAGGGCGCCGGCGATGACGGTCGGGGCATAGAAGAAGCCCTTTTCGCCCGATACCTTGCCGCCGGTGACGACTTCCATGTGGCTGTGCTCGGAGGCGCGGGTGACGAAGCTTTCTACGCGGTCGCGCTGGCGCTTCGAGATCAGCGGGCCGATCTCGTTTTCGGTGTCGTCGGCCTGGTTGAACTTCAGCGTGGAGACGGCCGAGGCAAGGTCGGCGACGAAGTTGTCGTAGATCTTGTCTGAGGCATAGATGCGGCAGGCGGCGGTGCAGTCCTGGCCGGCATTGTAGAAGCCGAAGGTGCGGATGCC
>DBUL01000107.1:18566-20125 GCA_002307905.1 Rhizobiaceae bacterium UBA1291
TGTTGACCTTGGCATGGTTGATGATGGCATTGCCGACGCTTTCGCCGCGACCGAGCACGACGTTGACCACGCCTTCCGGCAGTATGTCGGCGAGCAGCTTGGCCATCTTCAGCGCGGTCAGCGGCGTCTGTTCGGACGGCTTGAACACGACCGTGTTGCCGCCGGCGATCGCCGGTGCCAGCTTCCAGGCCATCATCATCAGCGGATAGTTCCATGGCGCGATCGAGCCGACGATGCCGATCGGATCGCGGCGGATCATCGAGGTGTGTCCGGGCAGGTATTCGCCGGCGACCGGGGCATGAAGCGAGCGGATGGCCCCGGCGAAGAAGCGCCAGCAGTCGACGATCGCCGGGATTTCGTCATTCAGCACGGCATTGATCGGCTTGCCGCAGTTGAGGCTCTCCAGCGTGGCAAAGCCTGCCGCATCCTGCTCGATCGCATCGGCGATCTTCAGGAGATAGGCGGAACGCTGCGAGGGCGTGGTCGAGGACCAGGTGTCGAAAGCCTTTTCGGCGGCATCGACGGCGGCGTCGATCTGGGCGAGCGAAGCTTCGGGCAGGTCGAGAATGGTCTCGCCGGTCTTCGGATTGAGGACCTTTTCCTCGGTTTCGGTGCCGGCCTCGAACTTCGAGCCGATCAGCATTTGCGTGTCCATGTCGTTCTCCCTCAACTTTTCGAGTTGTCTTTGATGCTATTTGCCGCTGCCGGAAATCTGGTCGGTGTCGCGGGTCAGGTAATAGGCGGCGAGGATCGGCAGGAAGGTGACGATCACCACCAGCATGGCGACCACGTTGGTAACCGGGCGCTGGCGCGGGCGGATCAGNNCGGTGAAGGTGGTGACGATGACCTCGTCGAAGGACAGCGCGAAGGCGAGCATGCCGCCGGCGAGAAGGGCCGTGGCGATGTTCGGCAATACGACATAGCGGAAGGTCTGGAAGCCGTCGGCGCCGAGATCCATCGAGGCCTCGATCAGCGAACCCGAGGTGCGCCGGAAGCGGGCGACCGCGTTGTTGTAGACCACGACGACACAGAAGGTCGCGTGGCCGAGGATGATCGTCCACATCGAGAACGGGATCTCGGCGAGCGAGAAGGCCGAGCGCAGCGCGATGCCGGTGATGATGCCGGGCAAGGCGATCGGCAGGATGACCAGCAGCGAGATCACTTCGCGGCCGAAGAATTTCGTACGCGACACGGCGGCAGCGGCCAGTGTGCCGAGCAGTAGGGCGACGACTGTGGCGATCGAGGCGACCCNNNGCTTCCCAGACGTCCGGCCGGTTCCAGGTGACGGCGAACCACTTGGTGGTGAAGCCCGGCGGCGGCCACTGGAAGCTCTTCTCCTCCGTGGTGAAGGCATAGACGAAGATCAAAAGGATCGGCAGGTGCAGGAACAGGAGACCGCCAGCAGCCGCGATCTTGAGGGGCCATCCGGCGGAGGAGCGGTCAGAGCGCATCGAATGCCCCCATGCGTTTGGCGGCCCACAGATAGACGCCCATGATGACGATCGGCACGACCGAGAAGGCGGCGGCGAGCGGCACGTTGCCGGCGGTGCCCTGCTGGG
>DBUL01000107.1:20187-23258 GCA_002307905.1 Rhizobiaceae bacterium UBA1291
CGGGTACGCGCTCGAGTGCGGCCTGGACCGGCAGGATCATGAAGGGTAGCCACACATAGATGAAGACGAGGAAGGTGCCGATATAGCTGATCGACAGCGAATTTCCGCCGATCACCGGGATCGCCAGGATGGCGTCAAGCAGCCAGGTCAGGTGCAGTTTGGCAAAGGTCCAGGTGAGGATGCCTTCCTTGGCGAGGATCAGCTTCCAGGCATAGACCTTGACCAGATAGCTCGACCAGAGCGGCAGCATGACGCCGATATAGAAGAAGGCCTTCCATTTGCCGGTGGCGTAGCGGGCGGCATAGTAGGCAATCGGGAAGGCGAGTACGGCGGAGGCCAGCGTGACGGCGGCGGCCATCAGCACAGTGCGCAGTATGATGTCGAAATTTGCCGGGTGGAGTAGTTGACGATAGGTCGAGAACGTCAATTCGTAATTGATCATCCCGGAGAATTCGTCGATCGAGAAGAAGCTCTGCAGCAGGAGCGCAATCAGAGAGCCGATGTAGATGATGCCGAGCCAGAGTACCGGCGGGATCAGCATCAGCATGAGCAGCAGGGCGGGGCGGCGCCAGAACAGGTCCGACAGGCGGCCCATCAGNNGGGGGGTGGGGGGGGGGGGCAGCGGCGGGGGGGGCGGGGGGGGGCGCCGCCAGAACAGGCCGGGCGGGCCCCCCATCAGGCCGCCGCGGCCGGGCAAGATCGATGTGGTGACGACCGCGCTCATGCGACGCCGTCCATGTAGTGGAGATCTGACGGCTGCCAGGAAAGTCCCGTGCCGGAGCCGACTTCCGGCACGGGTTGGCCTGCCGGCACCATGACCGACAACGCAATGTTGCCGGCCGAGACAGTGAGCCTTGTGGCGGCGCCGAGAAAACTCCTCGAACGCACGGTTGCGGGAATGCCGCCCTCGGTGACGAGGCTGATGGCCTCGGGGCGCAGGCTTGCCCAATTCGTTTCGCCACCGAGCGTCTTCATGTCGTCGGGCGAGATCACATTGGAGGAGCCGACGAAATCGGCGACGAAGCGGGTCTTGGGGCGATTGTAGATCTCTTCCGGCGTACCCGCCTGGACAATCTTCCCGTCGTTGAATACGGCGACGCGGTCGGCCATGGACAGGGCCTCGCCCTGGTCGTGGGTGACGAAGATGAAGGTGATGCCGAGCGAGCGTTGCAGCGTCTTCAGCTCTTCCTGCATCTGCTCGCGCAGTTTCAGATCAAGCGCGCCGAGCGGCTCGTCGAGCAGCAGAACCTTGGGCTTATTGACAAGCGCGCGGGCGAGCGCCACCCGCTGGCGCTGGCCGCCGGAGAGCTGGCCGGGCTTGCGCGTGCCGTAGCCTGGCAGCTTGACGAGATCGAGCGCTTCTTCGGCCTGCTTCAGCCGTTCGGACTTTTCGACGCCCTTGACCATCAGCCCGTAGGCGACGTTGTTGAGGATGTCGAGATGCGGAAACAACGCATAGTCCTGGAAAACGGTGTTGACGTGGCGACGATAGGGGGGCACGCCCTCGGCCGTCTCGCCGAAGATCTCGATATGGCCGGCGCTCGGCTGTTCGAAGCCGGCGATCAGGNNCCCTTGTGGGAGAGAAAGCGATTTCAGCATCTTAGCCTTGGCCAAGTGCTAGAAATCGCAAGTGAAGGGGTCGCGTGCGGAGGGGACCCCCTCACTTGCAAAAATCTAACGTCTAGCACTCGCTGCGCTCGGCTAAATCGTTGATTTTGCTTTCTCCCCCACCAAAGGGGGAGAAAGGGCTCGTCAACGGCCGCCGATCACGCCGATGTAGTCGGAGACCCAGCGGTGATACGGAACGCATTCGCCCTGGCTTTCGCACTTCGAGGTCGGCGTCTTCCAGAAGCTGATCTTCTCGAAGTTGTCGTAGCCGTTGGTCGTGCAGCCCTCGTCGGTCAAAAGCTCATTGCCCTTGCAGGCGGCCGGGACGGAGGGAACGGTGCCGAACCAAGCGGAGACGTCGCCCTGGACCTTGGGCGAGAGCGAATGCTCCATCCACATGTAGGCGCAGTTCGGGTGCGCGCTTTCGGCGTGCAGCATGGTGGTGTCGGCCCAGCCGGTGACGCCTTCCTCCGGGAAGGTCGAAGCGATCTTGGCGCCTTCGGCCTTCATCAGGTTGACCTGGAACGGCCAGGAACCGGAAGCCACGACGCCTTCGTTCTTGAAGTCGTCGATCTGGATCATGGCGTCGTGCCAGTAGCGGCCGACCAGCGTGCGCTGGACGCGGAGCAGATCGAGGGCCGCCTTGTACTGGTCTTCGTTCAGCTCGTAGGGGTCCTTGATGCCGAGTTCCGGCTTGTGCTTCATCAGGTAGAGTGCTGCGTCGGCGACATAGATCGGGCCGTCATAGGCCTGGACGCGGCCCTTGTTGGACTTGCCGTCGGCGAGCGTCATTTCCTCGAAGACGACCTTCCAGCTGGTCGGTGCTTCCTTGAAGGCTTCGGTGTTGTACATCAGCACGTTCGGGCCCCAGACATAGGGCGTGCCGTAGTGGACGCCCTCCTTGGTGTGCCAGGGCGCGTTCTGCAGGCGCTCGTCGATGGTCTTCCAGGACGGGATGAGGTCGGTGTTGATCGGCTGGACGCGCTTGCCGGCGACAAGGCGGAGCGACGCGTCGCCCGAGGCGGTGACGAGGTCGAAGCCACCTTCGTTCATCAGGGCGACCATTTCGTCCGAGGTTGCGGCGGTCTTGACGGTGACCTTGCAGCCGGTGTCGGCTTCGAACTTGGTAACCCAGTCGTAATTCTTGTCGGTTTCGCCGCGCTCGATATAGCCGGCCCAGGCGACGATGGAGAGCGCGCCTTCACCCTTGCCGAGTTCCTTCAGCGGTTCCTGGGCGACGGCATTGGTGGCGAAGCTGGCAACGGCAATGATTGCGGTGCAGGACTGCAATAACTTTTTCATAGCGATTTCTCCCGGTTGGGGGCCGCCTTGTCGCGGCGCTTGTTCCCGAGGATGAAGGTGACGCGAAACCGCCGCATTCGCAAATTCATTTGTCAGAAAGTCGCTATCGGTTTTTCCGAATGGTCAGCGATGAAGACCCCTCCCCACAAGGGGGAGGGGCT
>DBUL01000177.1 GCA_002307905.1 Rhizobiaceae bacterium UBA1291
CTCGATCAGCGTCAGGTCCATGTCGTTACCATGCGCATAGCGCATCAGTTCGGGGATTTCGTCCTCGTTGAACCCCTTGAGCGCGACGGCATTGAGCTTGACCCGGATGCCGGCCTTCTGGGCGGCGCGGATGCCCTCCATCACCTTGTCGAACTCGCCCCAGCGGGTAATCGTGCGAAACTTTTCCGGGTCGAGCGTGTCGAGCGAGACATTGATGCGGCGAATTCCGCAATCAGCCAGTTCGTCTGCAAAGCGCGTCAACTGCGAACCGTTCGTCGTCAGCGTCAGTTCGTCGAGAGCGCCGCTCTGCAGGTGACGCGAAAGGCTGNNGCGCACCAGCGGCTCCCCGCCCGTGAGGCGCAGCTTCTTCACGCCCTTGGCGACGAAGGCCGTGCACAGGCGGTCGAGCTCCTCAAGAGTGAGCAAGTCCTTCTTCGGCAGGAAGTTCATGTTTTCCGCCATGCAATAGGTGCAGCGGTAATCGCAGCGGTCGGTGACCGATACGCGAAGATAGGTCACCGCCCGCCCGAAGGGGTCGATCATCGGCGCGTCGTTTGACGCAAGCGCGGATGCGTTCTGCCATGGTCCGGCACTGAAATTCAAAGCATGACCTCCCATTTATGAGTTCAAGATGGTCACCATGGCGCGCTGCGTCAAGCAAATGGGTGCTCGACCCGTCGGCAAAATGTCTTGCGCTGCACAAGAGGCAGGCATAGTTCTCGATATCACACGACAATTGACGGATGCAAAGATGAGCGATTTCTGGCCAAGCGAGCTGAAAGTGTCGAAGGACCGGCGCGTGTTGTTTGTGACATTCAACGACGGGCTCGTGGCCACGCTGCCCGCCGAGATGCTCCGGGTCCTTTCGCCGTCGGCAGAAGTGCAGGGGCATGGGCCCGACCAGAAGGTCACTGTGCCCGGCAAACGGGAAGTGGCCATCTCCGCTGTGGCGCCGACCGGAAACTATGCGGTGCGGATCGCCTTCGACGACGGGCATGACAGCGGCATCTTCACCTGGAGCTATCTGCGGGAACTCGGACAGACCGGGGAGGCGAAGTTTGCCGACTACGAGCGCGAACTGGCGCAGAAGGGCTTGAGCCGCGACCGGCACTGAACCGATACGGTCCAAGGCGCACCGATTGCCGGCTCAATCGCTGGCCGTTTCCTCGCTCATCAGCCGTGTGATCAGCTTTTCCATTGTCGTCGCCATCAAGAGGCAGTCGTCGATCGGCGTCACTGAGAGTGTCCGTTCGATCAGCTCCGTCTGGATCGCCATGGCGCGGGTGGTCAGCTCGCGGCCTTGCTTGGTCAGGAAGAGGCGCAGGATCCGCTTGTCCTTGGCGTCCGGGCGCCGCTCGATCAGGCCGCGCTTTTCCATCTGCGGCAGGAGCATGCTCATATTGGAGCGTCCGACGAGAAGCTTGCGGGCCAGTTCCTGCTGCGAGATCGCTTCGAAGCGATAGAGATTGACGAGTATATCGAGATGCGGTGGCTTGATGTCCAGCGGCGCGAGCGCCCGCGTCAGCGCCTGTTGCATGAGCTGGCAGGCGCGACCGACAGTGACCCAGCTCTTGAAGCGCGGGTGATCCCAGGGCAGGGCTTGATTTTTGTTCATCGCTGTACTTTATTGTTCATAGTTGAACATTTTTGGGGAGTCCGACTATGCCATCCTTTGCAGCCAAGGTCACCCGATTCGGTTTTTCCTCGCTCGGGCGCATTTCCCCCGAATTCGCGAGCCGGGCGGCGCTTGCCCTCTTCTGTCGCACCCCGCCCAGGCGTCCCACGACCGGCAAGGCCAAGAAGACCTTCGCAGAGGGCGCGCGCAAGCTAGCCATGGCCGAAAAGTTGGCAGTCCACTACGGGTCGGCGAAAGTCGGCGTCCATCGCATAGGCAGTCCAAGCTGTTCGGCTCCGCGCATTCTCGTCGTGCACGGCTGGGGCTCGCGGGCCGAATACCTGGCGGATCTGGCCATGGGCTTGAGGGAAGCTGGAGAGGAAGTCTTCGTACTCGACCTTCCGGGGCACGGCCGCTCCTCCGGCCGGATCCTTGACATGCGCATGGCGGCGTTGGCGATGTCTGCGGTTGAGGAACGTTTCGGCCCCTTCGATGCGGCGGTCGGCCATTCGTTTGGCGGGGCCGCGCTGATGACGGCAGCCGGCGGAAGCTTTCCAGGCGTCCCGGCCTTTTCCGCCAGGCGGCTCGCCGTGATCGGATCGCCGTCGCGAATTGAGGATGTTTTCGATAGCTTTGCCAGGATGGCTGGACTGACGCCCGCGACGGCAGTCGCTCTCGCCAAGAGGGCGCAGCGGCGGGTTGGCTGCCCGGTGGAGGCGCTGGATGGAGTGCCGATCGCGCTCAGACTCGCCAAGCCGCTGCTGGTCGTCCATGCGGAGGACGACAAGGAGGTCGGTGCGGATCAGGCAAGGCGCTACCTTGGCCTATCCGAGCTCATCCGACATCACTGGGCGAACGGGCATGGGCATCGCCGCATCGTCAGCGCGCCGGAGGTGATCGCCGCCGTCGCGGGCTTTCTTCTCGGAGACGGCTTGGCCGGTGAAGCCGTCGAAACAGCAAGGCTGCGTGCGGCGTCATCCTTCTGATAAGGTTTGTCCGTAGGGGATGCTGCGGCTCGTGTCGCGCCGGTTGCGACAGACCCCGGAGGAGAGGCCATGACGATCATCCGAACCCCAGAAGCGCTTAAGGAGATCTATCCCGCTGCCTCCGAGGCATCGCTCATCAAGGTAACGCCGACGCTCACGGCGGGGTATCGGCGGATGGTCGAGGCATCGCCGTTCATGGCGCTGGCGACCGTCGGGCCGGAGGGGCTCGACTGCTCGCCGCGCGGGGATCATGCCTCTGTCGTGCGGGTGGAGGACGAAAGGACGCTCGCCATACCGGACTGGCGCGGCAACAACCGGGTCGATTCGCTTCTCAACATCGTGCGGGACCCGCGCGTCGCGCTGATGTTTCTCATCCCCGGTTCGAATACCGCCATGCGGGTCAACGGCCGCGCGGTCGTCTCGGTTGATACGGACCTGCTCGCCAGCTTCGAGATGGACCGGAGACATCCGCGCACCGTCGTGCTGGTGACAATCGATGAGGTCTATTTTCAGTGCGCCCGGGCGATCATGCGGGCCGACCTGTGGAACCCCGAGAGTTTTGCCGATCCGCAGAGCCTGCCAACGCCCGGCGATCTGCTGCAGGCGGCAAAAGCCGACTTCGACAAGGAAAGCTACGATCGTGAATGGCCGGAGCGCGCCGCAAAGACCATGTGGTGAGGTCAGGAGACCTTGGCGCCGGTTCGCCGCGGTGGCGGCATGACACATTGCCAGAGCAGGTCCCTCATGCAAGGTTTTCTTGCAGGATTTGGGTAGCGAGCAAGGGGGAGCGCATGGAGCGCCTTGGACTTTTGGTGGTGTCGTGTTTGGCAATTGTATTGGCGGCCGGGACTACCCTTGCCGGCGAACTCGGGCTGGATGAGAAACTGCGGCTTCTCGTTGAGGCCTATCCCGAAACGATCAGCGGCATCGAGGACGGTTATCTGATCTTCCGCGATGGCGGTGAGCCGCTTCTCATCGATGACGGCGCCGCGAAGGATCATTTCGCCAGGCTGGCCCAGGGCGATGTCGAGGACAGCCTTTCCCAGGATTATCCGGTCGGGCCCTGCGAAACGAAGCCGGAAGTCAATTTCGATCCGGGGCGTATCCGCAGCGATCCGTTGTTGATGCGGCTCTACGGGGCGTCGGCGCGCGACGTGGAACGCTCACTGGTCAAGGTGGCCTGGTTCGGCGGGAATGTCCGGGTGACGAAGAGACAGGGCGCGGCTGCGGCTCTGGAAAGGGTTCGCGAGGAACTGGCATCAAGACCGGAATTGAAAAAGTACCTTTCGCCCTCGGCCGGCACGTTCAACTGGCGCAAGGTGGCGAACGCTCCCAACATGTCGGTGCACAGCTTCGGGGCGGCGATCGACATCAACACGAAATATGCCGACTATTGGGTCTGGTCGGGCGGTAAGCCGGGCAAGGTACCGCACTATGCCAACAAGGTTCCGATGGAGATCGTCGATGCGTTCGAGCGACACGGCTTCATCTGGGGCGGCCGGTGGTATCATTATGACACCATGCACTTCGAGTACCGCCCGGAACAGATCGCGATCGCCAAGGCTGGCGGCATATCGGCCTGCCCTTGAGCCTTTGGCCAGTCGCTACCGCTTGTAGATTAGCCAGCTCTTGGTGAAGTCCTTCTTCATGCCGTCCTCGAAGATCCTCGTCCGATTGCGGCCGGCATTCTTGGCGCAGTAGAGCGCAATGTCCGATTTGGCGTAGAGTTCACCGGGATCCTCGGCCTCGCCGGCCATGCAGAAGCCGAGCGAAAGTGTGATCGGACCGTAGTTCACACCGGTTTTCGAGTTCTTGAACGGCGTCGCTTCGAGTGCGGTACGCACGCGCTCGCACATCACGTTGACCTCCTCGGCCGTGTTGCCCTCGACGATGATCGCGAATTCCTCGCCGCCGGTGCGCGCGACGAAACAGTCCTTGCGCACATGGGCGCGGATCACGGTGGCGACGCTTGCGAGGATCTTGTCGCCGACAGGGTGGCCATAGGTGTCGTTGATCTTCTTGAAGTTGTCGATGTCGGCAAGCACGAGGGCGGTCAGCGGCGCGCTGCTCGTGGCACCGTAGATCGACGCCAGGCGTTCGTCGAAGGCGCGGCGATTGGCGATGCGGGTCAGCGAGTCGGTGTTTGCGATACGCTTGTATTCGTCCAGTTCCTTGCGGACCTGGTCCATTTCATGGGACTTCTGACTGACCTGCTCGACCGTCTGCTCACCATGGGCCATGGTGTCGCCGGTCGCTTCGGACAGCAGGGTTATCGCGCTGCGCAGGAGGTCGGCGCTGGTGTTGTTCTTCGTGCTGATGCGGGAATAGGTCTCGCCAAGCAGTTTGTTGTAGCTCTCCAGTGACGTCTGTTCCTGCTTCAGCAGGCGCAGCAGTCCATCGAGTTCATTGATGATCTTGGAATGGGCGTTCTCGATGACTCGGGTCTGGTGGTCGCCGAAATACTGCTGGCCGATCTGGTCGAGTTCATCCTGCGTTGCCCTACAGCCGAGCGCTGCAAGCTCCTTCGTCAGGGTCGGATTGGAGCCGATATAGGCCTCATAGAAAAGCTCGTAGTTCCGCGGAATCGGAGCAACACCCATGCTGCGCATCGCAAAGGTGATCTGCGCCGATATATCGGGAATTTGCGCCTTCGGCGTCGTTGCCGTGCTCATCGGCGAACTCCATTCACTTCTGGGATCCACGATCCTTTCCAATAGTTAGACGAAAANNACGAAAATTGTTTGGAAATATTTAATGTCCGACGCGCGAGAAATAGTCCGCAATATTTTGGGGAACCAGTGCAGAGGGAGTGTAAGGTTCTGAAAATACACGCATAAAAACGCCGATAGTAAAAAGGCGGCACTTTCGCGCCGCCCTCGTGTGTTCATTTTTTCCGCATCCGGCTNNGATGAAGGCCGGGAAGTCCTCAACCTCGATTTTCCATACGGCCTCCATGCCGAGTTCCGGATACTCGAGCACCTCCACTTTCCTGATGCAGTCCTGGGCCAGACGCGCGGCCGGGCCACCGATCGAGCCGAGGTAGAAGCCGCCATGCGTCTTGCAGGCCTCGCGCACGGCGCGCGAGCGGTTGCCCTTGGCCAGCATCACCATCGAGCCGCCGAAGGACTGGAACTGGTCGACGTAACTGTCCATGCGGCCGGCGGTCGTCGGGCCGAAGGAACCGGAGGCGTAGCCGGCCGGTGTCTTGGCCGGGCCGGCGTAATAGACCGGGTGGTTCTTCATGTAGTCGGGCATGCCTTCGCCCTTTTCCAGCCGCTCGCGGATCTTGGAATGGGCAAGGTCGCGGGCGACGATGATCGTGCCGGTCAGCGACAGCCGCGTCTTGACCGGATGCCTGGTCAGTTCGGCCAGGATCGCGCTCATCGGCTGGTTGAGGTCAATCTTGACGACGGAGGAGGACAGTGCCGCCTCGTCGATGTCGGGCATGTATTTCGACGGATCGGTCTCCAACTGCTCGATGTAGATGCCGTCCTTTGTGATCTTGCCGAGCGCCTGGCGGTCGGCGGAACAGGAGACGCCGAGCCCGATCGGCAGCGAGGCGCCGTGGCGGGGCAGGCGGATGACGCGCACGTCATGGCAGAAATACTTGCCGCCGAACTGGGNNCTTGTGGATTTCCTGTTCCATCTCCAGATCGCGGAAGGCGTGGCCCGATTCCGAGCCTTCGGTCGGCAGGCTGTCGAGATAGCGCGCCGAGGCGAGCTTGACCGTCTTCAGGTTCATCTCGGCCGACAGGCCGCCGATGACGATCGCCAGATGATAGGGGGGGCAGGCCGACGTTCCGAGCGAGAGGATCTTGTCTTTCAGGAACTCGATCATACGGTCATGGGTCAACAGCGAGGGCGTGCCCTGATAGAGATAGGTCTTGTTGGCGGAGCCGCCGCCCTTGGCCATGAACAGGAACTTGTAGGCGTCCTCGCCTTCCTCGTAGATGTCGATCTGGGCCGGCAGGTTGGTCCTGGTGTTCTTTTCCTCGAACATCTTCAGCGGCGCCAACTGCGAATAGCGCAGGTTCTTGTGCTCATAGGCGTCCATCACGCCCTTGGCGAGCGCCACCTCGTCGCCACCCTCGGTCCAGACACGGCGGCCTTTCTTGGCCATGATGATCGCGGTCCCGGTGTCCTGACACATCGGAAGCACGCCGCCTGCCGCGATATTGGCGTTCTTCAAAAGGTCATAGGCGACGAAGCGGTCATTGTCGGTCGCTTCGGGGTCTGAAAGGATCGAGGCGAGCTGCTTGAGATGGCCCGGGCGCAGCAGATGGTTGATGTCGGCAAAGGCCGTCTCGGCAAGCAGGCGCAGGCCCTCCGGATCGACGGTCAGGACCTCCTGGCCCTTGAAGGTGTCGACGGAAACGTGATCGGAGGAAATCTTGCGGTAGGGGGTGGTGTCTTCGCCGAGGGGAAAGAGAGCATCAGCCATCAGTCAAAAGCCTTTCGGAGGCGGGTTGTCGGATGGCGGTGGTGTAAGGGCTAGATTTGAAGAATTCAATGCCGCGAAAGGGTAAGCGAACCGGTTGAATGGATTGAAATCCGGGCCGACCCGATAAAATCGATTTGACAGGAGCGAGCCCGTCGCCGGGCCCGCCCGTTTTGCCGCAGCACGGCTCACTTTGGTCCGATCATCAGTTCCGGCCGCACCAATTCGTCAAACTCCTCGTTGCTGAGATAGCCGCCGCCGACCGTTTCCTGGCGCAGCGTCGTACCATTCTTGTGGGCGGTTTTGGCGATCTTGGCGCAGGTGTCGTAGCCGAGGCGGGTGTTGAGGGCGGTCACCAGCATCAGCGAATTCTCCACGCCCTTCTTGATATTGTCCTCGCGCGCCTCGATGCCGATTACGCAATTGTCGGTGAAGGAGCGGGCCGCGTCGCCGAGCAATTGCACCGACTGGAGGAAATTATAGGCCATCATCGGGTTGTAGACGTTCAACTCGAAATGGCCCTGGCTGCCGGCGAAGGTGATGGCGGCATTGTTGCCGAAGATGTGAGCGCAGACCTGGGTCAGCGCCTCCGACTGGGTCGGGTTGACCTTGC